>JBIOJK010000132.1:0-9676 GCA_044450765.1 Myxococcota bacterium | reverse complement strand
GCGCTTCGAGACCGCGCGCTGGTCGACTTCCTCCGGCGCGCGGCGCCGCGCGCGCGGCGCGTGGCGTCGATCTGCAGCGGCACGTTCCTGCTCGCCGAGGCGGGCCTGCTCGACGGCCGGCGCGCGACGACTCACTGGGCGCACTGCGCCGAGCTCGCGAAGCGCTACCCCAGGGTCGCCGTCGAGACCGATCCCATCTTCGTGCGCGACGGGAAGCTGTGGAGCTCGGCCGGCGTGTGCGCGGGCATGGACCTCGCGCTGGCGCTCGCGGAGCAGGACCACGGCCGCGAACTGGCGCTGACCGTGGCGCAGTGGATGGTGCTGTTTCTCAAGCGCCCCGGCGGCCAGTCACAGTTCAGTGTCGGCCTCGCCGCGCAGGCGACGGAGCACGAGCGGATTCGCGAGCTGCAGGCCTGGGCCCAGGCGCACCTTCCCGCGGACCTCGGCATCGCCGCGCTCGCCAAGCGCGCGGCGATGAGCCCGCGCAACTTCGCGCGCGTGTTCGCGCGCGAGGTGGGCGAGACACCGGCGCGCTGGGTCGAGCGCGCGCGGGTCGAAGCGGCGCGCCGCCTACTCGAGGAATCGGACGACGGCGTCGACGCGGTCGCGTCGCGCTGCGGCTTCGGCACCGCGGAGACGCTGCGCCGCGCGTTCCTGCGCCAGCTCCGCGTCGGGCCGGCCGCGTACCGCGCGCGCTTCCGCTCCGCGGCGGCGTGACTCGCAACCCCTGCAGCGAAAGGAGATGGCCATGGGCGACACGATCGGCGTCCTGCTCTTCGAGGACGCAGAGGAGCTCGACTTCGTCGGGCCGTGGGAAGTGTTCACGATGGCGCAGAAGCTGAAGCCCGAGGACCGCGTCGTGACCATCGCTGCGACGCGCGAGCCCGTGCGCGCGGCCAAGGGCCTGCGCGTGCTGCCCGACCACTCGTTCGCCGACGCCCCGCAGCTCGACGTCGTGCTGGTGCCGGGCGGGCAGGGCACGCGCCGCGAGGTGTCGAACCCGGTGCTGATCGAGTGGCTGCGCAAGGCGGGCGCGCAGTGCCGCTGGGTGACCAGCGTCTGCACGGGAGCCCTGCTGCTCCACGAAGCGGGGTTCGCGAAGGGCAAGCGAGTCACGACTCACTGGGCTTTCGTCGACCAGCTGCAGGCGCGCGGCGACGTCGAGGTCCTGAAGGGCGTGCGCTACGTGCGCGACGGGAACCTCGTCACGGCGGCGGGCGTCTCGGCGGGCATCGACATGGCGCTCTGGCTGGTCGGCCAGATTCACGGCGTGCCGGTGGCGCGGCAGGTCCAACACTTGATGGAGTACGACCCCGCGCCGCCGTACTCGGCGGAGGTTTGAGTCATGCGCATCGCGCTCGCTCTCTACGACAGGTTCACAGCGCTCGACATCATCGGGCCCTACCAAGTGCTCTCGGCGCTGCCCGGAGCGGAGACGTTCTTCGTCGCCGCGAAGCGCGGGCTGGTTGCCGATGACAGCGGTGCCGTCCGGCTGGAAGCGACGCGCAGCTTCGACGAGGTCCGCGACGCGGACATCGTGGTCGTCGGCGGCTCGCCGTTCACCCACACGCTGATCCCGCACGATCCGATCATCGCCTGGCTGCGCGAGCTGCACCCGCGCACGCAGTGGACGACGTCGGTCTGCACGGGCTCGCTCCTGCTCGCGGCGGCCGGGCTGCTGCGCGACGTCGAAGCGACCTGTCACTGGCTGATGCTCGACTTCCTGCGCGGACTCGGCGCGAAACCTACACTGCAGCGTGTCGTCTTCGGTGAGCGCATCGTGACTGGCGCCGGAGTGAGCGCCGGCATAGACATGGCGCTCTCGCTGGTCGAGCGGATGTACGGCCGCGATCTCGCCGAGACCGTGCAGCTCGCGATCGAGTACGACCCGCAGCCGCCGACCGACGCCGGCTCGCCCGCCAAGGCGCGCCCCGAGATCGTCGCCGGCGTGCAGAAGCTCTTCGCCGGCATCCTCGCGACACCCGCGTAGTCCAAGCTACGATGCGCCCGCGGAAAGGCGGGCGGCAGTGGAGCGAGACCTCGGCGAAGTCGTGCGGGCGCACCTCGCGCGCGTGTTTCCGAAGCGCGCGATCGCGCGCGCCGAGATCGCCGCGGGCGAGCTCGTCGTGAATTTGCCCGAGCTCGCGGTCTTCGAGGTCGCGCCGCCGGCCGGCGAGCCGCGCGCGCCGTGGCTCTACATGACTGCCGGCGCATCGTCCGAGGCCATGGACGACGGCTACGGGCTCGAGTTCTTGCTCTGTGCGCCGGCCGCGGAGCCGCGCGCCGCGACGCTCGTCGCCATGGTCGCCCAGCTGCACGCGGACCCGCGCTATCCGATGTCGCTCGGCCAGGTGCTCGAGATCGGGCGACCCTGGCTGCCGGGCGCCAGCGCGGATCACCTGCTCGTCTCGCTGCCGAGCCTCTTCGACCCGGAGCTCGAGTGGCTCTCCGATCGCGAGCGCACGATCCGCGTGGTCTGGCTCGTTCCGATCACGCGCCGGGAGGGGGAGTTCGCCAAGCAGCGCGGCCTGGACGCGCTCCAGTCGCTGTTCGGTGCCTCCCGGATCGACGTGACCCGGCTCGCGCGCGACTCGGTAGTCTGAGGTCGCAAGAGACTACGCGCGGTGGTACACCGAAAAGTGTAGAACACCGCCCGGCGGCCCCGCGCGTCGGCGCAGGACTTCGAGCTGGCTCTCGAGCCCTTCGAAGAGACCCGCGTCGAAGCGCGCGCGGCGGCGCTCGGTGCGCGCGCCGAGAGTCGCAAACGCGCCGGCGGCCCCCTGTGACCCGAGCAGAAGCGCGCTGGCGCGCGACTCGCGCAGCGCGCGCGAGAGCCGCGTCCAGACCGAAGCGCCCAGGCGCGCGAGCTCGCGCGCGGGCGCGCCCTCGAGATCGAGCACGACGAGCGCGAAGCCGGTCTTGATCAAGAGCTCGGCGGTGCGCAGCGCCGCTTGCAATCCGGGCGGCCGAACCCAGAGCACGTCTTCGAGCCGCACGCCTGCGCGCTGCAGGTAGCGCGGGTCGAGTGAGTTGGGCAGATCGACCCAGCCCACGAGCTCTCCCCGCGCCGACGCGAGCGCCGCCAGGCGGTAGGCCAGCGCGGTCTTGCCCGACGAGAGCTCGCCTGTCAGCTCGATCAATCGCCCTTCGGCGGCGGGAGAAATGGGGCGGAGGAGAGCGTCCGGGGAAAACGCCTCCTCCGCCCCGGGGGTTTGTCCGTTCGTCCTTTCGAATGTGCGGTGGGTTTTCGGGTCCGGAGCAGCTTCGGGTGGGGGACTCGAAACACCGACTCGAACGCGGTCCGTCAGCCCTGCTTGGAGCAGGATCTCGCGCAGCGCGTCGACTCGAACCGGCCCTGATCGCACCAGGCGATTTTCGCCTTGTTTTCGCCCAGGAGTCAAGTGCCCCGAATCCCCCTAGAATCCGCGCTTTCCGAGGGAGGAAGCACATGGAAGCGAGCGGCCCGAACGCGGAGCAGATCGACTACTGGAACAAGCAGGCCGGCCCGAAGTGGGTCGCCGAGGGCGAGCGGATGGACCGGCTGCTCGCGCCGCTCGGACTGGCCGCGATCGAGCGCGCGCAGATCCGCGCGGGCGAGCGCGTGATCGACGTCGGCTGCGGGCTCGGACAGACGAGCCTGCAGCTCGCGGCACGCGTCGGAGTGACTGGCTCGGTGCTCGGCGTCGATATCTCGACCCCGATGCTCGAGCGCGCCCGCGAGCGCGCCGCGCGGGAGCGCCTCGCGAACGTGCGCTTCGAGAATGCGGACGCGCAGACCCACCCGTTCCCGGCGCGCGCCTTCGATCTGGTCTTCTCGCGCTTCGGCGTGATGTTCTTCGCGGATCCGGCCGCGGCCTTCGCGAATCTGGCGCGCGCGCTCGTGCCCGGTGGCCGCGTCACATTCGTGTGTTGGCAGGCGCTCGCGCAGAACCCATGGATGCGCGATCCGCTCGGCGCGCTCGCCAAGCACGTGACGCTGCCGCCGCCGGCCGCGCCCGACGCGCCCGGCCCGTTCGCGTTCGCCGACGCGGCGCGCGTGCGCGGGATCCTCGAGCGCGCGGGACTCGCGGACGTCGGCTTCGAGGCGCGGACCGGCCAGCTCTCGCTCGGCGGCAGCGTCGACGAGGCGCTGCACTTCGTCAGCGAGATCGGCCCGGCGGGCGCGATCCTGCGCGAGGCGCCCGAGGCGGCGCGGAGCGCCGCGAACGCGGCGATCCGCGAGCTGCTCGCGTCGCGCGCCACACCAGACGGTGTCGCCATGCCGTACGCGGTCTGGATCGCGACCGGGAAGCGCTAGTGTCTCGCTGCGCTCGGATCGCGTTCGCGCTCGCGGCGGCGCTGCTCGCCGCGTCCGGCTGCATGACGATCGACACGCAGATGGACGCCGGCTACGACGGCCCGCAGGTCTACAGCGGCGTGCGCAAGGACGCCGGGATCTTCCTGCCGGCGTTCCAGCAGCTCCAGATGGGCTGGGTCGTGCTCACGCTGGTGGACTTCCCTTTCTCTTTTCTCGCCGACACCGCGCTGCTGCCCGCGACGATCCCGCGCGACGACAGCGCGAAGCGCAAGCAGGCGGAGGTGCAGGACGTCGCGAGCGAGCGGCCGAGCCCGGTGAGGGTGGTCGCGGGCGAAGACGCGGTCGCGACCGCCCAGCGCCTGTTCAACGCCTGCGCGGGGCTGCTGCACGCGCAGGATCCCGAGGTCGCCGACTGCTACAGCATCGGCGCCCGGATCGAGCTCGGCGGCGCCGCGCCGGTCCGCGGCTCGGACTACAAGCCGGCGCTGCGCGCCGCGCTCGCGCGAGACACCTCCGACGGCGTGCTCGTCGAGTGGCGCAGTCCGACCTTCGCGGCCGAGGGCGAGCGGGTGCGGATCTCGGCGACGCGCGCGAGCTCCGCCGTGGCCGTGCGCTCGCCCGTCACGCTCGTCGTCGGGCCGTGCGAGGACGGCGGCTGGCGCATCCTCGAGGAGACCGGCCCCGGGTCGTCGCGCGAGTGACTCCCCTGGAGGAGCTCGCGCGCCTGCTGCGCAAGCACGGCCACGGCGAGCAGGCGGTCGCGATGGCGTCGCTCGCCGCGCGCGAAGAGGCGCGCGTCGAGGGCGAACGGTTCTGGGCCGACCTCGCCGCGCCCGAGGTCTTCGGCGCCGAGCGATCGATCGCGAGCGTGACACTGGGCGGTGTCGCGGCCGCGGCAACCCCCGAGCTCGAGCGCGACCGCGCGGCGTTCCGGCGCGCGCTCTTCCTGGTCGCCGAAGAGCTCCGCCTGCGCTGCTTCGACTCCGCCGACTCCGAGCTCTGGCGCAAGCGCCTCAAGGGCAGCGAGATCCGCAGCTGAAACCTCGAATCACTCCGAGCTTGCCTGAGACTTTGCCCAGCGGTAGTCGGCCTTGCCCGAGGGCGAGCGCACGATCTCGTCGCGGAACAGGAACGCCTTGGGGAGCTTGTAGCGGGCGATGTGCTTCTCGCACTCGGCGAGCAGCTCGCGCTCGCCGACGGATGCGTTCTCGCGCAGGCGCACGATCGCGACGACCTCGTTGCCCCAGCGCTCGCTCGGCCGACCGCAGACGACGGCGTCGAGCACTGCGGGGTGTGACTTCAGCGCGTGCTCGACCTCCTCGGCGAAGATCTTCTCGCCCCCGGAGTTGATCGTGACCGAGTCGCGGCCGAGCAGCTCGAGGATGCCGTCGGCGCGCAGCCGCGCGCGGTCGCCCGGCACCGAGTAGCGCACGCCGCCCAGCACGGGGAAGGTGCGTTCCGTCTTCGCGCGGTCGCCGAGATAGCCGAGCGGGACGCGCCCGCTCTGCGCGAACCAACCCAATTCGGTGTCGCCCGGCGCCGCAGTGCGCGAGAGATCGTCCGAGAGCACGCACGCGCCGGGGCCGAGCGTGAAGGTGCCGGTCGTCGCGCCCGAGACCTGCGTGCTGACGTTCTGCGCCTGCGAGCCGGTCTCCGACGATCCGACCGCGTCGACGATCGTCAGCTTCGGCAGAAGCTCCAGCAGCTCCTTCTTCAGCGATGCGTTCAGCGCGGCGCCGCCGCTCACCAGCGCGAACAGCGCCGACAGGTCGTAGGTCTGCTTGCGCAGCTGGTCGATCAGCGGCCGCGCGAACGCGTCGCCCACGATCAGGATCGCGTTCACCCGCTCGCGCTCCGCGACGCGCAGCACGTCGTCGGGATCGAGGCGGTCCGTGACGCTCTGAAACACGACGGTGTTGCCGCCGTGGAAGCCGTTGAAGGAAGCCCAGTGCGCCGCGCCGTGCATCAGCGGCGGCGTGGGCAGTGACTTTGCGCCGCCCGCGCGCGCGCGCGCGGCGATCTCGTCGAGTGACTGCAGCTCCACGCCGCCGGGCCCGCGCCCGCCGAGCGCGGCGACGTAGATGTCGCCCTGCCGCCAGAGCACGCCCTTCGGCATGCCGGTGGTCCCGCCCGTGTACAGGATGTAGAGGTCGTCGGGCGACCAGGCGAGCGCGGGCCGCGCGGCCGACGCGCCCGCGAGCGCCGCTTCGTAGTCGACGGCCCCGGGCAGCAGCGCCTCGCCCGAGTCGTCGGCCACCTGCAGGAGCACCTCGAGCTCGGGCAGCTGCGCCCGGATCCGCGCGAGCGTCGGCGCGAAGCAGCCGTGGTACACGATCGCGCGCGCGTGTGAGTCGCGCAGGAGATACACGAGCTCTTCGTCGACGTAGCGGTAGTTGACGTTGAACGGCGCCGTGCGCGACTTGAAGGCGCCGAGCATGCCCTCGATGTACTCGGGGCAGTTGTACATGTACAAGGCGACGTGGTCCTGGCCGGACTCCCAGCCCGAGAGCTGCGCGCGCTCGCGGCGCACGCCGAGCCCGCGGCCGAGCAGGGTGTTCGCGAGCCGGCGCGAGCGCTCCGCGACCTGCGCATAAGTGAGGCGGCGATCGCGCCAGACCATCATCTCGCGGTCGGGCAGTGCTGCCGCGACCGCCTCGTTCACTTCGGCCAGGTTGAATTCCATCGCGTTCTCCCCGCTTCGCAGCGGCCGCATCGTGCACGAGCGGCGCGGCGCTTGTCACGCACCCGCCCGGGTGCGGGCTGCCCGCCCACTGGATAGAGTGCGGGCGATGGCCGAGGCCGAGCTCCAATCCGGTCGCGCCAGCGCGGAAGGCACGCGGCGCTTCGCGGACCGCTTCCCGGCGCTGCCCGGGCACTTCCGCCGCCCCGATCGGCTGTGGCTCTCGTCGCTCGGTCTCGGCACGAAGCCCGGCGCGCCCGGCGGCGTCGACGATCTCTGCTATCGCTCGACGGTGCCGCGCGCGCTCGAGGCCGGCGTGAACGTGTTCGACACCTCGATCTCGTACCGGCAGCAGACCAGCGAGCGCTCACTGGGCCGCGCCCTCTCCCGCGCGTTCCGCGAGGGCGTCGCGCGGCGCGACGAAGTCTTCGTGATCAGCAAGTGCGGCTATCTCGCTCCCGACGCGGAGAGCGTGATGGACGGCCGCCGCTATCTCGTGCGCACGTATCTCGACTCCGGCCTGGTCGACGTGGCCGAGGTCGTCAACGGCGTGCACGTCCTGTCTCCGCGCTTCATCGCGGACCAGATCGAGCGCAGCCGCAGGAATCTCGGGCTCTCGACGATCGACCTCTACCTGCTCGAGGACCCCGAGCTCCAGCTCGCCGCGCGCGGGCCGACGGGGTTCAAGGAAGCGCTCGCGACGTGGTTCGAGGCGCTCGAGGCCGCGGTCGCGCGCGGCGCGATCGCGAGCTACGGGCTCTCGACCTGGCACGGCCTGCTGGTGCCCTACGGCGAGCGCGGGCATCTGTCGATGTTCGAGTTACTCGAGACGGCGATCGAGGTCGGCGGACCGGATCACCACCTGCGCGGCGTCGCGCTGCCGTACAGCGTCGCGTTCGGCGAGGCGAGGGGGCTGCCGTCGCAGTTCGGACCCGAAGCGCGCCCCGCCGCGCTGTTCGACACGCTGCGCGACACGGGCACCGCCGTGTTCACCGCGGCGCCGCTCGTCCACGGGCGCGCGGCGCAGGGCCTGCCGCTGTTCTTCCGCCAGGCCTTCCCGGCGCTGAAGACCGACGCGCAGCGCAGTCTCCAGTTCGCGCGCAGCACTCCCGGTGTGACGACCGCACTGGTCGCGATGCGCAGCCCCGAGCACGTCGACGAGAATCTCGCGCTCGCCGAGCACGAGCCGGCGAAGCCGGAGACCATCGACGCCCTGTTCGAGCGCGCCCGGAAGCGGAGCGCGCGCTAGCAAGCCGAGCGGGACCAGCCTCCGTGCTAGGCTCGGGCCCATGGATTTCAACTACACGCCAGAAGAGGAAGCGTTCCGCGCGAGAGTGCGCGGCTGGCTCGAGAAAAACGCGCCGCAGCAGAAGGGCGCGCTGTCACTCGAGGACGGCAAGGCGTGGCAGAGACGGTTGAAAGACGGGGGCTTTCTCGGCGCAGCCTGGCCGAAGGAGTACGGCGGCGCGGGTCTCTCGGACATGGAGCAGGCGATCCTGAACGAGGAGCTCACGCACGCGAAGGCGCCCGGCGTGCCGGGTCAGATGGGGATCTGGTGGGTCGGGCCCGCGATCATGAAGTTCGGGACCGAAGCGCAGAAGCAGCGCTTCGTGGCGCGCATCCTGTCCGGCGACGACATCTGGGCGACCGGCTACTCCGAGCCGGGCGCCGGCTCCGACATGTTCAACACGCAGACGCGCGCCGCGCGGCGCGGCGATCACTACGTGGTGAACGGCCAGAAGATCTGGACCACGATCGCGCATCTGTCGAACTGGTACTTCTGTCTGGTGCGCGTGCCGGGGCTCGGTGACTCGAAGTACGACGGACTCACCGTGCTGCTGATGGAGATGAACGCGCCGGGGATGGAAGTGAAGCCGATCACCCAGATCACCGGTGACTCGGAGTTCAACGAAGTGTTCATGACCGACGCGCGCGTTCCGGTCGAGAATCGGCTCGGCGCGGAAGGCGAGGGCTGGAAGATCATCTCGAACGCGCTCGTGAACGAGCGCAACGGCATCGCCAGTGGCATGCGCCAGGACGAGGCGCTGCAGCGGCTGGTCGCCGCCGCGAAGAAGCGCGGCAAGACCTCCGATCCGATCGTGCGCCAGAAGCTCGCCGAGCTCGCGATCGCCTGCGCGATCTCGAAGTACTCCGGCTACCGCGCGATGACCGACGGCCTGCAGGGCCGCTTGAACCCGCACCTGTCCGCGGCCATGAAGCTCGCGGGCACATCGCTCGCGCAGTCGATGTCGACGGCGCACCTGTCGCTGCTCGGCGCATATGGCCAGCTCACGGACAGTCACGCGCACGCGGCCGACGCGCGCACCGCCGCGCTGCGCTTCCTCGGCGACCGCGCCCAGACGATCGCCGGCGGCACGAGCGAGATCCAGAAGAACATCATCGCCGAGCGGATTCTCGGACTCCCGCGCTCGTGACTCGGGGAGCTCCGCCGCGAGGCGGGGCCGAGCGAGGGTTTGGGAAGTAGGGGCGATGTCGTGACTCGGGGAGGTCCGCCGCGAGGCCGTCCTCGCGGCGGAGGCGCAAGCGGAGCGCGCAGCGAGGCGGAGCCGAGCGAGGGTTTGGGAAGTAGGGGCGATGTCGTGACTCGGGAGCTCCGCCGCGAGGCCGTCCTCGCGGCGGAGGCGCAAGCGGAGCGCGCAGCGAGGCGGAGCCGAGCGAGGGTTTGGGAAGTAGGGGCG
>JBIOJK010000131.1:0-9944 GCA_044450765.1 Myxococcota bacterium | reverse complement strand
GCGACCGAGCTGATGGACCGCTCGCTGCGCGCCACGCGCGCGTGGCTCGCGCGCGGCGGCCTCGAACACACGGGAATCCCCTACGAGCTCCCGCCGCACACTCACGAGGTGATCTGAGCCTCACAGCTCCGCGACGCGAGTCACGCTCTCGCTGCCCGACGCGAGGTCGCGCACGACCACGTTCCCGTCCTTCCACTCGTCGGGGCCGACGATCACGGCGCGCGCCGCGCCCGCGGCGTCGGCGGCCTTCAGCGCCTTCGCGAGCTTCGGCGCGCCGTAGGGCGTCTCGGCCGCGACGCCGCGCGCGCGCAGGGTCGCGACGATCCGGCGCGCCTCGCGGGCGAGCGCGGGAGTCACTGCGATGACCGCCACCTCGACCCGCGCCTGGGTCTTGGGGACGAGCTTCTTCTCCGCGAGCAGCTCGCCGAGCACGGCGTCTCCCATGCCGAAGCCGAGCGCGGACAGCTCCGGCCCGCCCAGCGCGCCGACCAGCTTGTCGTATCTGCCGCCGCCCGCGAGCGAGCGCAGCTCGCGCCCGCGGTCGAAGATCTCCCAGACCGGGCCCGTGTAGTAAGCGAGCCCGCGCACGATGCGGAAGTCGGGCGCGATCGGCGTCGTGACTCCGAAGTCGCGCGCGGCGTCGATCACCGCGCCCACCTCCGGCGCGCTCGCGAGCGGATACTCGCTGCACAGCGCGCGAATCGCGTCCGCGCGCCGCGCGCCCAGCTTGTCGTCGAGGCGCTGGCCGGCGTCGCGGTCGCGCTCGAGCTTGTCGACCAGCCCGAGCACCTCGGCTTCGTCACTCTCACTCACTTCGAGCTCGCGCAGCGCGCGCGCGATGAAGCGGCGATCGCTGATGCGCACCACCACGTCGTCGGATGAGAGACCGAGCCAGCGCAGCGCGTCGAGCGCGACTGCGATCGCCTCGGCGTCCGCCGCCGGCTCGTCGCTGCCGAACACGTCGACGTTCCACTGGTAGAACGCGCGCAGTCGTCCGCGCTGCGGCTTCTCGTAGCGGTAGAACTCGGGCACCGAGTACCACTTGATCGGCTTGGGGAGACCCGCGCCGCGCGCGGCCACCATGCGCGCCAACGTCGGAGTCATTTCGGGGCGCAGCGCGACCTCGCGCCCGCCGCGGTCGGTGAAGGCGTAGAGCTGAGTCGCGATCTCGGGCCCGGATTTCGCGGTGAACAGCTCGAGCGACTCGAGCACCGGACCGTCGATCTCCTCGAAGCCGGCGTTCTTCGACGCGCGGTGCCAGGCGGACTCGATCCAGCGCCGCACGCCGAGATCGCCGGGGAAGAAGTCCCGGAATCCCGGCAGTGCTTGAAAGCGCATGGCGCCGCATCGTAGCCGAGCGAGTTCCCGCTTCAAACCGCCGACTCCGGCGTCGAAGAGTACCGTCGAACGGAGCGGGGGAAGCGGTTACTCTAGGCCGCCCTCCCTGCTGGGCGATTTCCGACGGAGGCACGGGTGTACGAGGAGCTAGCCGGGCTCTTCTCTGGCGAGAACGGCGCTTGGGTCGAAGCGCTGTACGAGGACTACGCGCTGGGCCGCGAGAGCGTGCCCGAGAGCTGGCGCCGGTTCTTCGACCGCCTACACGGACGTGTGACGCCCGCGGAGCCGCCCGCCGCCGCGCGCGCGAACGGACGCGTGCCAGCTCGCGACAGCTCCGACGCGGCGCCGGCGGTCGGCGTCATGGGCCTGGTCGACGCGTACCGCAGCCACGGGCACCTGGTCTCGAAGCTCGATCCACTGGGCACCGGCCTCGACGCGCATCCGCTGCTCGAGCCCGCGGTGTTCGGCCTCGGCGACTGGGACCCGGCCAGACGCGTCCGCTCCGGGAACTATCTCGGCCAGGCCGAGGGCACACTGGCGGAGCTGATCCAGAGCTTGCGCCGGACCTACGCGCGCACCTTCGGCGCGGAGTTCATGGAGATCCGCGACAAGCCGCGGCGCGACTGGCTGATCGAGCGCATGGAGCCGCGCGAGAACCGGCCGAGCCTCTCGACCGAGGAGCGCCTGCGCATCCTGACTCAGCTGATCGCCGCCCAGCGCTTCGAGCAGTTCCTGCACAAGCGCTTTCTCGGCGTGTACCGCTTCTCACTCGAAGGCGGCGAGGCGCTGATCCCGATCATGGACACCCTGATCGAGGGCGCCTCGGAGCTCGGCGCCGAGGAAGTCGTGATCGCGATGGCGCACCGCGGGCGGCTGAACTTGATGGTGCACGCGATGGACATGCCCTACCGCGCGATCATGGCGGAGTTCCAGGCGACGCTGATGCCCGCGAACGCGCAGGGCGCGGGCGACGTGAAGTATCACCGCGGCTACTCGGCGGATCGCCGCACGCGCGCCGGAAAGTCACTTCACCTGTCGCTGTGCCCGAACCCGAGTCACCTGGAGTGGATCAACCCGGTGGCCGAGGGCGTGGTCGCCGCGAAGCAGCACCGCCGGGGCGACGCGGACGGCGCGCAAGTGATTCCGCTGCAGATCCACGGCGACGCGGCGTTCACCGGCCAGGGCATCGTCTACGAGACGCTCGCGCTCTCGGAGCTCGCCAGCTACCGGACCGGCGGCACGGTGCACGTCATTCTCGACAACCAGATCGGCTTCACCACCGAGCCGAGTCAGTTCCGCTTCACGCAGTACCCGAGCGACACGGCGAAGAACATCCAGGCGCCCATCTTCCACGTGAACGCCGACGACCCCGAAGCCTGCGTGCACGCGGCGAAGCTGGCGATCGCGTTCCGGCAGCAGTTCAAAGAGGACGTGATCATCCACCTGGTCTGCTACCGCCGGCACGGGCACAACGAGGGCGACGACCCGACCTACACCCAGCCGCTGATGTACAAGGCGATCGCCGCGCACGAGCGCGTCGCCGAGCTCTACACCGACCGGCTGCTGGCCGAGAACGCGATCGACGCGGCGGCGCTCGGCAAGCTGGAAGAGCAGCAGAAGCGCAAGCTCGAGCAAGCGCTCGAGGAGAGCACGACTCACACGCGCCTCGCGGGCGCCGAGGGCTACCACGGCCTGTGGGAGGGCCTGGCGAATCTGGAGCAGACCGACGGCAAGAGCGCAGTGACTCGCGAGTCGCTCGAGGTCGTGGCGCGCGCGCTCGTCGAGACTCCGCCCGGCTTCAGCGTCCACCCGAAGCTGCGCCGGCAGCTCGAGCAGCGCGCGCACGCGGTGATCGAGAACGAGCCCATGGACTGGGGCACCGCCGAGGCGCTCGCGTTCGGCACGCTGCTGCTCGAGGGCATCCCGATCCGCATGACCGGGCAGGACTGCGAGCGCGGCACGTTCGGCCACCGCCACGCGGTGCTGCACGACGTCGAGACCGGCGCGCAGTACGTGTCACTGGACAAGCTCGGCCGCTCGGGCGCGCGCTTCACGATCGCGAACTCACTGCTCTCGGAAGCGGCGGTGTTGGGCTTCGAGTACGGCTACAGCACCGTCGACCCCAACCGCCTGGCGATCTGGGAAGCGCAGTTCGGTGACTTCTCGAACAGCGCGCAGGTCATCATCGACCAGTTCATCGCGAGCGGCGAGAAGAAGTGGAGCCGCTCGTCGGGGCTCGTGCTGCTCCTGCCGCACGGCTACGAGGGCAAGGGGCCGGAGCACTCGAGTGCGCGGCTCGAGCGCTTTCTGCAGCTCTGCGCGGAGGACAACCTGCAGGTCGTGAATCTCACGACGCCGGCGCAGTATTTCCACGCTCTGCGCCGCCAGATCCGGCGCGGCTTCCGAAAGCCGCTGGTCGTGATGTCGCCGAAGAGTCTGCTGCGCCACCCGAAGTGCGTGTCGCTCCGCGACGAGCTCAGTTCCGGCGAGTTTCGCCCGGTGCTCGACGACCCCGCGTTCGCGCCGAACGGCGGCCGCTCGGCCGCGGGTACGCGCCGCGTGCTGGTGTGCAGCGGCAAGGTCTACTACTCGCTGCTCGAGGCGCGCGAAGACTCGGGCTTCGACGACGTCGCGATCGTGCGGCTCGAAGAGCTGCACCCCTTCCCGTTCGAGTCACTCGGCGCGGCGCTCGCGCGCTACGCCCCGACGGAGATCGCCTGGGTCCAGGAAGAGCCCTGGAACATGGGCGGCTGGCAGTACGCGAGCGAGCGCCTGCGCCGGGTGCTGCCGGCGAGCGCGACCCTGCGCTACGTCGGGCGCCGTGAGTCGGCGAGCCCGGCGACGGGCTCCTACCGGCTGCACGAAGAAGAGCAGGCCGAATTCCTGCGCGAGGCGTTCGCGCCAAAGGCGATGGCCCGGCGCGAGAGCTAGCGCCCGCGGAACGCGCGCAGCCCGCCGAGCTGGAACTGCACGCAAGTCTCCTCGACGACGGCTCGCGGCAGACGGCGCGCGCCCGCGACCCGGCTGCACGCCTCCGCGGCCGACAACATCGCGGCCGCGAGTGACTCGGCGACGGCGCGTTCGACGCCGAGCTCGCCGGCGAGCTGATCCGCCCAGAACGCCAGAAACTTGCCGACCCGCCGCCTGCCGGCGCGCGCGAACCAGCGGCCCTGCATCCGCGCCTGCAGCAGCGCGATCAGCGCACCGCGCTCGGCGACGACGTCGAGATACGCGCGCGCCGCAGCGCGGACCCGCTCTTCGAACGATCGCGCGCGCCGGACGGCCTGCACGACGCGCCCGTAGACGGCGGCGACTTCCCGGTCGTAGAGCGCGATCGCGAGGTCGTCCGCGTTCTTGAAGTACGCGTAGCCGAGCCCCTTCGAGACACCCGCGCGCTCGGCGACTCGCTCCATCGAGAGCGCGAGAAAGCCCGAGTCGCGCAGGATCTCGGCGGCGACGTCGAGCAGCTGCTCGCGCCGATCCGCCGCCGTCAGCCGCAGGGCCCGAGGTCTGCGCGCGGTCGCCTGCCTTTCCACGCGCCAATTCTAATTGACGGTACCGTCAACTCCAAGTAGGATCGACGGGCGAACGGGAGGACGAACCATGCCGTATGCGACGGGCCGCACCTTCAAGGACGCCGACAGTCATCTGATGGAGCTCGGGGACTGGCTGGCGCCGTACGCCGATCCCGGGATTCGCGAGCGCCTGCGCCCGCTGTATCTCGGCGGCGCGGGCAAGCTCGCAGACCAGGCGGTCACCGCCGCGGCCTCGCGGCGCGGCGATCCGGAGGCGGCCCGCGCGCTCGAGGCGAATCTGATGGGCGCCAAGGGCTGGAGCGCGCTCGGCGCCTTCGACCGGGACGAGCGCACGCGCGCGCTCGACCTGCTCGGCTTCGACCGCCAGCTCGTCTTCAGCACGTTCGCGGCGACACAGTTCGGCGGCAGCGACCTCGACCTGCTCTACGGCGGCGCGCGCGCGCACAACCGCGCGATCGCCGACTTCTGCTCGAGTGACTCGCGCCTGATCGCGGTCGGCATGGTGCCTTGGGGCGATCCGGAGCGGACGGCGCGCGAGGCCGACGCGGCGATCGAGCTCGGCTGCGGCGCGATCCTGGTGCCCTCGGCGCCGGGTGGCGATCGCTCCCCGACTCACCCCGACTATCACCCGCTCTGGGCGACGCTCGAAGCGTCGAACGTGCCGTTCATGCTGCACATCGGCGGTGGCGGTCGGTCGCTGCGCCCAGCCTTCCACAACAACGGCAAGCAGGTCACCGACTGGCTCGGCGGCGGCGAGAACATCCGCTCGAAGGACTTCATGACGGTGCACAACCCGCCAGAGACGTTCCTCTCCTGCATGGTGCTCGACGGCATCTTCGAGGCGTTCCCGGGCCTGCGCGGCGGCTGCATCGAGCAGGGCGCGCTGTGGGTGCCGACCTGGCTGCGCCGGCTCGACATCGCGCAGGCGACGTTCCAGAAGACCGAGCCCGCCCTGCGCCTGCCCAAGCGCGCCTCCGAGTACGTGCACGGCCACGTCTGGTTCACGCCGTTTCCGACGGAGCCGGTCGGCTGGCTGGTGGAGCAGGCGGGCGAGGACCTGTTCCTGTTCTCGTCCGACTATCCGCACCCCGAGGGCGGGCGCGATCCGGTGCGCCGCTTCGCGGAGTCACTCGCCGGTGCGCGCCCTGCCGCCCTCGACAAGTTCTACTGCGACAACTTCAGCGCGATGATGGGCGGCTAGACGGCGCGCGACGCGCCGTCGACCAGGCCGCCGACGCGCAGCGCGTCGTCGATCAGGAAGCGCACTTCCGGCTCGCGCAGGAACGAGACGTGACTGCCCGCGTACCACGCGATGCGCGGCTCGCCCCAGTGACGCCACAGATCGCGCACCTGATCGGCGGGCACCAGGTGGTCGGCGGTCGCGCCGAAGATCGACAGGCGCTCGCGCGGCACCAGCGGCGCGAGTGACAGCGGCGAGACGACCGAGAGAACGTCGCGCAGCACACCCCAGTCGAAGCCGAGTCTCTCGATCTCGCGCAACATGCGGTGCGGCGCGATCCGCTGCACCAGGCGCGCGAAGTCTGCGGCCGGAATTCCCGCGATCGCGCAGGCGAGCCCGCCGTCGAGGCACGCCAGCAGGGCGGCGGTGTAGCCGCCGAGCGAGAGCCCGTAGACACCGATCTGTGTCGCCCCGTTCGCGCGCAGCCAGCCGAGCATGCGCCGGAGGTCCCACATCGCCTGGGCTTCCGCGTGCAGCGTGTCGAGAAAGTCGCCCGACAGGAAGCCGTCGCCGCTGCGCATGCGGTGCCCGCGAGGTCCGTGCAGCGGCAGCACGGGGAGCAGCAGATTCAGGCCGAGCTCGTGGTGCAGCCGCCGCGCCTCGAACGCCGGCAGGTCGGTGAGCGGCGTGCCCATGCCGTAGCCGTGGATGCAGACGAGCCACGGTCGCCCGGCGTCGCGGTGGCGCAGCACGGTCGCGTGTGACTCGCGGTTCAATCCGTAGGACAGCCAGCGGTCGCGACCGGGATCGCCCGCGCGCGGCTCGTAGCCGCTCGCGAACGAGATCCGCTCGAACGACTGCCCGAGCGAGCGCCCCCAGCGCAGCAGCGGCCCCTCGAGCAGGGGCGGCGCCTCGTGATAGGAGGCGGGCTTCTCGAGCCAGCCCGAGCTCTCGAAATAGTCGCGCGCCTCGCGGAGCTCCCGCGCGGCGCGGCCGATGTCGGGACTCAGCGCGTTGGGCCGCGTCGCGACCATGCTGGCGAGCGCGAGCTGATCGAGCGCCACCTTGGTGGCCAGCTGCAGATCGAGCACCGGCTGCGGCACCCGGTCGATGGCCGGCTCGCGGCGCTGCGCCGCCCAGCCGCACGCGACGAAGCTCGCGAGGGCGAGCGCGACCAGGCCGACGATCGGCGCGAAGCCGACGGCGAACATCAGCGGGAGCGCGAACACCACGGCGACCAGCGCGCCGAGCGCGGTGAGCTGAGGCGTGCGCGGATCGCCCGGCAGGAGCAGGCTCGAGACCCCACCGGCGACCAGGAGCGAGCCCGGAACCGCGCCGAGCAGGAAGCTGAAGGGGCCGCTCCCCGCCGCGATCCACGCCAGCCCGGCGGCGATCGGGATCAGATTCTCGAGCGCGAGCCCCCCGCTGCCGTTCATCGCACCTCCGCCTCCGCGCGCCTCTGCGCGCGCCGGCGCGGCCGCGGACGCGCGACACGCGCCGCCGGCCGCTGCGCCCCGGATTCCGCCGCGACCCTGCGCAGCTCGTCGAACGCGGCCGCCACGGCGTCGGTGAGCGCCGAGAGATCCGGCAGGCGCGCCGCATCCGACGACAGCCCGACGGTGACTCGTTCGCCGAATTGAGTCACTGTGACTCCCAGCGCGTGACCCGCGAACTGCGGCAGGATCGGGACGGCGGCGCGCAGGCGCGCGCCGAGCAGGCTCGAGTCACTCGGCGGTCCGGTCAGCTCGACCGCGACCAGGTCCGCTCGCCGGCCCGCGGCGGCGGCGGTCGCGAGCGCCGCGAGCTCGTGCAGCAGCGAGCCGGCGTCAGCAGCGGCGCCGGAAGAGCTGCGCTCGCTCGCCGCGCGCAGGCTCACCAGGCGGGCGCGCGCATCGGCCACTTCGATCGGCAGGCGCAAACGCGGCACCGCGACACCGGCTCCGACCCGGATCGGTGTCAGCACGCGCAGCGAGCCGGCGTCCGGACGCCCCCCGCGCCGCTCGATCACGCGCCGCAGTCCGCCGGCGACGGCCGCGAGCACGACGTCGCGCCGCGTGCCGCCGAGTCGCGCGCGGATCGCCGCGACGTCGTCGTCCAGCAGCGACAGCCAGTCGATGCGGCGATGTCCGCCATCGCCCTCGGCCGCCAGCGGTGTTTCCTCGCCGAGCGTCTGCTCTGCGAAGTCGAGCGCGGCGCGCAGACCGCCCGCTGCGCGCGCCGCGAGCCACGCGGGCTGCGCGAGCGAGAGCGCGCGGCGGAGAATCTCGTCCGCCGCGCGGGCCAGCGCGCCGCCGGTGCCCGAGCCCGTCTCCAGCAGCGCGGCGTCGAGCTTCGCGATCAGCGCGAAGCGCGAGTCCTCGAGTCCCTCGACGATCCACAGCTCCCAGAGCGGTTTGTCGGGATCGAGCGCCTGCGAGAAGACGCGCGCCGCCAAGCGCTTCAGCGCGCGCTCGTCGCCCGGCCGGGGCAGGCTCGCGTGCCGCACGTGGTAGTCGAGCTGAAAGCCCCGAGCGGGGACGAAGAGGTCGAGGCCGCCGAGCGCGACGCGCAGCCGCCGCTCGCGCGCGCGCGGAACCTCGTGGATACGCGCAGCGGTGTAGGCCCGCAGCCGCTCGACGTCGATCCCGCCGTGGCGCAGCTGCAGCGGCCCTGCGTCGAAGACGAGTACCGCTCCCAGCTGCATGCAGTGGGAGTAGCTCCGGCGCTGGAGTGTTTCAAGAGCTCGTGAGGGATTTGCGCCGAGTCAGTCGGCGAATCGATAGGCTCGCAGCGCCGGGATGCGCCACGCGACGAGCGCAGCGACCACGAGACACCCTGCGCCGCCAAACACGACGGAGAAGGTCGCGCTGGTCAGCTCCGCCAGGAAGCCCGACTCCGCCGCGCCGACGTTGTTCGAGGCCCCGATGAAGATGAAGTTCACCGAGCTCACGCGGCCGCGCAGCGCGTCGGGGGTGGCCAGCTGGATCATCGTGCTGCGCATCACGACGCTCACGGCGTCGGCCATGCCGACCATCATGTACGCTGCGACCGAGACCGGGAACGCGCGCGAGACGCCGAACACGATCGTCGCCAGACCGTAAGCGACGACGGACCAGAGCATCGACAGGCCCGCGCGCCGGAACGGCGGCAGAAACACCAGCACGCCCGACATCAAGAGCGACCCGACCTCGAGCGAGCCCGAGAGCAGGCCGTAGCCGCCCGGGCCGACCCGCAAGATGTCGCTCGCGTAGACCGGCAAGAGCGCGGTCGCTCCGCCGAGAATCACCGCGAACATGTCGAGCGCCATGCAGCCGAGCACGACCGGGTTGTTCCAGACGTAGCCGATGCCCTCGACGATCGCGCGCCAAGTGACTCGCGCGCCGGCCACCGCCGCGCGCATCGGCGGCAGCCTGGCGAGCGACAGGATCGAGCCGCTGACGAGCAGCGCATGCAGCGCGTACGCGGCGCCGATCCCCGCGAGCTTCGTCGCGCCGCCGGTCAGCATCGGGCCACTCGCGAAGCCGAGGAAGAGAGTCGTCGACATCAGCGTGACCGCCCTTGGGAAGCGCGCGCGAGACACGAGCTGGGGCAGCAGCGAGGCGCGCGCCGGCTGCTCGAAGACCCCGGAGACTGCGGCCAGCCCGACCGCCGCGTAGAGCACGGGCAGACTCGCGTGGCCCGAGAGTGTGATCGCGCACAGCGACAGCGAGCAGAGCATCGGCACGACCTGGGCGAGCTGGATCAGTCTGCGGCGGTCGACCGAGTCCGCTACCGCCCCGGCGGGGAGACTCAGCAGCACCGACGGCACGAACCGGATCACACCCAAGAGACCCAGCTGCGCGGCCGAATGCGAGAGATCGTAAGCGTGCCAGGCGACCGCGGAGCCGAGCAGAGTCATCGCGGTCCCCGAG
>JBIOJK010000130.1:0-10158 GCA_044450765.1 Myxococcota bacterium | reverse complement strand
TTCGCGCCGTCCGCGAAGCCGCGCGCGCTGCGCATCGTGATCGTTTTTCTGTTGCGGGTGGGGCGCGTGGCCGTGCGGGCCTCGCGCATGCCGCGCACCGAGATCGGCTTCACCTGCTCCGGCTCGAGTGACTACCTGCAGGGACAGAGCTTCGCGTTCGTCGGCGCGCTCGACGCGGTGGGCGCCTGGCCGCCGATCAAGGAGTCACACGTCGAGATGGACGGCGCGTGGGCGCTGTACGAGGCGTGGATCAAGATCCAGACCGGCGACGTGGACTCGGCGCTCGTGTACTCGTTCGGCAAGTCTTCGCCCGGCGACATCGCGGAGGTGCTGGCGCTGCAGCTCGACCCGTACACGGTGACTCCGCTGTGGCCCGACGCGCACAGTCTCGCGGCGCTGCAGGCGCGCGCGTTTCTCGAGGCGACCGGCAAGGGCGAACGCGATCTCGCGGCGGTCGCGGCTCGCAGCCTGCGCAGCGCGATCGGCAACCCGCACGCGGTGGTGTCGGGCGAGTTCGACGTCGAGAAGCTGCTGGCCGAGCCGTACGTCCGCTCGCCGCTGCGCGCGCACGATCTGCCGCCCGTGACGGATGGGGCGTCGGCGCTGGTCATGGTGGCTGGAGAGCGGGCGCGCCAGCTCTGCGAGCGGCCGGTCTGGATCCGCGGCATCGATCACCGGATCGAGCCGCAGTCACTCGGCGTGCGCGAGCTCGCGCGCTCCGCGTCGACCGAGATCGCGGGCGCCCGGGCCGGCGTGCACAAGGGCCGCGTCGACTTCGCCGAGCTGCACGCGCCTTACTCGCACCAGGAGCTGATCCTGCGCGCGGCGCTCGGGCTCGGCGAGGACGTCGCGATCAACCCGTCCGGGGGAGCACTCACCTCGCATCCGCTGATGGCCGCCGGCCTGGTGCGGATCGGCGAAGCGGCGGCGCGAATCATGGCGGGCCGCGGCAACCGCGCGGTCGCCCACGCCACGCAGGGCCCGTGTCTGCAACAGAACCTGGTCTGCGTGCTGGAGGGCGACTGATGGGCGAGCACAGCGCCGTCATCGGAATCGGACAAACGAAGTACGACGCGAAGCGCCTCGACGTCTCGATGCCGGGACTGGTTCGCGAGGCAGCGCTCGCCGCGCTCGCGGACGCCGACCTGGGCTTCGCCGACATCGACGCGGTCGTGGTCGGCAAGGCCCCCGACATGTTCGAGGGCGTCATGATGCCGGAGCTCTTCCTGGCCGACGCGCTCGGCGCGGCCGGCAAGCCGCTGATCCGCGTGCACACCGCGGGCAGCGTCGGCGGCTCCACGGGGATCGTGGCATCGTCGCTGGTGGAGTCCGGGGCGTTCGAGCGGGTGCTCTGCGTCGCGTTCGAGAAGCAATCCGAGTCCAACGCCATGTGGGCGCTCACGGTGTCTACACCGTTCAGTGTCGCAGTGATCGCGGGCGCCGGCGGCTACTTCGCCCCGCTGATTCGCGCCTACATGCGCCGATCCGGCGCGCCCGAGGACACCGGCATCCGCGTCGCCGTGAAGGACCGCCAGAACGCGCTCAAGAATCCGCTGGCGCACGTGAAGATCCCGGGAGTCACTTTCGAGCAGGTGATGGCGTCGCCGATGCTCTGGGACCCGATCCGCTACCTCGAGACCTGCCCGTCGTCGGACGGCGCCTGCGCGATGATCTTCGGGAACGAGCGCGCCGCGGCGAAGTCGCCCGGCAAGCCGGCCTGGGTGCACGCCACCGCGATGCGCTCCGAGCCGACCATGTTCGCCGGCCGCGACCAGGTGAACCCGCTCGCCGGCCGCATGAACGCGGCGGATCTGTACGCGAAGGCCGGGATCAGCAACCCGCGCAAGGAGATCGACTGCGCCGAGATCTACGTGCCCTTCAGCTGGTTCGAGCCCATGTGGATGGAGACGATGGGCTTCGCGGAAGAAGGTCAGGGCTGGAGGATGACTTACGAGGGCGCGACCGCGCTCGACGGCGATCTGCCCGTGAACATGTCGGGCGGGGTGCTCTCGTCCAATCCGATCGGCGCGTCGGGCTTGATCCGCTTCGCGGAGGCCGCGATGCAGGTGCGCGGTCAAGCCGGAGAGCACCAGGTCGACGGCGTCCACAAGGCGCTCGGCCACGCCTACGGCGGCGGGTCACAGTACTTCAGCACTTACATCGTCGCCGACCACAAGCTCTGAGGGAGTCACATGTCGGGTCTCGGATTCTGGAACTTCGCACAGGCCGATCCGTCGCGGCTGGCGCTCGCCGCGCCCGACGGACGCGAGTGGACGCGCGGGGAGCTGTTCGCGCTGCAGAACCAGATCGCGCACGGCTTGCGCGCCGCCGGGCTGCAGCGCGGCGACGCGGTAGCGATCGCGATGCCGAACTGCGCCGAGTTCTTCGCCGTGTATCTCGCCTGCGCCCAGTGCGGCTGGTATCTCGTGCCGATCAACTGGCACCTGGCGCCCGGCGAGATCGCGTACATCGTGCAGGACAGCGAGGCCAAGGCGTTCATCGCGCACGAGCGGGTCGCCGACGCGTGCCGGGCGGCCGCCGACGAGGTCGGCTTCCCCGCCGCGTGCCGCTTCGCGATCGGCGCGGTCCCCAGCTTCAGGCCGTTCAGTGACTTGCTGCGCGGCCAGCCTACGAGCTTGCCGCCGGAGCGCTCGGCCGGGGCGGTCATGAACTACACCTCGGGCACCACCGGCAAACCGAAGGGCGTGCGCCGCCCGCTCGCGCCGATCGACCCGGACACGCTCGCGACGCTCTTCACCGGCTTTCTCGCCATGTTCGGGATCAAGCCCGAGGACGGCAACGTCCACATCGTGGGCTCGCCGCTGTATCACACGGCGGTGCTCGTCTTCGCGTCGGCGTCGCTGAACATGGGACACCCGGTCGTGCTGATGGAGAAGTGGAGCCCGGAGGAGTGCCTGCGCCTGATCGAGAAGTACCGAGTGACCACGAGTCATATGGTGCCGACGCAATTCCACCGCATGCTCGCGCTGCCGCCCGACGTGCGCGCCAAGTACGACTGCAGCTCGACGCGCACCATGGTCCACGCGGCAGCGCCCTGCCCGCCCGACGTCAAGCGCAGAATGCTCGACTGGTGGGGTGACTCGATCTTCGAGTACTACGCCGCGACCGAGGGCGGCGGCACGCTGGTGACTCCCCAGGAGTGGCGCGCCCACCCCGGCACCGTCGGGAAGGCCTGGCCCGGCGCCGACATCAAGATCTACGACGACGAGGCGAAGGAGCTCCCCACCGGCCAACAGGGAACGGTGTACATGCGGCTCGGCCAGGCCGACTTCGAGTACCACAAGGACCAGGAGAAGACGCGCAAGAACCGCATCGCCAACTACTTCACGGTCGGCGACGTCGGCTATCTGAACGAGGCGGGCTACCTGTTCCTGTGCGACCGCAAGATCGACATGATCATCTCGGGTGGCGCCAACATCTATCCGGCCGAGATCGAGAACGTGCTGCTGGCTCACCCGAAGATCGGCGACGTCGCGGTGTTCGGCATTCCGAACGAGGACTGGGGCGAAGAGGTGAAAGCGGTGATCGAGCCGGCCGCCGGCGTGGAGTCTGGGCCCGCGCTCGCCGCCGAGATCCTCGCGTTCTGCGCCGACAAGCTCGCGAAGTTCAAGACGCCGAAGACGATCGACTTTCTCGCCGAGCTGCCGCGCGATCCCAACGGCAAGCTGTACAAGCGCAAGCTGCGCGATCCGTACTGGGCGAACCGCGAGCGGGCCATCTAGTGAGTGACTCGGCGGACGTCAGCGAAATCACTCAGCTGCTGTACCGCTACGCGCGCGCGATCGACGCGAAGGACTGGAAGGCGCTCGAGCGCGTGTTCACGGCGGACGCTCGCATCCACTACGCGGTGGAGCGCGGCGCCGAGCTCGGCGCCGCACAGCTCGGCCCGTGGCTGGCGCAGGCGATGCAGATCTTCAAGGTGACTCAGCACGTGATCACGAACCCGCTGGTCGAAGTCAGTGGCGACGTCGCCCGCTGTACTTCGTATCTGACCGGCACACATCTGCAGGTGCGCCTCGACGGCACCGAGCTGCGAGTCACGGAGGGCAGCATCTACCGCGACGAGCTCCTGCGCCGCCCGGAAGGCTGGCGGATCCGCGCGCGCCGGCTCGAGCGCACCTGGCTCGACGGGCGCTACCTCGGCCCCGACGAAGTTCGGCGCTTCCCGTCGACCTGAGTCCCGCGCACGAGCGACCACCAGGCTCACGGCGCTCGTGAAAAAGGTCGAGCGGGCCGAGGCCGACGCGCGAGCCCGAGAGCGCTCCCGCTGTGTTAGGTTCGCTCTGGGGCAAGAGCGGAATGAGCGAGCGCCGAGTCGCCTCTCCCGAGGCGCTGGAGAGTATCGGGTGGGGTCTGTCGCCCGACGACCGCTCGCGGGTTGCGCGCATCCAGGAAGAGCTCGAGCGGGGCTTCGCGACGATGCACGGGATCGAGCCCGCCGTGTCGGTCTTCGGCTCGGCGCGCGCGCAAGCGAGTGACTCGACCTATGCGGACGCGCGCGGGGTCGCGCGCGCCGTCGCCCGCTCCGGCTTCAACGTGCTGACCGGCGGCGGGCCTGGAGTCATGGAAGCCGCGAGCCGAGGCTGTCGCGAGGGCGGCGGTCTCTCGGTCGGACTCACGATCGAGCTGCCGGACGAGCAGCCGACCAACGCGTTCATCGCGCGCGAGTGCCGCTTCCACTACTTCTTCGTGCGCAAACTGATGTTCGTCCGCTACTCGTGCGCGTTCCTGATCTTCCCCGGCGGCTTCGGCACGCTCGACGAGACGTTCGAAGCTCTCACGCTGGTCCAAACTCACAAGATCCCACACTTCCCGGTGCTGCTGTTCGGCGCGAACTACTGGGGCGGGCTGCAGCGCCAGCTCGACGACATGCTCGCGCGCGGCGCGATCTCGGCCGAGGACCGGGCTCAGATCCGGCCGGTCGCAGGTGCGCGGGAAGCCGTCCAGATCCTCCACCACTTCCACGAGAAGCAGGTCGCCGCCGCGCACAAGCCCAGGCTGCACGCGCGCGCTGCCGAGTGAGTCGCCGATGAGTCTCCGCCCGACGCTGCGCTTCCTGGGTGCCGCCGGTACGGTGACCGGATCGAAATTTCTCGTGTCCATCGGCGAGACCCGGGTGCTGCTCGACTGCGGCTTGTTCCAGGGGCAGAAGGCCCTTCGCCTGCGGAACTGGGAGCCCACACCGTTCGATGTCGAGACGCTCGATGCCGTCGTCCTGAGTCACGCTCACATCGACCACTCGGGCTACTTGCCACTCATCGCGCGCGAGGGATTTTGCGGCCCCGTCTACTGCACGTCGGGGACGGCCGACCTGCTCGAGATCATGTTGCGCGACTCGGCGAAGCTGCAGGAGGAAGACGCGGATCGCGCGAATCGCCACGGCTACTCGAAACACCATCCCGCGCTGCCGCTCTACGGCGTCGCCGACGCCGACGCCGCTCTGCGCCTGCTCCAGACGCGCCCGTACGGCATGGAGTTCGCCGTCGCCAACGGCGTTCGCGGGATCTTGCGGCGGGCGGGCCACATCCTCGGCGCCGCGACGGTCGAGCTCGTCCTCGGCTCGGACCCGCCGATTCGGCTCGTGGACTCCGGTGACCTCGGGCGGCCGCGCCGGCCGATCCTGTGCGATCCGGAGCCGGTCGAAGCCGCCGACTTCCTGCTCGTCGAGTCCACCTACGGCGATCGGCTCCATCCCAGTAACGCGGCCGAGCGGTTGGCGGCGATCGTGAACGACTCAGTCGAGCGCGGCGGCGCGCTGCTCGTTCCGTCGTTCGCCGTCGGTCGGGCGCAGGAGCTGATCTGGACCCTGCGCCAGCTCGAGGACTCACACCGCATTCCCTCGCTGCCCGTCTACGTAGACAGCCCGATGGCGATCGAGGCAACCGAGATCTACTGCCGCCACCCCGAAGACCACGACCTCGACATGAAGCTCCTGACCGACCAGCGCCGCTGCCCACTCTGCGCTCGCAGCTACACGCTCGTGCGCGCGGCTCAGGAGTCCAAGGCGCTGAACCACCGGACGGGCCCGATCGTCGTGATCGCGGGCAGCGGCATGGCCACCGGCGGCCGCATCCTCCACCACCTGAAGCTCCGCCTGCCCGATCCGCGCACGACGGTGTTGCTGCCGGGATTTCAGGCGGCGGGCACGCGCGGGCGCTCGCTCCAGGAAGGCGCAAAGACTCTGCGCATCCACGGCGAGGACGTGCCGGTGAAGGCGCGCATCGAGACGCTCGACTCGATGTCCGCTCACGCCGACCGCGGCGAGATCCTCGCCTGGCTGCGGCGCTTCCGGCGCGCGCCGCGCCACACCTGGGTCATGCACGGCGAGCCGACAGCCGCGGCGGCGCTCGGCGCGGCGATCGAGCGCGAGCTCCACTGGCCGACGAGCGTGGCCGCCGACGGCCAGGTCGTCGAGCTCTAGTGGAGACGACCGCCAGTCACTTACTGGCCAGTGACTCGTGCTTGGCCTGTGCGCGCTCGGCAGCCGCCTTTCCGTGTTGGTACTTCGCGAGCGCCAGGTGCTGCTGCGGCGTGCTCGCCGATTCCACCGCCAGCTGCTCCAGCGCGAGGTCCCCGCTGTCCTGCGCCAACGCGTAGGCCGGCAGCAGGCTGAGCCCGAGACGGAGCCCGAGAGTCCCCATTCGTGTCATCGTGTTCTCCCATTGTCGGAGTTGTAGTGTCGGAGTTTGCAGGCCGTACGAGCCCACCCCGGAGCAATTCGCGGCCCGCCTCACGGGCGGCCGCATCACGCGCGCAAATCTGGGGTGCGGCGCAGGTTCACAGAGTGGGACATCGCGTCGAAATCGGTGGCCGGCGCGAGTGTGTCGCATGCGGATCGCGGTAGTGAACGCCGGAACGGCGACGCTCAAGGCGGGCATCGCCCACGTCGCGGCGGGAGAGGTGGAGATGCTGGCGCGGGCCGAGGCGGCGCGGGGAGACGGAGAGGTCGCGCCCGAGATCGCCGCGCTCCTCGCCCAGCTCGGGCCGCCGCTCGCATCGGCCGACGCATGCGCTCACCGCTTCGTGCACGGAGGAGTCAGGCGGGTCGCGCCCGCTCTGCTGGACGAGGCGCTCGAGCGCGAGCTCGCGGCGCTCTCGCGACTCGCACCGCTGCACAATCCCGTGGCGCTCGCCTGTGCGCGCGCGGTCCGCGCGCTCGCGCCGGAGCGGCCTCAGGTCGCTGTCTTCGACACCGCGTTCCACGCGGACCGCGCCGAGGAGTCTTTCCGCTACGCGCTGCCGTGGGAGCTGTGTGACTCGCTCGAGATCCGTCGCTTCGGCTTCCACGGCCTCGCGCACGCCTCGCTCCTGCAGGCATTGGCGCGGGCCCAGGGCGTCCCGGCGCGCGAGGTGGACGCGGTGACTCTGCAGCTCGGCGCCGGCTGCTCGGCTTGCGCGATCCGCGCGGGGCGATCGCTGGAGACGTCGATGGGCTGGACTCCGCTCGAAGGTCTGCCGATGGCGACGCGCTGCGGCGACCTCGACCCCGCGGTCGTGCTCGCGCTCGTGCGAACGGGCCGCAGCGCCGACGAAGTCGAGCGGATCCTGGCGCGTGAGTCCGGCCTGCTCGGCCTGGCCGGCTCCGCGGACCTGCGCGACGTCCTGCGCTCGGCGGCGAGCGGCGACTCGCGCGCCGGTGTCGCGCTGGCGCTGTTCGCGCGGCGAATCACCGCCACCGTCGGCGCGTACTTCACCCTGCTCGACGGCCGCGGCGCCCTCGTCTTCGGAGGCGGCATCGGCGCGCGCTCGCCCGAGATCCGCGCGCGCGGGGCCGCGGGGCTCGGCGCGTGGGGGATCGCGCTGGACCCGGAGCTGAACGCCGCGGGAAAGCCGGGCCGAATCTCGCGACCCGGCAGCCGGGGCGTCTTCGTGTTCCCGACCGACGAGGAGACGGAGCTCGCGCGCGCCGCGGGCGAGCTCCTCGAGGGCCGCGGATGACCGAGCTGCTCCGCGTCGTCGAGAACCCGCTCGACCCGGCGATCGCTGCGGAGGAAGCGAGACACTGCCGCGAGTCGGTTCCGGAGCTCGCGCGTTGGGCGGCCGGCTACGGCCCGATCGTCCACTCGGACCTCACGCAGTGGCGCATGTATCGGGCCGTCGACCGGCTCGGCCGCGCGGGGATCCGGGGCGATGGCGAGAATCCGTGGGTGCTGCTGCACGCCGCCGATCGCCTCGCCGCCGCCGCGATGTGGCTGGCCGCGCACCAGGTGTACGCGCGAAACGTCTATCTCGATGGGCGCGACCTCGAGCCTCTCGACTTCAAGAAGCACCCGGAAGGCCACCTCGGCGGCTCACTCAACATCGCGATCGCCTACGCCGGATACCTCGCGGCGAACGCGCTCACCGGCGACACGCGCGCCTGGCTCATGGGTCAGGGACACTGCGTCGGGGGCATCGACGGCGCGAACCTGCTGGTCGGGAATCTCTCGCCGGCACACGCCGCGCGCTACTCGCTCGACGATGCGGGACTCACTCGCTTCGCGCGCGACTTCTACTCCTACGAGGTCGACGCCGCCGGCGAGCCCGCCTCGCCGCTCGGGAGTCACGTGAACGCCCACACGGCGGGCGGACTCGCAGAAGGCGGGTATCTCGGGTTCGCGGAGCTCCAGTACGTGCACATGCCGCTGGCCGGCGAGCGCCTCGTCGCGTTTCTCTCCGACGGCGCGTTCGAGGAGCAGCGCGGCAGTGACTGGGCGGCGCGCTGGTGGCGCCCTTCGGATTCGGGTCTCGTCTGCCCGATCATGATCTCGAACGGGCGGCGCATCGACCAGCGCTCGAGCATGTCGCAGTCCGGCGGCACGGCTTGGTTCGTCGAGCACCTGCGGCTCAACCAGTTCGATCCGATCGTCTTCGACGGGCGCGACCCCGCGGCCTTCGTCTGGGCGATCCTCGAGATCGAGCGGCGCGAGAAGGCGGCCGGGCGGATCTGGCGCGAGCGGCCCGGGCCTGCCTGGAAGACGCCGCTGCCGTACGGGGTCGCGGTGACGCAGAAGGGCTTCGGTTTCTTCGGCGCCGGGACTCTCGCCGCGCACAATCTCCCGCTACCCGGAGTGCCGCGCGTTCACGAGGAAGCCGCGCGGCGCTTCAACGAGTCTGCGCGCGCTCTCTGGGTCCCGCCGGAGGAGCTGCGAGAGTCACTGACTCTGTTCGCGGGTCACGCGCGCAGCGGCCGGCCGCGCGAGCGCGACCACGCGCTCGCGACGCGCCGCGTCTCGCTGTCGGCCGACGTCAGCGTCGACGCGAGCGCGATCGCGCAGCCGCGAAACGACCCGAAGGCGTGGACACGGACGTCACCGATGGCGCGGATCGACGAGACGTTCGTCGAGCTGCTCGAGCGCAATCCGCACCTGCGCCCGCGCGTCGGCAACCCGGATGAGATGAGCTCCAACCGCCTGGTGCGAACGCTGGCGCGCCTGCGCTTTCGAGTCACGGAGCCGGAGGCCGGCCTGCCCGAATCGGTCGACGGCGCGGTCATCACCGCGCTGAACGAGGAGGCGGTCGTCTCCGCCGCGCTGGGCAACAAGGGCGGCATCAACCTGGTCCACACCTACGAGGCCTTCGGCCCGAAGATGCTCGGCGTGCTGCGCCAGGAGATCCTGTTCACGGACGGGCTGCTGGACGCGGGCCGCGAGGTCGGCTGGCTCTCGCTGCCGCTGCTGCTCACGTCCCACACCTGGGAGAACTCGAAGAACGAGCGCTCGCACCAGGACCCGGCGCTCTGCGAGGCGCTGCTCGGGGAGCTCTCGCACCTCTCGCGCGTCCTCTTCCCCGCCGACGCGAACTGCGCGGGTGTCCTGCTCGAGAGCGTCTACCGCACGCGCGGGCAGATCTGGGCGATGGTGACTCCGAAGCGCGAGGTCCCCGACCTGTTCACCCCGGACGAGGCGCGCACGCTGCTGCGCGACGGCGCAGCCGATCTCGCGTGGGCTGGATTTCGCGGCGAGCGAGCAGACACTTCGCTCGTGGCGATCGGCGCGTATCAGCTCGAAGTCGTTCTGCGCGCCTCGCAGCGGCTCGCCGAGCACGGGGTCGCGCACCGCGTGCTCTACGTGCTGGAGCCCGGGCGGCTCCGCAGGCCGCGCAGCGCGCGCGAGGCGGCGCACGCGGCGCCCGCCGCGCTCGTCTCCGAGCTCTTCG
>JBIOJK010000129.1:0-10220 GCA_044450765.1 Myxococcota bacterium | reverse complement strand
ATGCGGGTGGGCTGGGAATGCTCGGCGCGGCCCTGCTGACCTCGGACCAGCTGGAGGCGTCGCTCGATCGGCTCGCCGCGGCGACGGCCGGCGCCTTCGGCGTGAACTTCCTGATCCCCTACCTGGATCCGGCGTGCCTCGGGGTCGCCGCGCGCAAGGCGCGGGTGGTCGAGTTCTTCTACGGCGAGCCGGACCCGGTGCTGGTCGAGCGAGCTCACTCACACGGAGCACTGGTCAGCTGGCAGGTGGGCTCCGCGGCGGAAGCGGTCGCGGCCGATCAGGCCGGCTGTGACTTCGCCGTCGCGCAGGGCACCGAGGCGGGAGGCCACGTCCGCGGCACGACCCGTCTGTTGCCGCTGCTGTCCCGAGTTCTGGAAGTGACTCACCTCCCGGTGCTCGCGGCGGGCGGCATCGCGACCGCGCGCGACCTCGCCGCCGCGCTCGCGCACGGTGCGGCGGGCGTTCGGGTCGGCACGCGCTTCGTCGCGTCGGCCGAGTCGGGCGCGCATCCGGTCTACGTGCAGTCACTGCTCGCCGCCTCCGCGTCGGATACTTGTCTCACCGAGGCCTTCTCGGTCGACTGGCCGGGCGCGCCGCACCGGGTGCTTCGCTCCTCGATCGCGGCCGCGCAGGCTCTGCCCGAAGGGATCGTCGGCCAGATTCCGGTGGGCGGCCAAATGGTCCCGGTTCCGCGATTCTCGGTGATTCCGCCGACGATCGGCTCCACCGGCCACGTGAACGCCATGGCGCTCTACGCCGGCGAGTCAGTCGAGAACGTGACTTCCGTGCGCCCCGCGGCGGCAATCATCGCGGATCTGGTCGCGGGCGCGGAGCGGCTGCTTCGGAGTGGGACAGACACTCCCGATTGAGGTCGTTCCGTACGACCCGAATGGGCAGAGGAGTTCGCGAGAGAGCGGACCGGCCTCAGGTCCGGGCGCAGGCGCCGCGTCCGCGTCGCAGTCGCTCTGGGATCACGCGGAAGCTGCCGAAGAGCACGCGGGGACGTCAGGGCGCGGTTGCCGTGGCGGACGGGGGCGTGACGTGGATCCAAGAGCACAAATGCAGCTCGCGCCGCTCCTCGACGCGGGCGAGTCGCTGATCTGGTCGGGCGCTCCGCGGCAGGGGCTGCTGCTGCGGCCGACCGATGCGCTGATGATCCCGTTCAGCTTGCTCTGGGGCGGCTTCGCCTTCTTCTGGGAGTTCGGCGTAGTCACGAGCGGCGCGCCGCTCCTGTTTCGGCTGTGGGGCGTGCCATTCGTCCTGGTCGCCCTCTACATGGTCGTCGGCCGCTTCTTCGCCGACGCGCGGGTGCGCGCGAGCACGGTGTACGGCCTGACCAACCGGCGCGCGATCATCGTGTCGGGGGTCTTCTCGAAGACCACGAGCTCTCTCCCGCTGCGGACGATCAGCGACATCTCGGTTCAGGAGCGGAGCGATCGCAGCGGGACCGTTCTGCTGGGCCGCCCGAGCCCGTACGCGACCGGGCAGATGGGCTTCGTGTGGCCCGGCATGACTTCCGTCGCGACACCGAGCTTCGAGCTCATTCCCGACGCCAAGCGGGTGCACGACCAGCTGCTGGCCGCGCAGAGAGCCGGCTGACCGGCAGCTCGTTTCGAGTCAGTCGTAGATCCCGTCCGCGTACCAAGAGTCGCTCGCCAGGTCGTGGTACAGGCGGTAGACGCCGCCGTCGGAGAGCTCGACGTCCCAGTAGTCGCGCGCGAAGCGGCTCTCGCCCCACCACTCGCCAAACAGGCGCCACGGCCCGGCGGTCTGGAGCACGCGACCGCCTTCGGTGTCGGGGGTGCGGATGGAGAGTGAGACGTAGACGGGAGGATCCCCTCCGTGTACCCGCACCTCGCGCGGAGGGCGCAGCGCGCGCAGGGCCAGGACGCCCCGTGTGGGTCTCGGCGCCCGGGCGGCCGTGCCGAGACTTGCCTCGCGCCGGCGCTCGTGGGCGAGCTTGAACTCCGCCAGCGCCGCGGCGTCCTGCTGGTGCGTATCGGCGATTTGCGGCGCGCCGACCTGGCCGGCGCCGCAAAGTGACTCGATGCGCGCGATGGCCACGGCCAGCTCGCCGGGGGAGGGGAGCGGCGGCAGGAACAGATCGAGCTGGGCGGTCTCGACACTGTCCGGTGTCGCGATCGCGCGCGCCGACAGCACGCCCTCGGCGGGCGGGTTGCGCTCGAGCTCGAGCCGCGCGAGCGCCAACAGCACGTGGGTCTCGAGCGTGGGCGCCGCGAAGCCGATCTCGCGCACCGCCCGCGCGCCGCTCTCGAGCCCGAGCTCGAGCCGCAGCCGCCGCAGCGCGAGCCCGCGCAGGCGCACGCGCTGCACCAGCCGCTCGAAGATCGCGCGCAGGAAGAACGCGAGCGGCTCCAGATTTCCGATCGCCCACTCCGAGTCGGCTCCCTCCTCGAAGCGCAACACCGGCGGGTGTTGGCGGAAGGGCGCGAGGTCCTCGCCGTTCGCGCGCCGCGCGAGCCGAACCCCCGCTTCGCCGAGCCGCGCGCCCAATGAGTCGCGCGAGATCCGCGCGAGCTGGCCGAGCCTGCGCACCCCCCAGTGAGTGAGTCGATCCGCGATCTCGGTCGGCGGGTCGAGCAGGTCGAGCGGCAGCGGCACGAGAAAGCTCGCCGCCTCTTCGGCGCGCAGGATCCGCCCGCCCTCGCGGTGCCGCGCCGCGAGCTCCGCCACCATGCGCGTCGGCCCGATGCCGAGCCGCACGCTCGCCGGCCCCCCGCGTCCGACGACGAGGCCCACGTCCGCGAGCCGCGCCTCGAGCGCGGTCAGGACCCCGCGCTCGGTGGGGAAGAGCGACTGCGTGCCCGCGAGGTCGACGAAGACGACCCCTGCCGCCGCCGACATCACGCGGGGAGACACCGACGTCGCGACGTCGACGAGCGCTTGCTCGGCCGAGCGCATGCCCTCGAGCGAGAACGCGCGAACTTCGAGCTCGGGCTCGACCGCGCGCGCCTGAGCGACCGTCAGCCCGCGATAGAACCCCGCGACGATGCTCGGGCTCTGCGCCGCTCGCCCGCGTCCGTTCGCTCCGGTGCGGCCGGCAGGCTCCACGATCGCAACTCGCTTCGCCGCGAGCTCGGGCTCCGCGCGAAGCGCAGCGGCGAGTGGCAGATCCGCGAGAACGAGACAGGCAAAGCGCTCCATCGCACCGATTCCAGCCCGAAGGCCCCAAGCCCCGTCTTGTCCGCCATCTCGACCCCCCAGTACTTGTGGACGGCGCGGGTCTCGCGCCTTCGGATGAACGGCGCGGGTCTCGGCCTTCGGATGAACGGCGCGGTCTCGCGCCTTCGGACTTGTAGTTTCGCTTATTTTTCGCCTAGAGGTCAAGTCTCGTCTTCCGTGTGAACGTCCGTCCCGGTGCGGGCGAACCCGCGAGTGACTCGGTGCTAGGCTGCGCAGGTGAGCTGGTTCACCTGGGCCGCACTCTCCGCCGCATTCGCGGCGTCGACGGCGATCTTCGCGAAGATCGGCATTCAGGGGGTCGACTCGGACCTGGCCACGCTGGTTCGCACGGCGATCATCGTCGTGGTGCTGTCCGGCTTCGTCTGGCTCACGGGCAAGTGGACCAACCCGTTCGACCTGCCTCAGCGGACGTGGTTGTTTCTCGGTCTCTCCGCGCTCGCTACAGGCGCCTCCTGGGTCTGTTACTTCCGCGCGCTCCAGCTCGGCGACGCCTCGAAGGTGGCGCCGGTCGACAAGCTCAGCCTCGTGCTCGTGGCAGTGCTCGCCTTCGCATTCCTCGGAGAGCGGCCGTCGCTGCGCGAGTGGACCGGAATCGCAATGGTCGCCGGAGGCGTGCTCGTCCTCGCGATCAAGGGATGACCGACCTCGTGACTCGCCCGGAGCGGCGAGTTCGAGCAGCAGCTCGTGCGAGGCCGACCTCCTCCGCGTGCCGCCGAACGCGCGACGGCGACCACGCGCTCGCCCGCTTCGGCGAGCTGTGCGCCCGAGTGAGCGGCTGGTAGGATCGCCGCGACTGGAGATCGCATGGCAGAGACCCTGGGCGCATTCGAACAGCCGACCGTGGTCGAGCGCGCGTTCAACGCGGCGATCGGCTTCCTCGTGCGCCTCGGGATCGGCCTGCCGAACATGCGGGTCCTCGAGGTGCGCGGCCGCAAGAGCGGGAAGCTGTACACGCTGCCGGTCGATCTGCTTTCCAAGGACGGCAAACTGTTTCTCGTGGCGCCGCGCGGCCGCGCGCAGTGGGTTCGCAACGCGGAGTCGGCGGGGTCCGTCGTGCTGCGCCGCGGGGGACGGGCCCAGGCGTATCGACTTCGCGCGCTCGCCGACGCCGAGAAGCCGCAGATCTTGAAGGCGTATCTCGACGAGTTCCGCCGCGAGGTGCAGCGCTTCTTTCCCGTACCGGCGGGCTCACCGGCTGCACAGCTCGCGCCGCACGTCTCTCGCTATCCCGCGTTCGAGCTGACTCCCGAGCCATGAGTCTCGCGAGCGACGCCGAGAAGTCGAAGTGGGACGGGCAGGTGCGCGGGCTGGGCTGCCCCCTGTGCGCACCGCGCGCCGAGGCGAACGCCGAATGGGACTTCGTCGCGGCGCTCTCGATTTCGTCCCTGTATCTCGCCAGGAATCAGACCTACCTCGGCCAGTGTCTCCTGATCTTCGACCCGAGACATGCGGCGCGGCCCGATGAGCTGTCGGCGCCGGAGTGGGCCTCGTTCTCGGCCGACTTGCAGGCGGCCTCCGGCGCGGTGATGCGCGCGGTGCGGCCGGATCACGTGAACGTCGCCTCGCTCGGGAACGTCGTCCCTCATCTGCACTGGCACGTCATCCCGCGCAGCGTGGGCGACCCGCGCTGGCGCGCGCCGATCTGGACCAGCTTCCTCTCGGACATGCGCGACACGCGGCTCGCCGCGGAAGCGCAGGCCGAGCTGGTCGCGCGGCTGCGCGAGTCACTGGCGCGCCGAGGCTGAACGACGGATTCGCGGAGGGTTTGCGATGGATCTGGGACTGCGGGGCAAGTCGGTTCTGATCACGGGCGGCTCGAAGGGGATCGGGCTCGCGTGCGCGCGCAGCTTTGCTGCGGAAGGCGCGAACGTGCAGCTCGCGGCGCGCTCGCGCGCGCTGCTGGAAGACGCGGCGCGGAACCTCGCGGCGAAATACGGCGTCGAGGTGAGGACTCACACGGTCGACCTGCGCGCGGCGGGAGCGGCGGAGCTGCTCGCGTCCGAGGCGGGGCCGCTCGACGTGCTCGTGAACAACGCGGGCGACATGCAGGCCGGGTCGCTGCGCGCGATCGACGAGGAGAAGTGGCGCAACGCGTGGGAGCTGAAGGTGTTCGGCTTCGTCAACCTGACGCGCGCGGTGCTCGCGGCGATGGAGGCGCGCGGTCGCGGCGTGATCGTCAACGTGATCGGCATGGCCGGTGTCTCGCACCCCGCCGACTACATCCTCGGCGCGGCCGGGAACGCCGCGCTCGACGCGTTCACGAAGGGCGTGGGCAAGGCGTCAACGCGGCACGGCGTGCGCGTGCTCGGCGTTCACCCGGGCGCCACGCGGACCGAGCGCCTGGTCGCGCCGCTGCGCGCCCTCGCGGCGCAGCGCTTCGGCGACGAGTCACGCTGGGAGGAGCTGCTGCGCGGCCCCCGCATCCAGGAGCCGGAGCAGGTGGCTGACACCGTGGTGTTCCTGGCCTCCGAGCGCGCGGGCCATCTCTCGGGAGTGGTCTTGAACCTGACCCCTGCCTGACCTGATAGGATCCGGCGATGGCAGCCGAGACACACGAACGTGTAGCGCTCGCGGACGGCGGCTCGATGCGCGCGTTCCTCGCGCTTCCCGACGGCCCGGCGCCCGCGGGCGGCTGGCCCGCGGTCGTCGCGATTCACGACATCCTCGGCTTCACGGCCGACATCCGCCGCATCGCGCGCCGCTTCGCGGACTCGGGCTACGCCGCGCTCGCGCCCGCGCTCTACGACGGCGCGGGGGCGCCCCCGCTCTGCGTCGCGCGCACGCTGCGAGACATGAGTCGAGGAGACGGTCCGGCGTTCGCGCGGCTCGAGGCGGCGCGCGCGCATCTCGCCGCGCGCGCTGGGATCGCCGCGGGCCGCATCGGAGTCACTGGCTTCTGCATGGGCGGCGGGTTCGCGCTCTACTGGGCGGCGCGCGGCGGCCTGCAAGTCTGCGCGCCATTCTACGGGCAAGTGCCCGAAACCGCCAGCGATCTCCGCCGCGTGTGCCCGGTCGTCGCGAGCTTCGGCGAGCTCGACCAGCCCTTTCTCGAGCACGCGAAGCGGCTCGAGAAACACCTCGCGGAGATCGGGGTGCCGCACGACTTCAAGCTGTACCCCGGCGTGGGCCACGCGTTCATGAACGATCACCAGAACCGCCTGCTGGCCGCCTACGGGCGCCGCAGCGCCATGCACGCCGCGTTCGACGAGACCGCCTCGGAAGACGCCTGGCGGCGCGTGCTCGCCTTCTTCGCGGAGCACCTGTGAGTCACTCGCCGTGGCTCCGCGCTCTGGTCGTGCTGGCGTGGCTCGCCGCGGCTTGCGCGGCCCCGGACTCGGCCGCGCCGCCGCGGACGTTGCAATCCTTCGATCGCCGCGACGCGGACGTGTACCTGGTCCCGGTCGGCGCCTTCTCGGAGAAGTATCTCGTCGACCTCGCGAGCTACTGCGAGAACGTCTTCGGTCTCGCGGTGGGAGTCACGGCGCCGCTCCGCTTCGAGCCCTCGATCGTGGACGCGGAGCGCAAGCAGCTGATCGCGCAAGCCGCGATCCAGCTGATCGCGAAGGCGTACGCGAGCGAATCGTCGAACCCGAGGACGATCTACGTCGGAGTGACTCATGTCGACATGTACATTCAAGGGGGAACCCGGAGCTTCGCCTACTCCGATCGGATCGGGAACGTCGCGATCGCGACGAGCTCTCGCACCGCGCGCGACCCGCAGCCGAGCTTCGCCGAGATCACCGAGCTGCAGCCGGGCCTTCGCAAGCTCGTCGCGAACGCGATCGGGCTCCTGTACTACAAGAAGGCGCCGAGCTCGAACCCGCACAGCGTGCTCTTCGCGCCCATACTCGCGCGCGAAGACCTCGACGCGATCGACGAGTCGACCGTCTACCCCGACATCCTCGGCCGGTCGCGGCCCTAGCCAGCGGCTGTTAGGCTCTCGACCGCGCACGCGAATCGATGAGACACCGGGAATTTCACCGCACTGACCGCATCGGCTGGCTCCGGGCAGCCGTGCTCGGCGCCAACGACGGGCTGATCTCGACGAGCAGCCTCGTCGTCGGCGTCGCCGCGGCGCAGCCGGAGCGCGCTCCCGTGCTGGTCGCCGCGGTGGCGGGGCTCGTCGCGGGCGCGCTCTCGATGGCCGCCGGCGAGTACGTCTCGGTCAGCTCGCAAGCGGACACGGAGAGCGCGGACCTCGAGCGCGAGCGCCGCGAGCTGGCGGCTTCGCCGGAGCACGAACACGAGGAGCTCGCGGGCATCTACGAGGCGCGTGGACTCACTCCGCAGCTCGCCGCGCAGGTCGCCGACCAGCTGATGGCCAAAGACGCGCTGGGCGCGCACGCGCGCGACGAGCTCGGCCTTTCGGATGCGACCCGCGCGCGCCCGATTCAAGCCGCGACCGCTTCGGCGGCGTCTTTCGCGGTCGGCGCGCTGGCACCGCTGCTGGTCGCGTCGCTCGCGCCGTTCGCGTCGCTCACGCCGGCGGTCGTGGGCTGCTCGCTCGTCCTGCTGGCGATTCTCGGTGCCACCGCGTCGCGCCTCGGCCGCTCGCCGCTCTTCGCCGGCGCTCTGCGAGTCACTTTCTGGGGAGCGATCGCGATGGCCGCCACCGCCCTCGTCGGCCGGCTGTTCGGGACGGTCGCCTGAGTGATGCGTCCGACCGTGAAACAGCTCCGACTCACGACGTTCGCGATCGTGCTGGCCGCGTGCATCGGCTGCGATCAGGCCGCGAAGCAGGCCGCTGGCGCGCTGCTCGGGGGCGGCGAGCGGGTCGCGCTGCTCGGCGATGCCGTGCGCTTCGAGCTCGTCTCGAATCCGGGCGCCTTTCTCAGCCTGGGCGCGGGTCTCCCGGAGGCGCTGCGCAGCACGCTGCTGATCGGGTTGGTGCCCGTGCTGCTCGGCTGCGTGCTCTTCGGCTTCGTCTGGCGCGCGCAGGCGACGCGCGGCGAGCTCGTCGCGGTCGCGCTCGTGATCGGCGGAGGTATCGGGAACTGGCTCGATCGCCTGACTCACGGCGGCGCAGTCACTGACTTCGTGAGCGTCGGGCTCGGGCCCTTGCGGACCGGGATCTTCAACTTGGCGGACGTGGCGGTGATGGTGGGCGTGGCCCTGCTGCTGCTCTGCGCCCGCGCCGCACCGCGTGCTCGCTGACCTGGTCCTCGTCGCCCACGCCGCGTTCGTGGCGTTCGCGCTGGGCGGCGGCCTGCTCGTTCTGCGCCGGCGCTGGGCCGCGTGGCTGCACTTGCCGGCGCTGGCGTGGGGCGCGGCGATCGAGCTCGCCGGTGGAACCTGTCCGCTGACTCCGCTCGAAGATCGGCTGCGCGGATCGGCAACGAGTCACTCCGCAGACTTCATCGAGCGCGGCGTGTCCGCGCTGCTCTACCCGGCCCGGCTCACGCGGGCGGATCAGATCGCCCTGGGCGTCGGCCTGTTGCTGGTCAACGCGGCGATCTACGGCCTCGTGCTGCGCCGCGCGACGCGCCGGCGCGGGCCGACTCAGTGACTCAGCGTGATCTCGATCCGCGTGGGTGCGTCGGCGCCGACGGCGACCGCGGCCGCATCGAAGGAAGGCGGGCCGAGGCCGGGCCTGGCGCCGTTCGAGAAGCCGTAGCCCTCCGTCGGAATGCCGAACATGTTCAGATCGATGTCGCCATTCGCGTTCGCGTCGTGGATCGCGACCACCGCGTAGCTGCCTGGAGCGAGGTCGCCGATCGACACCGACGCCTGCTTCCCGGGCTGCTGCAGCGCTTTCGCCTGCACGCGAATCTCGGCAGTCACTCCGCGGTCCGCGTAGGGAAACGCCGCGCGCTGCGACTCGCCGAAGACCTCGACCAGGACGTTCCCGTCGCTCGACTCGAGGCCGCGAATCACGACGGTGATCTCCGCCGCCCGCGCGCGAGCGCACACGAGCAATCCCAACAGCGCGGCGAGCAGGGCGGGTCTGTGCATGTCAGGGGCCAGACGACAGGACAGCACGGTATCGGCCAGACTCCTGTGGACATTGAGACCACCAGGAGGACCCATGCTCGAGCTCAGACCTGCCTGCGAGCACTGCAAGAAGGCGCTGCCGCCCGACTCAGCCGAGGCGCGCATTTGCAGCTTCGAATGCACGTTCTGCGGGACCTGCGTGGACCGCGTGCTCGGAAACGTCTGCCCGAACTGCGGCGGCGGATTCAGCGAGCGCCCGGTCCGGCCGGCGAAGAACTGGAAGGGTGAGAATTTTCTCGGCAAGTACCCGGCAGCGACCGCGGGCAGACACCGCCCGGTGGATCCGGCTGCGCACGAGAAGTTCGCGGCCCCGATTCGCAGCGTGCCGCCGGAGAAGCGCTAGTGACCGCGAAGAGCGGCCGCTTCTCGCTACACTGCTCCGATGATCGTGCGGCCGATCCGGACGAGTGACTTTGCGGAGCTCTTTGCGCTGGTGGCGCGCTTCGCGACGTCGTTCCAGCCCGACGAAGGCGCGTTCGAGGCGTCGGCGCGCGAGCTGATCGCGAAGCCGGACGCCTGGCTTCAGGGCGCGGAGTTGCAGGGCCGCCTGGTTGGCTACGGCCTGGGCTTCGACCACCCGGCTCTGTACGCGAACGGCCGGGTCTCGTGGCTCGAGGAGCTCATGGTCGCGGAGGGGCAGCGGCGCGCGGGTGTCGGCCGCGCGCTCATGCAGGCATTCGAAGCCTGGGCGCGGACGCGCGGCTCACGGCTCGTCGGTCTCGCGACTCGACGCGCGGCCCGGTTCTACGAGACACTCGGCTACGAGGAATCCGCCACCTACTACCGGCGGCTGCTGTGATGAAGCTGCTGTCCGTGAACGTCGGAATGCCGCGCGAGGTCGAGTGGCGCGGCGATCGAGTCCTCACCTCGATCTTCAAGTCTCCGGTCTCGGGGCGCGTGCGGGTTGGCGAGGAGAACCTCGACGGGGATCGCCAATCCGATCTGCGCGTCCACGGCGGCGTCGACAAGGCGGTCTACGCGTACCCGTCCGAGCACTACGATTTCTGGCGCCGCGAGCTCGGGCT
>JBIOJK010000128.1:0-10240 GCA_044450765.1 Myxococcota bacterium | reverse complement strand
GCCGAGGGCGGTCACTTCGCGCGCGCGGCCGCCGGGGCCGACGACCGCGAGGCTGCCGGGTTCGACCTCGAGCTCGGTCTCTGGTCCGCGCGAGATCGCGGTTGCGCGCAGAGTGACCTGCCGGCCGGCGTATGCGGCGACGAGTTCGCGCGCGCCGTGTTTTCCGGGTCCGACGAGCAGATAGCGCGAGACGCCCGAGCCGAGACCGGGGCGAGTCACGACGAGCGACGGCTCCGGATCGAGCGCGATCTCGCCCGCGAACTGGCGCGGGTTGCCGAACTCGAAGAGCCGGCCGTCGAGCCGCCGCTGGCCGGTCACGAGCACGAGCGCCAGCGCAGCGGCGATCGAGAAGATCGCGGCGACGGCCGCGCGCACGCGTTTCGCCACCGGCGGCGGCGCCGAGGGCCGATAGCCGACATAGAAGTCGTCAGCCGGCTCGTCGGACATGGGGCTCCTCGATCCGCGCAGGCTCGACCCGCGTGCCGGGCGGATTCGGAATTCGGTGTACCTCCACGCGGCGCGCTCGCACGCGCACCTTGAACGTGGGGACTCTCTCGCTGAACGGCGGAGGCGACGCACCGGTCACGGGGTCGTACTGGTAGCCGTGCCAAGGACAGGTGATGCAGCCGCCGACGATCTTGCCTTCGCCGAGCGGGCCGTTCTGGTGCTGGCAGACGTTCGAGACCGCAGACAGGAAGCCGTCGTGGCGAAACACTGCGACCCGCTCGCCTGCAACCGTCGCAATGCGCGCGCGCTTCTCGGGGATCCGGTCGACGTCGCACACGTCGACCCAGTCGTCGGGACCGGCTCCGCGCTCGCGATCGGCCGCGGTCTCGAGGCTCGCCGCGACCAGGTGCAGTCCGACGACGGTCGCCAGGCCGACCCCGAGCGCGCCGGCGAGCAGCGGACTCGTCTCGTCTTGCAACACGCCGAGCGCGACGTGCAGCACGAGCGCCGCGTACGCCACGTACACCGACATGTGGAGCGCCTTCCAGACCGGCGCCGTCAGATTCGCGAGCCAGAAATCATGACTCGTCGCAGCCATCGCGAACAGGATCGAGAGCGCGAGCAGCCCGAAGAGCTCGAACGGGAACTGCGAGACACTCGTGAGCCGCGAGTTCGCGGACAGCACGCTGACCAGCGGGTTGGTGTCGCCGAGCGCGTGGTACTGGAACAGCGCGAAGCTCGCGTGGAAGAGCGCGAGCAGGAACATCGTCACGCCGAGGTGACGCCGGTTGTAGAGCAGCGGCAGGAACACGGGCGCAATGCGGCACAGCGGCCCGATGCACAGAATCACGTGCAGCAGCAGCAGCGCGGCCGTGCCGAGCCCGCGGATCACGAGCGTCTCGGCAGTCGCGCCCGGATTCACGAGCGCGCCCAGGCCGATGAAGAGCGCGAGATAGCTCGCGAGCCCCGCCGCGAGACACGCGTCGTAGATGCGCTTCTGCCGGTTCCACTGCACCGCGCGGTAGGAGTGACTCATGGCTGCGCCCCGCGGACCAGTGACTGCGCGAGCACGATCTTCTGCCATGCGACGCTGAACACGACGAGCGATCCAGCGCCGGAGTCGGAGGCCGCGGGCAGCCGGTAGGCGCGCACCGCGTTGCCGGGCACGGCGCCGAGGAAGAAGGAGTCGTCCGGCAGCGAGCCGGCGACCGAGTCTCTCGCACTCCAGTAGACGAGCGCGTCTGGAAGCGCCGGGAGCCCGCGCGTGTCGAGCTCGACGACCCGGGAGCCGTCCGCTGCGCGGCCGAGCGCCAGCGCAACTGACTGCGCCGGCAGGCGCACGCGACCCGAGGTCAGCGCGAGCAAGGGCTCGCCGAGCGCCGCGGGCAGCGGCCGGGCGACGAGCGGCACCGGCGCACGCGAGGCCAGGGCGACGACGTACGCGGGCGGCAGGAGCAAGGCGAGGCCGACCGCTGTGAGTCGGTGTCGGCGCCGGAGCTCCCGGATCATCGCGCGACCCGCCGGTGCGCGTTGCGCTCGCGCGGCAGCGCCTGCTCGCCGCGCAGCCAGCGGCGCAGCAGCAGCGGCCAGAGCGCGGTCGCGCCGGGCACGATCAGGAGTCGGAAGCCGACCCCCGCGCCTCGGGCGCCGGGATCGATCCGATCGACTCCAAACGCGGCGAACGCGAGCGCGAACAGCCCGCCGATCGCGGCGTAGCACGACACCGCCAGCAGGAGTATCCGTGCGCTCGTCTCGGCCATGGCTTGCGGTCCGCCGAGGGCCGCGGATCGTTACGTCAGCGACTTCCCCGCAGGTGCGGCCAGCTCGCGTCGGCGCGCCGAATGTTTCCCGGCACGTCGCCCTGCCACCTCTCCTGGATCGCGCGGCTGTAGTTCAGGTAGAGCTTGCCGCCGACGATCTTCCACGCCTCGGGATCGCTCGAGGCCGTGTCTCCGTTCGAGACTGCCCAAGCGCAGTAGCCGCCGTACTGCGGGGCGTAGCGCTCGGGGTCCGCGCGAAACAGCGCCAGGTTCTCGGCGTTGGCGAAGCGCCAGGTCGCGCCCTGCCACTCGAATTCGAACTCGGAGAAGCCGGCGACCGGTGCGCCGACCTTGAAGTAGGCGACCGGGTCGTAACCCGACAGCGCGAGGCCACGCCAATTGGTGTAGATCGGGTCGAGCGCGCGCGCCGGCGACGCCAGGGTGAGCGCGAGCACAGCCGCGATCGCGGCGAGGACTGGGCGGCCCGACATCGCGCTAGCTCGCCATCCCCGCCTGCTGCCAGGCGAGCGCGAGTGAGAGCACCGGCGCACGTCGCTCTCTCCGCGCCGCTCTCTCGCTCCGCCCCCGGGCTGCCGCGGGAGAGCCGCGCACCGCGAGCACGCTCGCGACGCGCTCCGGCGTGCCGAGGTCGCTCCAGCCGCAGGCCGGGACCGCAAGCACTCCGAGCCGCTCGGCGACACGCTCGAGCACGTCGCGCGAGAAGTCGCGCACCGGCGTCGATGCGTAGAGCTCCGACAAGCCGGCGCGCGCGCGGAGCGCGCTGGACTCGGACAGGAAGGAGCGGAGCAGCTCCGGCTGAGCGTGTTCGAAGGCGTCGAGCAGGGCAGTGACTCGGCACGCGAACAGGAAGCTCGACCAGAGACCGCCGCGCGCCATCAGCTCGCGCGCGCGTTCCGCGGGCGGCTTCTCGACGAAGAGCTCGATCGGGCGCAGGCGCGTCTGCGCAGCCGGCTGGGGCACGATCCAGCCGTACTGCGCGTCCGGCGCGTCGGGAGTCACGCCGAGCAATGCAATCCGCTCCGGTGTCAGCGCGACCTGGTCGAGCGCGTCGCGGAACGCCGCGCGCAAGGTCGCCTCGTCGCCCACGTGGTGATCGGACGGCAGGACGACCACGCTCGCCGCGGGATCGATCCGAGCGATCGCGAGCGCCGGAAGCAAGATGCCGGCTGCCGTCCCGCGGTTCGCCGGCTGCTCGAGAATGTTTTCGCGCGGCAGGTCGGCGAGCTCGTCCTGCCACCAATCGCGGTGCTGGTCGGCGACCACGACCACGATCTGCTCGCGCGGCACGAGCGCGGCCGCCCGCTCGAGCGTCTGACGGAGCAAGGTCGGCCCGCCGGACAGTGAACAGAACTGCTTCGGTACGCGCACGCCGTTCCGCGTGGTCGTGAGACCCGAGAGGCGGCTTCCCTCGCCGCCCGCAAGAACGATCGCCCAAGTTCGAGACCGCATCGCCAAGTCCTCCCGTGTCTGCGCTCGCTGCGGAGTCGTCGAGCCGGGTGCGGCGTTACACCAAAGGCCCGCTGTAACACCGAGACAGCGTGTCGTCTCTAGGGGGCGTGTCCGCCATTCGGCGGAACAGCGTGCAAAGGAGACACCATGACGAATCACTGGATCCCCTTCGCGATTGCGAGCGCGGGCGCGCTCGTGTCGATCGCGACCCGGGGCGAGGCGCAGATCGCGCGGAAGTACGCACTCGACCTGTCGGGCGCGCGCAGCGTCACCTCGGCCGTCGAGGCCGAGGCGAAGAAGCTCGGCGCGACGCCGGCGATCGCCGTCGTCGACGACGGCGGGAACTTGATCGCTCTCGTGCGCATGGACGGCGCGTTCGTGGCCGCGCCGCGCGTGTCTACTGGGAAAGCACGCACGGCGGCGATGTTCCGCAAGCCGACGCGTGACTTCGAGAACATCGTCAACAAGGGTCGCTTCACGATGACCGCGCTGCGCGACTTCACCCCGCTGCAGGGCGGCGTGCCGATCACCTATCAGGGACAGATCGTCGGCGCGGTCGGCGTCTCGGGCGCCGCGAGCGCGCAGCAGGACGACGAGCTGGCGACCTTGGGCGCGCGCGCGCTCGAGAAGGACGCCGTCGGGGCCGGGCCGGCTCCGAGTGCGAACCCGATGACTCCGCCCGCGACGCCGGCCGTCTCGAGCGCGGCGCCGCCGACTGACTCAGCTCGCCTGTTGGTGCTGCTCGACAAGGACGGCGTCGCCCTGTCCGGCTACGACCCCGTCGCGTACTTCACCGACGGCAAGCCGCTGATGGGCAGCGCGAAGTTCCAGACACTGCACCAGGGGGCGATCTACGAGTTCGCCTCGGCCGAGCACAAGGCGCGCTTCGACGCCGCTCCCGAGAAGTACGCGCCGCAATACGGCGGCTACTGCGGCTACGCGGCATCGATCGACCGACTCTCTCCGGTCAGCCCCGAATTCTGGCAGATCGTCGACGGCCGCCTGATCCTGCAACACAACCAGAAGGCGTTCGATCTCTTCAACGCGGATCTCCGCGGCAACGTCGCGAAGGCCGACGCGAACTGGCCCGGGCTGGCGGCGAAGAACGGAACGGGCGGACCCTGGCTCGTGAACGTCGACGGCGACGGCGTCGCGATCCAGGGCTATGACCCGGTCGCATACTTCACCGACGCGAAGGCGGTCCTGGGCGACAAGCAGTTCGAGTCGACTTACAACGGAGCGCTCTATCACTTCGCGAGCGCCGAGCACCGAGCGCAGTTCGAGCTCGAGCCCACGAAGTATCTCCCGCAATACGGCGGCTTCTGCGGCTACGCGGCATCGATCGACAAGGTCTCGGCGGTGAACCCCGAGATCTGGCAGATCGTCGGCGGCCGTCTCGTCTTGCAGCACACGCCCGAGGCGTACCGGCTGTTCAACGACGATCTCGCGGAGAGCGTGAAGCGCGCCGACGCGAACTGGCCGGGTCTAGTGGCGCGCGAAGGGCGGCGCGACGGCGAGTCGAGCCTCGCGCGGATCTTGCGGCGACTCGGCCTCGGTTAGTCACTTCCTCTCGCGGCGCAGCCCCATCTTCTTGATGCGGCTGCGCAGCGTGTTCGGGTGCAGCCCGAGCAAGAGAGCCGCGCCGCGCGGGCCTTCGATCACCCAGTTGCACTGCTCGAGCGCCTTCGTGATGTGGCGGCGCTGCAAGCCGTCGAGCGTGGCCGCGGCTTCGTCGTCCGCGCGATTTGCCGCGGGCTCGGCCGCACGCGCTGCGACCGGTGCGCGCAGGAGCTGCGCGTCGACCTCGAGCTCCGTTCCGAGCGACAGGATCACCGCGCGCTCGATCACGTTTTCGAGCTCGCGCACATTCCCCGGCCAGGGATACGCGACCAGGCGCTCGAGTGTCTCGGGGTGGATCGAGTCGATGTGCCGGCCGATCTTCATCGAGTACTTCTCGACGAAGTAGCGCGCCAGCATCGGAATGTCGCCGCGCCGCTCGCGCAGCGACGGCACTTGAATCGGGAAGACGTTCAGCCGGTAGAAGAGATCTGCGCGGAAGGCACCGTCGGCGACCGCCTTCTCGAGGTCGCGGTTGGTCGCGGCGATCACGCGCACATCGACCTTCACGGTCTTCGAGGACCCGACCGGCTCGAACTCGAGCTCCTGCAGCACGCGGAGCAGACGCAGCTGCGTCTCGTGCGAGATCTCGCCGATCTCGTCCAGGAAGATGGTGCCGCCGTCGGCCAGGGCGAAGCGCCCGACCCGGCGCTCGAGCGCGCCAGTGAACGCACCTTTCTCGTGACCGAACAGCTCGCTCTCGACCAGGCCAGTGGGCAGCGCCGCGCAGTTCAACTTGATCAGCGGCCGGTCGCGGCGCCGCGACGCGTTGTGGATCGCGCGCGCAATCAGTTCCTTGCCCGTGCCCGTCTCGCCCAGGATCAGCGCGGTCGCGTCCATTGGCGCGACCTGCTTCACCTTGGCCAGCGCCCCGCGCAAGCTGGGCGACTGGCCGATGATCTCCTCGAAGTTGTACTCGCTCTTGATCTCCTCTCGCAGATACTCGTTCTGGACGCGAAGGCGATTCCGCTCCTGCTCCGCGAGCACGCGTGCGGTGATGTCGACGACCATCGTCCGCGTGTACTTGCCGTCGGGCTCGGGTCGCGAGAAGCGCTGCACGTACACCGATCGACCATCGTTCTTGCGGCGCAGCTCGATCTCGATGAACGGCTTCTCCTGCCCTGCCTGCTCGGCTTGCAGAGAGTCGTGCACTCGAGTCTGGGATTCCGGTGTGGGCGCGACCAGTGACAGGCCGACCGTGCGCGCGACCTCTTCGGGCCGGAGCCCGAGCATCGTCTGGAACGCGCGGTTCGCGGACAGGAATCGAGTGTCGGTGTCCTCGTAGACGTAGCCGATCGGAGCCTCCTCGAAGAGGTCGCGGAAGCGACGTTCCGACTCGATCAATGCGCGCTGCATGCGCAAGCGCTGCAGCTCAGCGGCCGCGCGAGCCGCGAAGATCCGGAAGACCGCAAGCCGGCGGGGCTCCTCCGGCATCGGCCGCCTGTCGAGCATCGCGACGTGTCCGAGAACGCTGCCGGCCTCGTCGAGCAGCGGCACCCCGAGGTAGCTGTCGGCGCTGAGGTCCGCGAGCCAGCGATCGCCGGGAAACTTGCTCGCCACCCCATGGGGGTGGTGGCAGATCTCGCCGCGGACCACCGCCTCGCACGGAGTTCCCGCGAGCTCATACTCGAAGTTCTCTTGCTCCTCACCGTCCGCCCAGTAAGCAAGCGAGCGCACCCGCGTGGGCGAGCTCGCGAACTCCGCGACGAAGGCGTAGTCCGCGCCGAGCAACTCGCAGAGGTGGCGCACGAGCGCGGCGAAGAAATCGGCCCCGATCGCGTGCGCGGTGGCCTCCGCCAGGCGAAGCAGGACCTCGGCATCGCTGTCCAGGTCAGTGACGTGCCGCGGCATCCACCCCATCATACCGCGGCCTGACCCCGAAGCGCCCAGGTGACTTGGCGGATCCTACGCCCGAGTCACGATCGTTCCCGAACCCGCGCTCGCGGCGCTGTGCCGGGGACAGGGGTCGAACCTGCACGCCTTGCGGCAACGGCTTCTAAGGCCGTCGCGTCTGCCAATTCCGCCACCCCGGCGCGAGCGGGGCCAGGGTAGCGAATCGAGTCAGCGCGCGGCGCTGGCCGCGGGGACCGGCGGGGCTTCGATCACGACCTCCCGGGCGACCCCGGAGAGCTGCGCGGCGGGGCGCAGGCGGCGCTTCAGCTCGTCGAGCTCGCGGCGCGCGGCCTCGAGCTTCGCTTCGTCGCGGATGGCGCGCACGCGCTTCTCGAGCCCGGAGTCCATGTCGACGTCGATGCGACTCTCCGCCTTCATGCGCTCGATCTCGCCGCGGACGCTCTCGAGCGCGCGCATCTCGCCTTCCGTGGAGAGACCCTCGAACGCCTCCTGAATCCGCTTGCGCGCGCGCGCGTTGGCCAGCGCCGCGAGCATGCGGAGTTTCTCGCGCTCCAGGTTCCGGATCTCGGCGCGGAACTTCACCAGGTTGGTCTTCGCGCCTTCGCACTCGGCAGAGACTTCGTCGAGCTCCTTCTCGGAGCGCTCCACGTCCTGCAGCAGGCCGTCCTTCTGCGTGATCAGCACGAGCGCGACCTCGTCGTCGTTCTTGGCGACGGCGCGCGCGATGTCCGTGTGCAGGCGCGCGAGCTCGCCGCGCCGGTCGCGGATCTCGCCCTCGATCTTGTTGCGCATGTAGAGAATGCCCGCGACGGCGCGCTTCAGCTCGGCGTACTGGCGCACGCGCTCGCCGATCACGCGCTCGTACACGGCGTCGGGACTGTGGGCCTCGCGGTCGCGAATCCAGACCGAGAAGAGTCCGTTCATCAGATCGCGCAGCCGCGCGACGAAGCCCCGCTGTGACTGGTGAGTCATCGCCATCTCCTAGGAGTCCTCGTTCCAATCCTCGGAACGCAGGTCCAGCTCGCGAATCTTCTGCTGCAGGCTCTGCCGCACCATGCCGATCGCCTCGGCGGTGCGAGACACGTTGCCGCCGTGCTCGCGCAGCGCCTTTACGAGATAGGCGCGCTCGAAGCTCTCGACGGTGTGGCGCTTGGCGTCGCGGAAGGGGACGCCGGGCAGCACGAGCGGATCGCCGCTCGGCAGCGCCGGCTCGCCGTCGAGCGCGAAGTCACCGGGCTGGATCTCCGCGCCGGACGCCAGCACCGCGGCGCGCTCGATCGCGTTGCGCAGCTCGCGGACGTTCCCGCGCCACGAGTGAGTCACCAGGCGCGCGAGCGCTTCGGCCGAGATCGGCTTGCGCGCTCGGCCGAGGCGCTCGGCGACCTGGTCCAGGAAGCGCTGCGCCAGCAGCGGCACGTCCTCGAGGCGCTCGCGCAGCGGCGGCAGAGACAGCTCGACGACCTTCAGGCGGTAGTAGAGATCCTCGCGGAAGCGGCCGGCCTTCACCTCGGCCTCGAGGTCGCGGTGAGTCGCGGCGACCACCCGGACGTCGACCGTGACTGAGCGGTTTCCGCCGACCGGCTCGAAGCTGCGCTCTTGCAGGACGCGCAGCACCTTGGCCTGTGTCTCGGGCGCCATGTCGCCGATCTCGTCCAGGAAGATCGTGCCGCCGTTGGCGGCTTCGAACTTGCCGATCCGGCGGGCGTCCGCTCCGGTGAACGCGCCCTTCTCGTGACCGAAGAGCTCGCTCTCGACGAGCTCGCGGCTGATCGCGGCGCAGTTGACCGCGATGAACGGCCGCGCGCGCCGCGCGCTGCGCTGGTGGAGCGCCTGCGCGACCAGTTCTTTGCCGGTGCCGCTCTCGCCGCGCACGAGCACCGAGAGATCGGTCTCGGCGACCTTCTGGATCGTCTCGAAGATCTGGCGCATCGCGCGGCCCTGGCCCACCAGGTTCTCGAAGCTGTACTCGCGCTCTACCCGCTCGAGCAGGAGGCGGTTCTCGCGCTGCAGCTGAGTCCGCTCCAGCGCGTGCCGGACCACGACGCGCAGCTCTTCGTTGTCGAAGGGCTTCGGGAGATAGTCCTCCGCGCCCTGCTTCATCGCCTCGACCGCGACTTTCTCGCTGCCGTGCGCGGTGATCATGACGACCGCCGTCTCTGCGCGCGCCTCGCGACTTGCGCGCAGCACGTCCATGCCCGAGAGACCGCGGCCGAGCGCGAGATCGGTGATCACCAGGTCGTACGCCGTCTCGCCCAGTTTGCGCAGCGCGTCCTCGCCGGTGTCCGCCAGGTCGACGTCGTACCCGTCGCGGCGCAGCAAGCCGCGCAGCGCCAGCTGGATGGCCTTCTCGTCCTCGACGACCAGGATTCGCGCGCTCATCTCCGTGCCTCCGGGCTCTGGGCCTGCTTGGGGAAGTGCAGCGAGAACTCGCTGCCCTGGCCGGGCGCCGAAGTGACTTCGATCGAGCCGCCGTGCGCGTCGACCAGCTTGCGCGTGATCGCGAGCCCGAGCCCGGTGCCGTTCGCCTTCGACGTGAAGAACGGCTTGAAGATGCGCGCCTGAGTGTCTGGATCCATTCCGGGGCCGTTGTCCTTCACGCGCGCCCAGATCTCACTGCCGCCGAGATTCTCGCCCAGCGCGATCGCGAGCGACGGGCTCGGCGTCTTCGCCTCCGCGAACGCGTCGAGCGCGTTGCCGATCAGGTTGATGAAGACGCGGCGCAGCTGCTCGGCGTCGCCGATCAGCTCGCCGGTCACGTCGAAGTCGCGGCGCACCTTGACGCCGCTCGAAGTGATTCGCTCGCGCAGCGTCTCGAGCGCGCTCTCGATCGCGTCGACCAGCTTCATCTGCTGCGGGTGCATCTCCTCCTCGCGCGCGTAGCGCAGCAGGTGCGAGATGGACTTCTCGACGCGGTCGAGCTCCTGCAGCGCGATGTTCGCGTACTCCACGTTCTCCGAGGACGCGGGATCCTCGCCGAGCTGCTGCACCAGGCTCTTCGCGGCGGTGATCGGATTGCGGATCTCGTGCGCGATCGAGGCCGAGAGCTCCTCGAGCGAGCGCAGCTTCTCGTCCTCGAGCACGATGCGCTGGCG
>JBIOJK010000127.1:0-10355 GCA_044450765.1 Myxococcota bacterium | reverse complement strand
TTCGCGATCCCGCTCGTCAGGAAGGGCGACCAGTGGCACTTCGACGCCGCCGCCGGGCGCAAGGAGATCCTGGCCCGCCGCGTGGGCAGGAACGAGCTCGCAACCATCCAAGTCTGCCTCGCCTATGTCGACGCCCAGCGCGAGTACGGCTCCAAGGACCGGAACGCCGACGGCCTGTTCGAGTACGCCAAGAAGTTCCGCTCCACTCCGGGCCAGCAAGACGGCCTGTACTGGCCGGCCGAGCCGAACGAGCCGGAGAGCCCGCTGGGGGAGTTCGTCGCGGACGCGCGCAGCGAGGGCTACGCAGGCAAGCCCGCGGGCACGCCCTACCACGGCTACCTGTTCAAGATCCTGACGGCGCAGGGTCCGCACGCGGCGGGGGGCGCGTACGACTACCTCGTGCGCGGCCGCATGCTCGGCGGCTTCGCGCTGGTTGCCTACCCGGCGCAGTACGGCAACTCCGGGGTCATGACCTTCCTGGTGAATCACGACGACGTGGTCTACTCGAAGGATCTCGGCCCCGACACCAAGAAGATCGCGGCCGCGATGAAGCGCTTCGACCCCGACTCGACCTGGAAGAAGGAAGAAGACGTAGAGGCCGCCGCTCAGTGAGTGCCGCCTGCTCCGGCGGGGCTTGTGTCACGAGCGCAGTGACTCCGAAGCCGAGTAGCCCGGAAACCGTGCTGGGGCAGATCGAGGAGTTCCACCGCCGAGGCCGGGGCCCTCGGCTTCGTGAAGACGCCCCCTTGCTAGTCGGCGTTCCGACGCCGCGCGGCGCGCAGGGCGAGCGGCAGCAGGCCGACGCCCAGCAGGGCGAGTGACCCGGGCTCCGGGACGGACGCGCCGAAGGCCAAGCCGAGAGGCGCCTTGAGAGCGGACGACGAGATGGTGTTGACCAGAATCCCACCCGGCGAATACACGGTGACCGTGTTCGCGGCAGAGTTGGCGGCGTAGAGGTTGCCCGTGCCGTCGAAGGCCAGGCCCATCGCCCCGCTCAGCCCGGTGGACGCGAAGGTCGTGTTTGTCGTCAGCGTCGGGTCGAACTCCTGGATGATGTTCTCGAGATCGGCGACGAAGAGATTCCCCGCGCTGTCGAAGGCCAACCCCTCCGGGCGGAACAGGCCGGCGTTCACGGTCGAGGTGATCGTCTTCAGGAGCGTGCCGGTGGAGGAGAACTCCAGGATATGCGCGGCGCCATAGGAAGAGGCGAACAGGTCGCCCGCCTTGTCGAACGCCATGAACTTCGCCTCGTAGACTCCAGACGCGAACACCCCCAAGTCGACACCCGTGGACGAGTATTTGTGGATGGTGTCGTTGTTGTAGTTGGCGACGTAGAGGTTGCCGCTGCCGTCGAAGGCCAGGCCATCCGGCCCGTCGAGCCCGGTCGTGACGAACGACCCTTCATTGGTGCCGTCGGGGGCGAACCGGGTGACCGTGCCGGCGTTCTCGCTGGAGACGTAGAGGTTGCCGAGGCTGTCGAAGGCCAGGCCGTCTGGCTGCTGGGTGGAGGCGAACAAGCCCTCGTAGGTGCCCGAAGGCGAGAATTGCACCACTTGGTTGACCAAATACTGGTTGTTCGAAACAAACAGGCTCTCGGCGCTGGCCGTGGCGCCGAGGAGCGTGGCGGCGAGCGCCGCAGCAACACTCGGCGAGTAGAAGGCACGTCGTCGCAATGCGCCCATTGCAAGGCTCCTTCGTTCTTCACTGTACTGGCGGCGCCCCCGAGAGTGAAGCGAAAACTCAACGCGTCCCAGGGAGCCGAGGCCGGCAGCGTCTATCGGAATCGTCTGCGGTTCGGGTCGCGTTTCGCGATCTCCTTCTCCATCTCCGCGCGGCTGCGCTCGTAGGTCACTTCGCGACCTCGGATGGTCCCGACGTAGGCGAGCTGGTTCCGGGTGGGCGTGAGCGAACAACGCAAGCTCTCCGCGATCACGACATCGATGCGGTCCGCGTGCTTGCTGAGCACCACGGCCTCGATGGTCTGACCCGTCTCGGTCTTCAGCTCGATCTTCTCACTCTCCATGGCCAAGCCTCACGAGTGACACGCTGGTGGAACGAGTAGAGATAGCATGGCGAGGGCAGACGTCATGAAGACGGCGCGTGCGCTCGGCGCTTGGGGGGTCGATGGAGATGTGGAGCTCTCGACGCGCCTGCGCGCTCGCGCTCTCGATCTGCACCGTGGCATGTTCCCGCGTCGAGACGCCCGCAGCCAAATCTCCGCGCGCATTGGAGCCGGGGATCGTGAGCGCCGACGACATTCCGGTCGCGCACACTCCGCCGGGCGGCTACGGCCTGACCTTTCCGCCGCCGGTTCTCGCCCGCTGCACCGAGCCGCTGGCCCCCGGTGCACCCGACCTGCGCGGGATCTGGAAGACGCAGAGAGCGGACCACGATGGCCAGGCCGTGCCCGAGGGCGACTACATCTACTCCTACGTCGAGCGCATCGAGCAATGCGGCGACCGGATCGTCGACATGGGCGGCGGCACCATCGCCGATGCGCGCGCCGACGGGACCTTCACGAACGGCGTGCACGACGTCTCGGTCTTCGACTACGCGACACCGATCCACGTCGTCGCCAGCTACGAAGACGGCGTCTTCATGCTGCGACCGGTGCTGTGGCCCGCGCATCCATTCACCCTCTCGTGGTTCAGAGTCACTCGTCGCCTCGATTCGGAGGGGCACATGGTGTGGATGCGCCCGGACCGCAACCATCTACGAGTCATTCTCGAGCGCATCGGCACGGCCAGCGACGGCTACACGAAGCTGGACACGCGGCGTCCCGAGGGCGGCCCGACGCCCGGAACTCCAGAGTGGCTGTACCGACTGCGCGTGCTGTGGGCGTTCTTCACGGCGAGAAACGACTCTTGATCGACCTCAGAATCCACCTTGCTCCGGGCCATGACCGTAGAAGTCTTCGGTGTAGTACTCGGACTGGTGAGTCGCGGGCCGCGCGCCGAAGCCGTACTCGATCATGAAACCCGACGGGCTCCTGAAGTAGAACGAGTACATGTGGTCGTTCGCGTGCTTGCCGAGCTGGATGTGCACGGGGATCTTGGCCTTGCGCACCAGGTCGTGAGTCAGTCCCACGTCGTCCATGTTGTCGACCTCGAGCATGATGTGATTCAGGCGCTTGGCCGGCGCGCCGATGCCCCAGGCGACGGAGTGATCGCGCTCGTTGCAGTGCATGAAGCGGAGCTGGACCGTGCGCGGGCCGCTGCCGAACTTGTATTCGACCCCGCCGCGCATGCCGAGTGATTGGTAGAAGCGCTGGGCCGCGTCCGGGTCGCGCTGGCGGATGATGCAGTGACCCAGCCCACCCGCGCCGGTCACGAACTTCCCGTGCATGCCGCGGCCGGGATGGAAGGGCTTGGCGGCGCGCACGAGCGGGCCGTGGAAGATCTCGAGTGGGGTGCCGTCGGGATCGGCGAGCTTGAGCAGCTCGAGCACGCGCCGCTCCTCGGCCTCCTCGAGGGAGGCGACGCGGAACGCGATGCCTGCGTTGGCCAGCTCCTTCTGTGTCTCGGCGAATTCGTCCGCCCCCGCGACGCGAAAGCCGAGATAGGCCAAGTCGTCGGCGTCGCCGCGGTGCAACGCGATGCGGTGATTCCAGTAGTCCATGCGCAGGAAGCACGAGTCACTCGCGCCGTCGACCACCTCGAGCCCGACGATCTCGCGCGCGAACGCCCGCCACGCCGCGAGGTCGGAGACCTCGAGACCCAAATAGCCCAGTTCGGTCACTGCCAAGTCAGGTCCTCCCCTCGGCGCGCGTCGTTGCCGCGCGCCCGACGGCGCGACGCGCTCAGGTCTTCATCCGCATCTGGCCCATGTAGTCGCGCTTGCCGAGCGGCACGCCCTTCATGCGCAGGATGTCGTACGCGGTGGTGGCGTGGAAGTTCAGGTTCGGCAGCGAGAACGACATCAGAAAGCCTTCCGCGGTGAACGGCATCTTGCGCTCGCCCATCTGGAACACGACTTCCTTACCCTGGAGCGCGTCCACGGTCTCGCGCGACAGCTTCTGCAGCCCCGCGCGCGCGTCGGCGATCAGCTTCTGCAGCGCCGCGTAGTCCTGATTCATCGGCCCCGACGGCGGCCTGAAGACGCCGGCCTGCACGCCCTCGATCGCCCCCAGAGAGTGGTGCGCGACCGCGATCACCTGAAAGCGGAACGGAAGCATGTCGGGATGGAGCCTCGTCTCGACGAGCTCCGGAAGCGCGATGCCGTTCGCCTGGCAGTGCGCCAGGCCCTTCTCGAGAAAGCCCGAGACGCCGCCGAGCACTTGCAGGAACGAGGCGACGCTGACGTCGTAGAGTGCAATTCCCATGGTTCTCTCCGCGCAGTGTGGCCTGCATCGTACTAGAGACGGCCCCTCGCGCGCTCGAGGCTCGCCGCCGAGCTCACGACATGGACATGCCGCCGCTCACCGAGAGTGTCTGGCCGGTGATGAAGGCCGCGTCGTCCGAAGCCAGGAACGCGACCGCGCCCGCCAGGTCGTCGGGCTGGCCGATGCGCCCGAACGGCACCGCCCGGGTGAGTGACTCGACCAGCTTCGGGTTGTCCGCGCCGACCTGCGCGAGCAGCGGCGTGTTGGTCGGCCCCGGACAGACCACGTTCACGTGAATGCCGTGGCGCGCGACCTCGCGCGCGAGCGCCTTCGAGAAGCCGATGACTCCGGCCTTGGCCGCCGAATAGACCACCTCGCCGCTCGAGCCCAGGCGTCCGGCGTCCGAGCTGATGGTCACGATCCAGCCCGCGCGGCGCTCGATCATGCCGTCGAGCACGGCGCGGGTGACTGCGATCGGTCCCCGCAGGTTGATCGCCAGGACCTTGTCCCAGGTCTCCTCGCTGGACTTCACGAACGGCTCGACCTTGTCCCAGCCCGCGTTGTTCACCAGCACGTCGACGCGGCCGAAGCGTCCGATCACCTCGCCCACCCCGGCGCGCACAGCGCTCGAGTCGGTCACGTCGAGGACGACTCCGATCGATCCGCCGCCGATCTCCTCGGCGGCTTGCTTGGCGCCTTGAATGTCGGCGATCGCGACGCGCGCACCCTCGGCGGCGAGTCTTTCGGCGATCGCGCGCCCGATGCCGCGCGCCCCCCCGGTCACGAGCGCAACGCGGTCCTTCAGTCCTCGCATCTCACTTCCTCCCCGCTGGCCGGAACTGCGGCAGGGCCCACTCCGGGCTCACGCGCTCGAACACGACCTCGACCGGAAGCTCGAGCCGCAGGACCTTCGGGTCGGCCTCGACCAGACCGGCCACCATGCGCACGCCCTCGTCGAGCTCGACCACCAGAACCGCGAATGGCGCGCGCGCGGCGAACGCGCGGATGGGCGTCTGGTGAGTCACCGTCCACGAATGCACGCGGCCTCGGCCGCTCGATCGCTCCCAGCTGAACTCGGGCGAACCGCAGCGCGCGCAGCGCAGCCGCGGAAGGTGGCGCCAGGTGCCGCAGCCACTGCAGCGCTGGAAGCGCAGCTCACCGCGTGCGCAGTGCTCCCAGAACGCCGCCACCAGGTCGTCGTCGGGCTGCGGCAGCGGACCCGAGAACTTCTCGAGCGAGTCCGGCGCGCTCATGCGCGCCCCAGAACGGCGATGCTGCCGTCGCCGAGGTCGCCCCAGCCGGTCACGATGCCGAGCGCCGCGCCGCGGACTTGTGACTCGCCCGCCTCGCCGCGCAGCTGGCGCACCGCCTCGACCACGTGATTCATGCCCCACACGTGCGCCTGCGACAGCAGGCCGCCGTGCGTGTTCAGCGGCATCTCCCCGCCCAGCTCGATGCGGCCGCCCTTCACGTAGTCGGCGGCCTCACCCGGCCCGCACAGCCCGAGCGCCTCGATCTGCAACAGGACGGTGTAGGTGAAGCAGTCGTAGAGACCCAGAAAGTCGGCGTCCTGCGCGCGGATCCCCGCCTGCGCCAGCGCGCGCGGCGCGGCCTGGTGCAGGCCGATCTTCAGCAGATCGGGGCGCGAGGGCACGTCGTCCGCCGGGTACGGGTGACCCTCCGCGGCGCCGAGAACCGCCACCGGCCGCGCGCGCAGGTCGCGCGCGCGCTCGCGCGTGGAGAGCACGACCGCGCACGCGCCGTCGGTCTCGAGACAGCAGTCGAAGAGCCGGAATGGCTCGCTGATCCAGCGCGCGGCGAGATACTCCTGCATCGTGAGTGACTTGCCGCGCATCTGCGCGCGTGCGTTCAGCTGCGCGTGCTTGCGGCAGGCCAGCGCGACGGCGCCCGCCGCCTCGTCCGGCACGCCGTACGTGAGCTTGTAGCGGGTCATGATCCAGCCGTACATCTGTGCCGCGCTCACGACGCCGTAGGGCATGTAGAAGTCGCGCACCGTGCGCTCGAGCGCGGCCAGAGTGAGTCGGTCGCGGCGCCGCGAGCCGGGCTTGGGCCGCATCGCCGAGTAGCCGTTCCAGCCGACCGTCACCAGGATGTGCCGCGCTGCGCCCGCTTCGAGCGCGCGCGCCGCGTGACCGATCGCCGCGATTGGGCTCGCGCCGCCCATGTGGATGGTGGAGGCGAAGCGCAGGTCCTCGATGCCGAGATTCGCCGCCAGCTCCTCCGCCGTCGTGTAGGTCGGCGGCGGGATCAGGCCGTCGATGTCGCCCGGCGCGAGCCCCGCGTCCGCGATCGCAGCGCAGCCCGCTTCCAGCATCAGGTCCACCGCGCTGCGGTCCGACCCGCGAACGTAGTCCGTCTCGCCGATGCCGACGATCGCCGCGGGCACGCTAGAACCGCTTGCGCAGGAACTCGCCGATTCCCGCCACGGCCTCGCGCCCCTCTGCGAGCTCGCTCGCGAAGATCTGCCAGACGTGGATCATGCCCGGCCAGACCTCCAGCGTGACTTCGACGCCTTCGCGGCGCGCCTTCTGCGCGAAGCGCAGCGCGTCGTCGAGCAGGACCTCGCGCCGACCGACCTGGATGAGCAGCGGCGGCAGCCCGCGCAGATCCGCGTAGAGCGGCGAGGCGAGCGGCGTGCGCGCGCTCGCGCCCGCGAGATACGGCGGCGCCATCGCCGCGACCAGATCCTTCCTCACCATCGGGTCGTCGCTGACGCCTCCGTTCAGCGACTCACCGCTGCCCTCGAGGTCGACCCACGGCGACAGGAGAACCCCGGCGCTCGGGCGCGGCAGCGCGCGATCGCGGATCGCGACCAAGGTCGCGGCGCAGAGGCCGCCGCCCGCGGAGTCACCCGCGATCGCGATCCGGTCCGGCGCGAAGCCCTGTTCCAGCAGCCAGCGGTACGCGGCGAGGGCGTCCTCGACGGCGGCGGGAAAGGGGTTCTCGGGCGCGAGCCGGTAGTTCAGGCCCAGCGCGCGCGCGCCCGCCGCCGCGGAGAGCCGCGCGATCATGTCGCGGTGTGAGTTCACGCTGCCGAGCACGTAGCCGCCGCCGTGTAGATAGAGCAGCGCGCGGTCGGCTCGCGCGCCGGGAGCGTCGAGCCACTCCGCGTCCACTCCCGCGGCGCTCACCGGCGTGCGCTTCGCGGCCGCCGGGGCGCGCACGTCGCTGAACAGATGCTCCCAGCTCTGGCGCATGTAGGGCACCGTCGCTCCGGTGCCCCAGGTCGAGAACTCCTTCTGGATCTTCTCGATCAGCTTGTCGAGCTCGGCTTGCGACACGTCGCCTTCTCCTCCTGCGAGTCACTGAGCCGCGGAGGCGAATCCAGCGTCTCACGAGCTCCACTCCGCTCGCAGAGCCGCATCTTCGCACAAGCGGATTTCTCGCGGCGGCCGGCTGCCGGCCGGCGCGCCGTGGCACACTGTTCCGAGAGGAACGGGAGGGCCGGCAATGCTTCTCGAGGGTCTGCGCGTGGTGGAGATGGGCTTCTGGGTCGCCGGCCCGGCGGCGGCGGGGCTGCTGGCGGACTGGGGCGCGGACGTGGTGAAGATCGAGCCGCCGCGCGGAGATCCGATGCGGCAGTTCTACCGCGCGCTGGCGGGGGTCGAGCTGCCGAGCTGCCCGGGGTTCGAGCTCGACAACCGCGGAAAGCGCTCGGTGGCCCTCGATCTGGCCGAGCCGGCGGCGCGCGCGGCGGCGCGCGCGCTCGTGCTCGGGGCAGACGTGTTCATCACCAACTACCGGGCCGACGCGCTCGCGCGACTGGGTCTCGACTACGAGTCACTCGCCGCGGACAACCCGCGGCTCGTCTACGGCCACATCACGGGCTACGGGCTGGAGGGGCCCGACGCCGGGCGCGCGGCGTACGACATCGGCGCGTTCTGGTCCCGCGCCGGGATCGCGTCGATCCTGGCGCCGGCGGGCGGCGAGCCCGCGGGCTCGCGCGCGGGCTTCGGCGACCACATCACCGCGAGTCACTGTCTCGCCGGCGTGCTCGCGGCGCTGCTCGCGCGCGAGCGGACGGGCAGAGGCCAGCTCGTCGACGCTTGTCTGCTGCGCAGCGGGATCTACACGATCGGCTTCGACGTGACTCAGCAGCTCGCGTTCGGAGCCGTACTGCCGCTCGGCAAGCGCGAGGACACGCCTTCGCCGACCATCACCTCGTTCAAGTCGGGCGACGGGCGCTGGGTCTGGATGCTCGGGGTCGAGGCCGAGCGCCACTGGCCGCGCCTGTGCCGGGCGCTCGAGCTCGAGTCACTGGTCTCCGATCCGCGCTTCGCCACGCCGACGGCGCGGGCCGCGAACTGCCGCGAGCTGATGCGCATTCTCGACGAGCAATTCGCCAAGCGACCGCTCGAGGCCTGGATCCCGCGCTTCGACGCCGCCGACCTGTGGTGGGCGCCGGTGAACACGCCGGCCGACGTCGTGCAGGATCGCCAGGCGCTCGCCGCGCGCGCGTTCGTCGACGTGCCGGACGGCGCCGGCGGAGCGAAGAGGAGCGTCGGCTCGCCGGTGCTGTTCAGCGGAGCCGACGTGACTCCGCGCGCGAAGGTGCCGGCGATCGGCGAGCACACCGAAGAGGTGCTCCGCGAGCTCGGTCTCGCAGCCCCGTCAGCGCGCTAGCCCGAGCAGCTTCGGCGCGTTTCGGTACAGGATGCGATCGACGTCGCTCTCCGGCAGGCCGGCCTCGCGCACGTGCGCAAAGGTCTGCGCATAGCTCTCCGAGGGCAGCAGCACGGGATAGTCACTGCCCGGGACGAGCTGGCCGGCGCCGAACGCCGCGACCGCCGCGAGCAGCGCCGGCTTCGAGCCCCAGCCCACCGTGTCGTAGAAGAAGCGGCGCGCGGTCGCGCTCGGCGGCTCGGCGAAGTCGTCCTGCGGCATCTGTCCGTCGAGCCGCGCCAGTAGCGTGGGCAGCAGGCCGCCGAAGTGCGGCACGATGAAGCGCAGTTTCGGGAAGCGGCGCGGGACCTGGCGCGCGATCAGGTGCAGAGCCGCGACCGTGTCCTCGAAGGACGCCCCGGCGCAGACGGTCAGGCTCCAGTCATTCAGCGCGCGGGAGCCGATCCCGTCCTGACACGGATGCAGGAACACCACCGCGTGTCGCCGGTCGAGCTCCGCGTAGACGGGATCGAACTCGGCGCGCGCGATCGAGTCGCCGAGACACGAGCAGTGCAGAATCACGCCTAGCGCGCCGAGCTCGTCGAAGGCGCGCGCGATCTCGGCGAGCGACGGCTCGACGTGCGGCAGCGGCAGCGCAGCCCAGAACGAGAACTGCTCGCGCCGATCGGCGCAGAACCGCGCGAGCTCGTCGTTCACCAGGCGCGCCCCTTCGCGGCCGAGCGCCGGGTCGAGCGCGTATGCGCACAGAGCGGACGACAGGATCTGCCGGCCGACGCCCGCCTCCGCCATCATGGGCAGGCGAGCCTCGAACGGCAGCATCGGAATCGGCGACCGCGTGCGCAGGGCGCCCCGACCCGCCGCCAGCGGGATGCCCGCGCGTCCGAGGAACCCCAGCAGCTCGCGCGAGAAGTGGTGGGCGTGGACGTCGGTGATCATGCTTCCGCTGGCAGTCACTCTACACCGCCGCGGAGCGAAGTCGCCGTGAACGGCTCGGGGCGGCTGTGCAAGACTGGGGGCGATGAGGCTCCATCCCCTGCTGCTGGGCCGAACCAAGGTTCCGTATGGTCAGTTCTACGGAGGCCTGTCCGGCTGGGAAGGCCTGCGCGCCCTCTTCCGCTTCGTGACCGACAAGAGTCACTACATCTGGGTGCCCATCTACGCCTATCTGCTGGAGCATCCCCGGGAAGGCCTCGTCCTGATCGATGCCGGCATCTGCGCCGACCAAGCCCATCGCCACGGTCAGTACTACCGCGGCTTGATGCGACTCGTTCTCGACGACGACGAATACGCGCAAGCGCCGGGCGAGACCCTGGCGCAGCAGCTGGGCGCCCGCGGCATGCGCTGCGAAGACGTCCGGACCGTGATCCTGACTCACCTGCACGAGGACCAC
>JBIOJK010000126.1:0-10386 GCA_044450765.1 Myxococcota bacterium | reverse complement strand
CGCGACGCCGGCCGTGCTCGGCTTTCGACTGGGCACGCTCGACACCGATCCGCTGCGCACCGGCGACGTCCACTTCACGGTCGGGTCGAAGGCGCCCTGGCTCGAGCTCGGCGACGGGTTGCCCCAGGAGCCCGGGGGCGCGCCGTTCGGCGAACGCGACTAGCTGGAGGCATGACTCACTTCGAAGACGTGATATGCCCACGGCGCGAGGTCGAGATACAATCCCCGTGCCGCGAGCTCGTCGCCGTCCCGGTCGTAGCTCGCCGACCCCGTCAAGTCGCGCAGGCGGACCGCGCGTCCCAGGAGCTCGTCCGCGGGGAGTCGCACGTAGCACTGGCTCTGGTTCTCGGCATAGTTGACGGCGACGAGCAAGCGTTCGCCGCCGCCCGCGCGCCACTCCCAGGCGAGGAAGCAGTCCGACGTCCAGTTCCCGTCCCACGCGGGGGCGCACTCGAGGAGGCGCCACTCGCCCTTTCGGCAGCTCGGCCGCCGCAGCGCGCCGAGGAGACCCTCGTAGAATCTCTGCAGCTCCACGTCGAGTGACTCGCTGGGCGCGCGCACCAGGTGCGGCGAGATGCGCTTCCGGCGCCCTTCGAGCTGTCCCTGGTGGAAGAAGCGCAGGCCGGGCGACAGGTAGGTGATCACGGCCGCGGCCTGGTGCACGGCGGGTGCGAAGGTCGCCGCGGCGCGCGGCTCGTCGTGATTCTCCAGGAAGCGGGCGAGCTTGCTCTGGTAGTCCAGCCCGGCGAGCAAGTGCTCGCGAACGGGCCGAGCGTGCCCCTCGCGCAGGCGATCGTAGAGCCGCTTGTCATAGGCGTAGTCGAAGCCCTGCTGCATCATGGTCCACTCGAGGTCCCAGTAGACCTCGGCCATGAACCGGAACTCGGGGACCCGCTTGCGGACTCGCTCGGTCGCCGCGGGCCAGAAGAGTGGAGCCCGGCGGCCCCAGGTTCGCTCGAAGACGTCCGGCAGCACGAGCATGGCCATGTCGCAGCGCACTCCGTCGCACTGCCCCGCGATCTTCACCAGCTCGGCGATCATCGCCTCCTGAGTCGCCGGGTTGGCATAGTCGAGCTGGAGCGTGTCCGGCCAGCCCGGAAAGTACGGGTCGCGGCCGTGGGCGAGCAGCAAGTCGCCGGCCGCGCGCTTCACCCACGTGTAGTTGCCCGGTGCGCGAGCCAGATCGAGCTCGCTGCCGGACATGTAGTACTCGGGATGGCTCTCGACCCAGGAGTGGTCCAGAGCCGTGTGATTCGGAACGAAGTCGAGCATCAGGCGCAGGCCGCGGGCGCGCAGGCGGGCGCGCAGGCGGGCGAGCGCGGTGTTTCCTCCGAGCGCCGGATGCACCGTGTATCCGGCGACCGCGAAGCCGGAGCCGGCGATGTCTTCCTCGGTCAGGTCGGGGAGTGTCTCCTCGAACTCTCTGCGCCACTCGGCGTTCGCGCGCGAGACGCGCTGTCCGGCCGGACCCGTGAGCCACACCGAGAGAAGCCACACCCAGTCGAAGCCTGCCGCCGCCAGGCGGTCCAGCTCGGCGTCCGGGATGTCGTCCAGCGTGGCCGGCCGCCCGAGGGACCGCGAGAGTTCCGAGAGCCGGACTCGAGTGTTGATCTGAACCAGCGCGGGATAGAGCGGTGACTCCAAGGACTCACTCCTCTTGCGGATGCGGCGCCGGCGTGAGGCGGTTCGCGAGCGCGCGCGCGACCGCGTAGGGCGCGGCGATCAGCGTCGGGCCGACCACGACGGCCGCACCGGGGTAGGAGGCTCCGAGGATCAGCCACTGGAAGACCGAGTCCAGCAGGATTCCCACCAACACGAGATTCAAGACGCTGTCGAAGCCGCTCCGCGCGAGCTCGCGCCGCAGGCCGCGCCGGAAGAGCAGCCCCCAGAGATACGCCGGCCGCCCGGCGCGAGCGTCGGCTCGGCCGCCGCGAATCCCGAGCAAGGTCGCAGCCAAGGGCTGGAACAGGAAGCGCAAGCGGCCCGGGCCGACCAGCCTCTTGGGGATGTCGGCGAAGAACTCGCGCGAGAAGAGGTACAGCCCGCCGCGGTCGAGCGCGTCGCGGAGTGACTGCGGAACCGAAAGCGCGAGCACGAGCAACGTCAGTCCCGCGAGTACGAGAGTCACGCGTCGATTCCTCATCCCCTGCGTCGAGGCGGGCGGGTGCCTGCGGGGCCGGGAGGCTTCTCCACCTCCGTGACGACCGCGGCCTTGCCGAGCGCGAGCGCCTGCTGTGGCGTCGTGGTCGCAAACAAGTGCATGATCCGCGCGATGATCCCGGTCCAGCCGGTCTGGTGAGTCGCGCCCAGCCCCGCGCCGTTGTCGCCGTGGAAGTACTCGTAGAAGAGCAGGTGGTCGCGCCAGTTCGGGTCCTCCTGAAACTTCTGCTCGCCGCCGAAGACCGGTCGCCGGCCGTGCTCGTCTCGCAGGAAGATCGCCTCGAGCCGGCGCGCGATCTCCTCGGCGACCTGATACAGGGTCATCTGCCGGCCCGAGCCCGTGGGACACTCGACCTTGAAGTCGTCGCCGTAGTACGTGTAGTACGACAGCAGCGCTCGGATGATCATCCCGTTGACCGGCATCCAGATCGGGCCGCGCCAATTCGAGTTGCCGCCGAACATGCCCGAGTCGGATTCCGCCGGGAGATAGGCCACGCGATACTCGGCCCCATTCACTCCGAAGACGAAGGGATGTTCCTCGTGATAGCGCGAGATCGACCGGATCCCGTAGTCACTCAGGAACTCACTCTCGTCGAGCAGCTTGGCGAGCACCCGGCGGAGCTTGTCTTCGCCGAGGATCGAGGCGAGCAAGCGACCCGAGTGACCCGGCTTCATGGGGTCGTGGATGAACGCCGTGAGCTCCGGCCGCCCGCGGAGGAACCCGCGCAGGCGAGCGGCGAGCTCGGGATATTTCTGAATGATGAAGCCGTCGAAGACCGTGGTCGCGCAGAACGGGAGCAGCCCGACCATCGACCGCACCTTCAGCCGCTGCGCTCGGCCGTCGGGCATCCGCAGCACGTCGTAGAAGAACCCGTCCTCCTCGTCCCACATGCCGACCTCGTCGCCGGTGTGGAGCATCGACGAGGCGATCCACAGATAGTGCTCGAAGAACTTCAGCGACATGTCCACGTAGGACGGCTTCTCTCGCACGAGCTCGACGGAGATCTCGAGCATGCTCTGCGCGAAGAGCGCCATCCACGCCGTGCCGTCGGCCTGCTCGAGGTGACCGCCGGTAGGCAGTGGTGAGCTGCGGTCGAAGACGCCGATGTTGTCGAGCCCGAGGAAGCCGCCCTCGAACACGTTGTTGCCGGAGCGATCCTTGCGATTCACCCACCAGGTGAAGTTCAGCGTCAGCTTGTGAAACAGGCGCTCGAGCCAGTCGATGTCGCCCGTTCCACGGACTGCTCTCTCGAGTCTGTACGTGAACGCGGTGGCCCAGGCGTGCACCGGCGGATTGACGTCGCCGAAGTTCCACTCGTACGCAGGAATCTGGCCGCTCGGGTGCAGGTATCTCTCCTGCAGCATCAAGGAGAGCTGCTGCTTGCCGAACTCGACGTCGACCACGGTGAGTGCGAGTACGTGAAAAGCGAGGTCCCAGGCCGCGTACCACGGGTACTCCCACTTGTCGGGCATCGACACGACATCGGCGTTGTACATGTGGTGCCAGCGGTCGTTGCGAACTTCGGTCTTCCGCTTCTTGAACGGATCCGCGCCGCGCTCCTCGAGCCAGCGGTCGACGTCGAAGTAGTAGAACTGCTTCGACCAGAGCATGCCGGCCAGAGCCTGGCGCATGACGTTGGCCGCGTCGGCGCCGAGCGAGGCCGGAATGACGGACGTGTAGAACTCGTCGGCCTCGCTGCGGCGAGCCTGCAGCGCGGTGTCGAAGCCGCGCCCGAACGGGCCGGCTCCCCTCGCCGCGGGAGCCTTGTCCGAGAGGCGCAGGCGCAGAATGCGTGACTCGCCGGGTCCGACCTCGATCGCGTAGTGAGCCGCCGCCTTCGTTCCCGAGCGCTCGGGATTCACCGCCTCCTTGCGGCCCGCGACGAGATACTCGTGGAACGCGTCCTTCACGTACGGGGTGCGGTTCGCCGCTCGGAAGAGCTTCTCGTTGTTGGTCTCGTTCTCGGTGAACAGGATCTCGGGGGCGCCCTCGGCGGCGAGAAACCGCTCGCCGAGCTCGGGATGCGAGGCGGCAACCACCGCGCTCGATCCGGGGTCGCCGAGTCGGCGCAGCACGGGCCGCGGAGCGTCGCCTCCCCACGACCAGACGTTCCGGAACCAGAGCGTGGGCAGCACGTGCAGTGAAGCCCGCTCGGGCCCGCGGTTGCACACGGTGATTTGGATCAGGACGTCCTCGGCGGAGTCCTTCGCGTACTCGACGAAGACGTCGAAGTAGCGATCGCCCTCGAAGGCGCCGGTGTCGATCAGCTCGTACTCGAGCCCGCCGCGGCCGCGCTCTGCGTTCGTCGCGACGAGGTCGTCGTACGGATATGCCGCCTGCGGGTACTTGTACAGATACTTCATGTACGAGTGAGTCGGCGTCGAGTCGAGATAGTAGTAGTACTCCTTCACGTCCTCGCCGTGGTTCCCCTCGCTGTTCGTCAGTCCGAACAGCCGCTCCTTCACGATCGGGTCCTTCCCGTTCCAGAGCGCGAGCGCGAAGCACAGCAGCTGCCGGTCGTCGGAGATTCCCGCGAGCCCGTCCTCGCCCCAGTGGTAGGCGCGGGAGCGCGCCTGGTCGTGGTTGAAGTAGTTCCACGCGTCGCCGGACTCGCTGTAGTCCTCGCGCACCGTCCCCCACTGGCGTTCGCTCAAGTAGGGACCCCACTTCTTCCAGGCGGTCTTCGCCGTGCGAGCTTCTTCGAGACGGCGCTCTTCGGCGTTCATGGACCCTGTCCTCCTTGCCTCCTTCAGTGCGAGCGACGTGCCGGCACGCGATTGCATCCTACGCCGTTCGCTGAGAAGGGACGCCTCAGCCATGGGCGATTTGAGGCACCGGGTCACCTTCTCGCCGACTCCGGCATGGTATTTTTCGCTCCCCATGGTCTCGGCACGAGAAGCGCTCGCGCGTCTGAAGGAAGGCAACCGGCGGTTCGTGTCGGGCACGCGGACCGCCGACGCGTTCTTGAGTCATTCGCAGCGCGGCGAGCTGGCGAAGGGCCAGCAGCCCTTCGCGATCGTGCTCGGCTGCTCGGACTCGCGAGTGCCGGCGGAAATCGTCTTCGACCAGGGGCTCGGCGCGCTCTTCGTGATCCGGGTCGCGGGCAACATCGTCGCGCCGTCGCAGGTCGGGAGCGTCGAGTTCGCCGCGGCGTTCGGCCCGCGGCTGGTCGTCGTGCTCGGCCACACGCAGTGCGGAGCGGTGCTCGCCACGCTCGAGGAGCTTCGGCAGCCGAGTGCGAACCGATCGCGGAACCTGCGCTCGATCGTCGACCGCGTCCGGCCTTCGGTCGAGGGCCTACTCCGCACCGAGCTCAAGCACGACCCCGACGCGCTCGTCAGACACGCCGTGCGCGCGAACGTCGGCGTCTCGGTGAGTCACTTGAGGCACGGCTCCGAAGTCCTGGAGCAGCTGATCGAAGACGAGGGTCTTCTGGTCGTCGGCGCGGAATACTCACTCGACTCTGGCGTGGTCGAGTTCTTCGACGACGCCACCGGCGGCCAGGGAGTCGCCTGAAGAAAGCGGGCGCGGCCGTCGTCGCAGTCGGAGCGCAGTGACCCGGTCCCGATCGAGCGATCGGCGGCTCCCACCCGCACGTGCGCCGCGGCGCGTATGATGGCTGCGAGGAGAACGGCATTGGGCGAGATCGGATCCGCCGGCGCGCCCAGGACGCCCGCAGCGGTTCGCCTCGTGCGGCCGCTGACCGCCGCGCTCGCGCTCGCGCTCACGGCGGCCACCCCGGACAGCAGCGACGCGCCGGAGATCACGCTCACGCTGGACACCGTCGACGTGATTCGCGCGCCGGCGGCCCAGCCCGGCGTCGGCTTCCTGTCGGGAAAGGCGCTCGCGCACGAGGGCCCGCTCGAGCTCTTCGACGTGGTGTTCGTGATCGACACCTCGGGCAGCACGGCGGACTCGTCGGGCCTGGGATCGAGGCCGAGCTGGTTCTCGCGGCTTCCCGGGGTGAGCGTCTCGCGCAGCGACAGCGTGCTGGGCGCGGAGGTCGGGGCGATCGAGTCACTGCTCGACGGCTTCGACGCGCGCACCACGCGCGTGGGCCTGGTGAGCTTCGCAGGGGAGCCGAACCCGAGGGCCGACAACGCCTGGGTCGACGCGCCGCTGACCTCGAACTACGAAGAGGTGCGCAAGGCGCTCGCGGACCGCCTGCTCGTCGACCCGGAGGGCGGCACGGACCTGCGCGCCGGGCTCTTGCGCGGGGCCATCGAGCTGCTCGGCACGCGCAGCTCCGAGAGCCAGCCGCGCAAGCACGCGACCAAACACTTGGTGGTGTTGACCGACGGAATGCCCAACCTGCCAGAGCGGGATCCGGTCCGGGGCGCGATTCACGCGGCGGAGTCGCTCGCGAAGCGCGACATCCGCGTGCACGTGTTCGTGATCGGGCGCGAGGCGCACGGTGCGGGGCGCGACATCGTGCCGGTCGCAGAAGTGACTCACGGCGAGTACCACGCGGTGGAGGACCTGTCGAAGCTGGCCCCGCTGCTGGCGCAGATCGAGTTCCGCTCGCTGCGCGAGCTGCGCGTCGAGAACAAGACCACCGGCGCGCCGGCGAGTGACCTCGTGCGCGACGTCGACGGCTCCTGGTCCGCACTCGTTCCGTTCGTGGTGGGCGCGAACCACATCGAGGTTGTCGCGGTCGCCAGCGACGGCCGCGAGCGGCGGGTCGAACGGGACGTGTCGTTCGGAACCGTCGCGCTCGATGCCGAGCAGACCGCGCGGCGCGATCGCCTGATCGCCGTCCACGCCGAGAGCGAAGCGCGCGCGAAGGCCGCGCGCGAGAAGAAGCTGGCGGTCGAGCCGGACGCCTCGAAACCCGCGAACTAGGGAGCTGGCTGGAATGGATGCGCTCGAAGCACTCACGACCACCCGCGCGATGCGGCGCCTGAAGCCGGATCCGGTCCCCGAGGCGCTGCTGAAGCAAGTGATTCACGCGGCCACCTGCGCCTCGAGCCCGGGCAACTCACAGGGCTGGGAGTTCGTCGTCGTGCGCGATCCGGGCCAGCGGAAGCGGATCGGCGACCTGATCCGCGAGCACGTCGCGCCGAGGCTCGTGCCGATTCCCGAGTCCGGCGGCGGCGATGCCTCGCGCGAGCGCATGCTGCGCGGCGCGCGCCACCTGGCCGCGAACTTCGACCGCGCTCCCGTGATCGTGTTCGTCTGCGGTGCCTCGATCTACCCGCCCGGGAACCCGATCGACGCGTTCGTTCCCGCGGCGCTCTATCCGGCGGCGCAGAACCTGATCGTCGCGGCGCGCGCGCTCGGCCTCGGCACCGTGTTCACCACGTTCCACATGATGTGCGAGAAGCCGCTGCGCGAGATCCTCGCCTTGCCGGCGACTCACCGGATCCAGGTCACGATCCCGCTCGGCTGGCCGGAGGGCCGCTTCGGCCCGGTCTCGCGCAAGCCGGTCGAGCAGGTGATTCACTGGGACCGGTTCTAGAAGGCGAACTCGCCGCGCCGCCCGCTGCGGATGCGCAGCGCGTCGCCGACCTCGGAGATGAGCAGCGCGTCGTCGATCTTGCGGTCCTTGTCGAGCGACGCGACGAGCACTCCGATCACGCTCTCGGCCTCCTTGTCCGAGACCACGACCTCGAGCCGGGCGCGCGTCTCCCACGGCACCTCGTAGCGCGCGCCCCTGTACTGGTGATTGTGTGAGATCTTTTCATCGGCGTACCGGACTTCGCTCGCGGTCATGTGGCACGGCACGCGCAGGCTGCGCACCGCCCTCATGACCTGGTCGAGATGGTCGATGTCGAACGTTGCCTCGATCCTCTGCACGTGATTCACCTCCTCGGCCGGCGCGGCCTCCGCAGCGTCGGTGCCTCGGCAGAATGCGAGAGCTCCGCGTGCAAACTGCAACGCGAGGGGGGCTCAGGCGTTGGCCCGAGCGCCCGCGACCAGGCAGAGCAATCGGCGTGCCCGGCGCGCTCCGGGCGCTAGCGGGGCTTGCGCAGCATGGGCGTGACCAGCGACAGATCACTGACTCGGATCTCGCCGATCACCTCGAAGCCGTGGCGCTCGTAGAGCGAGATGTTCGCCGGGTTCGAGGACTCCAGATACGCGAGCAAGCCGTCGTCGTCGATGCGCGCCAGCGCGCGGTGCAGCAGAGCGGAGCCCAGCCCGCCGCCCTGGCGGGTCGGATCGACTCCGATCATCGGCAGATACCAGTGCGCCTCGTCGGGGTGAAAGCCGTTCATCTTCTCGTACACGGCCATGAAGTCACTCAGGTGCTGGCCGCGGACCAGCTCCAGGAACACGCTCGCCAGCGCCTGCTCGTTCGGCTGCACGCCGGGCGGCAGCCAGAGCGCCGCGCCGCCGAAGTCACTCGTCACGTAGGCCGATCCGTTCTCCGCGGCGCGCGCGGCCGACTCGCGCAGCACCGCCGAGAAGCCCACGACGTAGTCGTGCGCGTCGGGAAAGATCCAGCGCGTGAACGGGTCGGCGCCGAACGCGAGCAGGAGCGCGTCGACCGCTCGCGGCAGCTCGTCGTGCGTCGCGGACCGGACCTCGATGGCGCTCACGTCGCGACCTCCGAGGCCGCATCTTATCAGGTCGACGTGGTAGCTTGGGTGAGTCGGCGAACGAGGAGGTTCGCGCATGCAAGAGCCCGCATTTCAGCCGCGCCGCTCCTACGAAGCCACCTTCGACCGCGGGGCGGGCGCGTATCGCCGCGGGATTGCCTCGTTCACGCGCGCTACGGCCGACCAGATGCTGGCGGGTCTGCCGCTCGAGGATCGGGACCTCTTGGTCGACCTGGGAACCGGGCCCGGCCCCGTCGTCGCCGCGGCTCGAGCGCGGGGGATCCGCGCGCTGGGCGTCGACACCGCGCTCGGCATGCTGGTGCAGGCGCGCTCGCAGGTGGCCGGCGCGTGCTGGCTGCGGGCGTCCGGTCTGTCTCTGCCGCTCGCGGACGAGTCGGCGGACGTGGTCACGGCGGCCTACGCTTTTGGGTGTATCGCGCCCGGAGGATCTCTTTCTAAGGAGCTGCTCCGCGTGCTGCGACCCGGAGGCCATCTCGCATTCACGAACTGGATCCCGGCGGAGTGCGTGAACGTCCAGATCCTGGCGCGCGCGGTCGAGCGGTTCGGCGATCCCGCTGCGGCGCCCGCCGCGAGTCATCCGCCCTGGCTGTTCCCCGACGAGGAGGCGTACCGGTCGCTGGTGCGGTCGGCGGGACTCGCCGAGGGGCGAATCGAAAGGCGCTCGCTGCTCTGGTCCATGTCGTCGCCGTACGATCTCTTCGAGTCGCTGCTCGAGATCAACCCGCGGCTCCAGGGTCACTCACCGAGTCACCTGGCCTCGATTCGCGAGGCGACGGCGGAAGCCGTCCGCGGCTACGCGCGGGGGGACCGCTTCGCTGTTCCGATGGGCATCGTGTTCGGCTGGGCACACCGAGCCCGGCGGTGTGACTGAGTCGGCGCCGTGCTGCGCGGGACACTGCTCACCCTCCACTTGCTCGGCGTGATCGTGTGGCTGGGTGCGGGCCTCTACGACCTGTTTCTCGACCACGAGATCCAGCGCGCGCGCGGAACGCCCGCCGAGATCGCGCTCGCCCGCGTCTACACGAGATACGGCCCGGTGATCGTGGTCGCCGCGCTGTTCGTTGCGCTGACCGGCGCGCTCCAGGCGAGCGCGCTCGGCTGGGGCTACTTCCGCGTGTTCTGGCTCGGCGCCAAGCAGCTGCTGATGTTGCTGATCCTGGGCATTCTCGCTTGGCTCCTTCCGATCTTCGCGCGCATGGGTCGCGCCGTGGCGGCGCATCCCGCGGGCGCGAGCGAGCTCTCGGACGAGGCGCGAGCTCTCTTTCGGCGCGTCCGGCCGCACATTCTCGTCATCCGCGGCGCCGCGCTGCTGGCTCTCGTTCTCGCCGTGTTCAAACCCGACGCGAATCCCTTCCACGGGCCGTTCGCGTCCCGCTGGCGCTGCACCGACGGCCACTTCGAGTCGGCCATGGCTCCTCGCGATGATGCGCACGTCATTCACTGAGCTGGTCGGCGCGTCGGCGCCGATTCAGTCGGCGGCGATGCCGGGGATCTCGACGCTCGAGCTCGTCGCGGCGGTGGCGGATGCGGGTGGGCTGGGAATGCTCGGCGCGGCCCTGCTGACCTCGGACCAGCTGGAGGCGTCGCTCGATCGGCTCGCCGCGGCGACGGCCGGCGCCTTCGGCGTGAACTTCCTGATCCCCTACCTGGATCCGGCGTGCCTCG
>JBIOJK010000125.1:0-10435 GCA_044450765.1 Myxococcota bacterium | reverse complement strand
TGCACCATGAAGGGCATGTTGCATCTGATCGTGCCGCCCGAGCGCTTCGAGCTGTTGCGCGGCGGCGAGCTGCTCTCGACTTACACGTTCAACACGCGCGTCGCGAAGCACCGCTTCTGCCGGGTCTGCGGGATCCACCCGTTCTACACGCCGCGCTCCGATCCCGACAAGGTCGATGTGAACATCCGCTGTCTCGACGGAGACGCCTGGCGCCGCTTCGCGCTCACCGCGTTCGACGGCAAGCACTGGGAAAACGCCTTCGCGGCGCGCGACGCACACTGACCGGGAGACACTCGCCATGACGGCGTGTACGGTGCCGCGCGCGCCCTAGCGCGCGCCGACCTCGGCGAGAAACTCGGCGACCAGCCGGTTGAAGCGCGGGGCGTCTTCGAAGTACGGCGAGTGACCCGCGCCCGGGAAGCTGACGAGCCGGCAGCCGGGAATCTGCGCGGCCGCCTCCTTCAGCGCGTCGGGCGGGAACAGCTGGTCGTGCTCGCCCGAGATCATCAGCGTCGGGACGCGATATCCCACGAGCTCGGCCGCCTCGATCCGTGATTCGGCCAAGGTCGCGAGCCCGGCCCGCGGCAAGCCCGGATTCAGGGCGCTGATCTGGTCGTAGAGCAGCGCCAGCGCGGGCTCGCGCGCCGGGAAGTCGGGCGCGAGCGCCGGCGCGCCGCGGATCCCCTCGGACGCGGCGGTGCGTCCGGCGCGCCCGAACGCCTCGGTCACCTTGGGCGTGAATACACCGCCCGGCGTACCGGAGAGCACGAGGCAAGTGACTCGCTCGGGAGACTCGACCGCGGCGTGCAGCCCGGTCCAGCCGCCCATCGACTGGCACACCAGCGCCGCTCGATCGACGCCGGCCGCGTCGAGGATCGCGCGCAGGTCGCCCGCAAACTCGCGCCCGTGGAAGTCGGCCGGCTCGCAGCGCGAGCGGCCGAAGCCGCGGTGGTCGAAGGTGATCACGCGCCGCGTGCGCGCGAAGAACGGCACTTGCTGCCACCAGATCAGCGTGTTCCCGCCGGCTCCGTGCGCGAAGACGACCACGGGGCCGGAGCCGTGCGATTCGAAGTACAGCGCGGCGTTCGAGCGCTTCACCTGGGGCATGTTCGTGCGATGATACGCGCATGCCCGCGCCCAAGTCGCCCGAGATCTGGACGATCTCGGTTCCGCTGCCGAAGCACGCAGGCGATCTCGCGGCGCGCGCCGAGGCCGCGGGCTACGACGGCATCGCGTTCACCGACTCACAGAACCTGACGGGCGACGTGTTCGCCGGGCTCGCGCTCGCGGCAAAGGCGACCACGCGGCTCAAGCTCGCGACGGGAGTCACCAACCCGGTCACTCGGCACCCGGCAGCGGCCGCGTCGGCGATCGCGACGATTCAGGCGCTCTCCGGCGGGCGCGCGGTGCTCGGCGTCGGCCGCGGGGATTCGGCGCTGTTCCAGATCGGCCTCGAGCCCGCGCCCCTGCCCGCCTTCGAGCGCTTCCTGTCACAGGTCGCCGAGTATCTGCGCGGCGGCGGGGTGAAGATCGACGGCTTCGAGAGCCGGCTGCGCTGGCTCGCCGATCTGCGCCTGCCGCCGGTGCCCATCGACGTGGCGGCGACCGGTCCGCGCGTGATCGAGCTCGCGGCGCGGATCGCGGATCGAATCACGTTCGCGGTCGGCGCGAACCCGGAGCGGCTGCGCTGGGGGATCGAGAAGGCGCGCTCCGCGCGGCGCGCGGCTGGGCTCGACCCCGACGCGCTCGAGTTCGGCGCGTACGCGAACGTCGCCCCGCATCCCGACCTTTCGATCGCGCGCGAGCTCGCGCGCGGGGGCGTCGGCACGTTCGCGCACTTCTCCGGCATGCGCGGCAGCTCGGCGGACGGCGTCGCGCCCCAGGACCGCGCGGTGTTCGAGGGCATCCACGCGCGCTACGACCGCGCGAATCACACGCTCGGGCGCGCGCGCCACGCGGCGGCGCTCGACGCCGATTTTCTCGACCGCTTCGCGATCCTCGGGCCGACACAAGAATGTGTCGTCCGGCTGCGCGAGCTCGTCGACGCGGGGGTCTCGAAGCTGGTGCTCACGGGCGCGTCGTTCGACGCGGATCGCGGGGAGGCGCAGCGCTCCCGCGATCTGCTCGAGCGCGAGGTGCTGCCCTCGCTGCGCGGGCGATGAGCGGCCGCGACGCGAGCTACGACGTGATCTGCGTCGGGGGTGGACTCGGCGGCGCGGGCCTGGCGCGCGCGATGGCCGAGCGCGGCGCGCGCGTGCTCGTGCTGGAGCGCGAGACACACTTCCGCGACCGCGTGCGCGGCGAGTTTCTCGAGTGCTGGGGCGTTGCGGAGGCGCGCGCGCTCGGACTGGATGCGGCGCTCGCCGCCGCGGGTGCGCACGCTTCGCCTCTGCTCGACACCTATCTCGGCCCGATCCACGCGGCCCGCAGAAACTTCAGCGATCCCGCGGAGCCGGCGCCGCCGCTCTGTGTCTCGCACCCCGGCCTGCAAGAGGCGGTGCTCGCCGCAGCCGCAGCTGCGGGCGCCGAGGTGCGACGCGGGGCGACCGTCACCGAAGTGCTTCCCGGCGCGAGCCCGGCGGTTCGCTTCCGAGGCGAGCGCGGTGAGTCCGCGCCGGCTGGCGCGCGCCTGGTCGTCGGCGCCGACGGCCGCGACTCGAAGCTGCGCCGCTGGCTCGGCTTCGCCGAGCTGCGGGACCCCCAGCGCCTGTGCCTGGCGGGTCTCTTGCTCGAGGACTACGACGGCCCGGCCGACTCGAGCGCGCTGTTCTGGAACTTCCCAGTCGCCGAGGAAGCGCTGCTGTTCCCGCGAGCCGGCGGGACGCTGCGCGCGTACATGGCCTACCGCTCCGACACCGGAGTGCGTCGCTTCTCGGGCAAGGATCGCATCGCCGACTTCTTGCGCGCGTGTCACGCTGCGGGGGTTCCCGAGGCCTGGCTGCGGCGGGCGCGCCCGGCGGGTCCGCTCGCGGGCTTCGAAGGCGCCGACTCGAGCGTCGCGCATCCGGTTCGCGAGGGCGTGGTCCTGATCGGCGACGCCGCGGCGTGTAGTGATCCAGTCTGGGGCTGCGGGATGTCACTGACGTTCCGCGACGTCCGTGTGCTGCGCGATGCGCTGCTCGCGTCGTCGGACTGGAACGCGGGCGCTCGCGCGTTCGCCGGCGAGCACGACCGCTACTACGCGCGCCTGCGCACGGTCGAGGACTGGATGACTCAGATCTTCTTCGACGTCGGAAGCGAAGCCGACGCCCGCCGCGCTCGCGTGCTTGCCCGGATGGCGACCGAGCCCGACCGCTTCCCCGACGTCGTCGGCCGCGGTCCGGATCTCGAGGTCGACGAGCGCGCCCGCCGGCGCTACTTCGCGGAGGACTGACTCGTGCACGCCGAGGCCAAGCGGGTCCACGACGCGGCGCGCGAGCTCGCGCCGCGGATCGCCGCACGCGCTCCGGAGATCGAGAGCGCCCGGCGACTGCCGCTCGACCTGGTCGCCGAGCTGCGCGCGGCCGGCTTCTTCCGCATGCTCGTCCCGCGCAGTCACGGGGGGCTCGAGCTCGAGTTTCCCGCGACCATCGACATTCTGGCCGAGCTCGCCGCCGCCGACGGCGCCGCCGGCTGGACGCTGATGATCGGCTGTGAGTCGCCGCAGCTCCTCGCGCTGCTCCCGCGCGCGAGCTTCGACGCGATCTATGCGGCCGGGCCCGACGTGATCATCGCGGGCGCGTTCGCGCCGCAAGGCCGCGCGCACCCCGTCGACGGCGGTCAGCGGGTCTCGGGGCGCTGGGGCTTTGCGAGCGGCTGTCAGCACGCGGACTATCTTTTCGGGAACTGCGCCGTCGACGACGGCGCGACGCCGCCGAACCTCTGCTGCGCGCTGCTGCCCGCCGCAGAGTGGACGATCCACGATACCTGGCGCACCGCCGGGCTGCGCGGGACTGGCAGTCACGACATCGAAGTGACCGAGCGCTTCGTGCCGAGCGAGCGCACGTTCGTGCTCTTCGGCGGCGTTCCGTCGCTGCCGGGCCCGCTCTTCGAGGCGCCGCTGTTGCAGGCCTCGCTGCACATCGCCGCGGTCGCGCTCGGCATCGCCGAGGGGGCGCTCGCCGACCTGGTCGCGTTCGCCGCCACCAAGAAGAAGCGCCTGTACGCCTCGGTCGCTCTGCCCGATTCAGCACTGTTCCAGCACCGCCTGGGTCACGCCGAAGCCGATCTGCTGGCGGCGCGAGCCATGCTGCGCGAGCGCGCCGAGCAGCTCTGGTCGCAGGCTCGCGCCGGGAGTGTCTCCGCGCCGTTCGCGCCCAGAGTGCTGCAGACGAGCGCCTGGGTCGCCGAGACCGCAGCGCGCGTGGTCGACGCCTGCTACACCGCGGCGGGCGGCAGCGCGCTCTACGAGGTCTCGCCGCTGCAGCGGCGGCTGCGCGACATCCACACGCTGACTCAGCACGCGTCGCTGCAGGACACCGTCTTCACCAACGCGGGTGCGCTGCGCCGCGGCCGAGGCGCGGCGTTCGGGCTCTGAACGCGGGTGGAGTGTCTTTCGCGCGCGGAGTTCGAGCGCTGCGGCGCTGAGTTCGACGCGCGCGTCGACGCAGATCCCGACCTCGACCGCTTCTGCTCGCGCACGGACTGGATCCTGCCGTTCCACGACGCCTTTCACCCGGAGCGCGAGCTGGTTCTGGCGCGCGACGGAGGGGCGTTCGTCGCGCTCGCGGCGCAGCGCGGTGCGCTCGAGGCGCTGGAGTCGATGTGGGGCTTCGCGTCGCCGCTCGTCGGCGCGGGCGCGCTCGAGCTGTTACTCGCGCTGCTCGGCGCGCGCGAACGGGCCCACGGTCGCGAGCTCCTCTACCTGACCGGGCTCGCGCCGGACACAGCGCGCACGCGCGCGCTGGTCGACGCGCTGCAGGTGAGTCACTCGCTGGCGATCGCCTCGCTGACCGTCCGCTTCGTCGCCGAGCTCGACGGCGTCGACGGCTTTCTCGCGCGCCGCAGCGCGAAGTTCCGCGCGAGCTTGCGCGCGGCGGTCCGGCGGGTGCGCGCCGCGGGGATCGAGTTCGCCGCCCTAGGCGTGCGCAGCGCAGGTGCCGCCGAGGCCGCCTACGCGCGAGCGCTCGCCGTCGAGCGCCGCAGCTGGAAGGCCGCCGGCGACAACGGCGTTGACCGCGGCCCGATGCGCGAGTTCTACGCGCGCATGTTCCCGCGGCTCGCGGCGCGCGGCGCGCTCCGGCTGCTGTTCGCGGTCCGCGGCGGTGAGGACGTCGGCTATCTCAGCGGCGGCCTCGCGGGCTCGGCGTTCCGAGGCCTGCAGTTCAGCTTCGACGAGCGCCTGCGCGCGCTCGGGCTCGGCAACGTGCTGCAGCTCGAGATGATCTCACGCGTGACACGCGAAGGCGTCCGCGCCTACGACCTGGGCGCGCAGTCCGCCTACAAGGCGCGCTGGGGCGAGCGCCGGATCGCGACCGTGGGGCTGCTCGCGCGACCGCGCGCGTGACTCACAGCGCTCTCGCCGCCCGCGCGCGGCACGAGCTCGAGTGAGTCCGTGCGCGAGCCTTCAGCCCGTGAGCGTTCCCAGCCAGGCGATCGCATCCGCGCGCGTCGAGTGGTAGTGGAACTCGATTGCGCCCTTGTCCCCGAACGCTTTGTTCAGGCGCTTCACGTGGATGTGCAGGAGCGTCTTCTCCGGAACCACGAAGGCGACCCACTGCACGCCGTTGCGCGCCAGCCGCGGATAGAAGTCATCGACCATCCACTGCTGGTCCGCCGGGTCGGGCGTGCCGACGTTGGTGGCGTCGGCGAGCCAGCGAGCGGAGGGCCGCGTGCGCGACGCGTTCACGCACGCGTAGGCGGCGGTCTTCAACTTGTCGCCCTTCACCGCCCCGTGCCACTCCGCGATGTGATAGCGGAGGTGTGTGTCCCAGAAGAGCTTGAGGATTTCGTCCTCGTAGACCAGGTGCAGGTGATCCATGTCGCATTCAGTCGGACGGGCACGCGCACGAACTTGAGGGCGCGCCGCACGCGAGGTCCTGTCGCAGCGATCTCAGTGAGATCGCTGCGATCTCAGCTGGGGGCCCCTCCGCCGAAGCGCTCTGCCATCGCCGTTCCCATCTCGGAGAGCACCTTCGACACCGCGGCGTGTTTGCCGACCGCCTCGCCCACTCTGGCGAGCTTCGGCCGACCCTCGAGCGGGCTCGGCGCGCCGAGCGCAGGCAGCAGGCGCGTGAGGAAGAAGAACACCGGTCCGAGCGCGCAGTCGGCGAGCGTCAGGTCGGCGCCCGCGGCGTAGGGGCCGGCGACGACGAGCTGCTCGAGCTGATCGAGCCGCTGCGCGAGCTCCGCGAGCTTCTCCGCGACGAGCTTGGCGTCGCGCGTCTTCGGATTCATCTGACCGAAGAGCGCGCCCAAGCTGGGCGCGAGATACAGATCCGCGAAGCGGCTCAACAGGCGCATGTGTGCGCGCGCCGCGGGATCGGCGGGGCGCAGCGCGGGGGTCGGGAAGCGGTCCTCGAGATACTCGTTGATCACCTCGGACTCGGGGATCACGAGGCCGTCGACTTCCAGCGCCGGCACCTTCCCGGTCGGGTTCAGCTTCTTGTACTCCGGCGTGCCCGTGCCGCCCGGGGGGCTCACCAGCTCGATCGGCAGGTTCTTGGCGTAGATGGCGATGCGCACGCGCGACGCGTACGGCGAGAGATTGGCGTTGAAGAGCTTCACGGTTTCCTCCGAGGTTCGCGCGCGGGATCGCGGGCGCGCCGGGATCTTACACCGCAGCCGAGGCGCGTGTGTCTCGGGCGTTCGCTGCTGACACTCGGGAGGACGGGGCCGGCCACGCGCCTCAACCAGCACAATCTCGCTTCCGATGGCCCGAGAGATGCGCAGAGAAACCCCCGCCGCGCGGCGCGGTCTGGAGCTCGCTTGCCTCGCGCTCGCTCTGGCGAGTGCCCCGCGAGTCGCGCCCGCAGACCCGGTCGCCGACGCGCCCGAGCCCCCCGCGCGCCGCGCCGTGGTCGCGGCGGGCGCCGTGCCGGACGCCCTCGACGCGACGCGCGGTGGCCTGGCCGAGCGCGTGCGCTCGCGGCTCTCGGCGGCGCAAGTCGCGGTCTACGGGGACTTGCCGCCGCGCTCGACGAGCGAGCCTGTCGGCAGCTGCGCGCGCGCCGCCGCGAGCGCGCCGGCGGACGCGAGCGAGATCGTGCTCGTCGATCTGCGCCCGGCCGACGTCGGCCTCGACGTCGCGCTGCGCGTGTACACGCGCGCGAGCTGCAGCTTCGCCGCCGCTGCGCGCGCGCGCGGCACATCTACACAGCTCGGTGTCGCGCTTGACACGGCGCTCGCGCGGATCCTGCCCGCGCTCGGCGGCTCCCCGGAGGCGCTGGGCCGCGCGCCCGCGCTCGGCGTCGAGCAGCTCGCCGCCGAGAGCCGCGCGCTGTCCGCGCTCGCCGGCGACGAGCTCGCGCGCGCCTGGCGCTCGCTCGACGGCGACGAGTCGCCGGTGGCCGTCTCTCTGCGCGCGCGCATCGACACGCGGGCTGCCTCACCCGAGCTGTCGAGCGCCGAGCGCGTCCGCCTGCGCATCGCGCGCGGCGAGGAGAGCGTGGGCGACCTGGCGACCAAGAAGCTCCTGACCGACGCCGCGCGCGCGCTCGACGCCGGCGGCGCCGTCGACCCGAAGCTGTATCTCGCCGCCGGCGAGATCCGCCTGGCGCGCGGCGACGCGGAGGCGGCGCGGCCCTATCTGGAGCAGGCAACCGCGCTCGCGCCCCGGAACGCCGACGCGCTGCTCGCCTACGGCCGCAGCGTCGCACTGCTCGGCGACGAGCCGGCCGCGCAGCGCGCCTTCGAGAAGGCCGCCGAGCTCGAGCCCGCCTCGGGGCGCGCGCTCGAGGAGCTGGCGCAGCTCGAGCGGAACGATCCGACGCGCGAGTCCGCGCTGCTGCTGCGCGTCGGCGAGCGCGCCGGGCGCGCGCTCGAGCTGGCGCACGCGAGCGCGGTCTACGCGCGGGCGGCGCAGCTCGACAAGCGCGCGGCGCCGATCGAGCACGACCGGCTGGGACGCCTGTACGCAGGCCTCGCCGATCCCGAGCGCGCGCGGGCGAGCTTCCAAGAGGCAGTCACCGCGGGCGGAGCCACGCCGGCGCGGCTGCTCGGCATCGCGCGCGCGAGTCACTCGCTGGGCGACGCCGATGCAGCCGAGACGGCATTCCACCGCGCGCTCGATCTCGATGCCTCCGCGCCCGGCGCGGCGCGCGAGCTCGGCGCGCTCTACCGCGAGCGCGGTCGGCTCGACGACGCGAAGCCGCTGCTCGAGCGCGCCGTCGCGCTCGATCCCTCCGACACGGAAGCGAAGCTCGAGCTCGCGCGCTGGCGTGTCACTTCGAGCGATTCCGAGGGCGCGCTCGCGCTGCTGCAGGCCGTCGAGCTCGCGCGCGGCACGAGCCCCGCCGAGCTGCAGATTCGCGCGCAGATCGCGGCCTCGAAGAGCGATCCTGCGGGCGCGCGCGCCGCGCTCTCGCGCGCAGTCGAGCTCGATCCGCTCGATCCCGCGCTGCGGGCGGCGCTCGCGGAGAGCGCCGAAGCGCTCGGCGATTCGCGCGAGGCGGGCCTCGAGCGCGAGCGCGCGGCCCTGCTCTCCGATGTCTCGCCCGCGGCGGCCGAGGCCAGCGAGGGCGCGAAGCCGGATCTGGCGGCGGACCTCTCCGGCATCGACGAGCACCTGGTCTCGCTGGCGCTGAGCTTCCCGACGGTCAAGACGGACGCGGGGCAGGTCATCTTCGTCGGCGCGCGCGAGACACTCGGCCCCGGCGAGCGCGCGCTCGACTTCCTGCGGCCGAAGGTCCCCGACCTGGCCAAGATCGAGCGCGGCCTGCGCCGCGTCTTCGCCGCGCAGTACTCCGTGATGAGCGGGACGGACCTGGGCAAGGCGCTCGAGAACGTCGCGACGTCGGGCGCGATCGACCGGCTGTATCACTTCGAGAGCGAGCGCTCGCTCGACGCGACCTCGGCCGTCGAGCTGAATCTCGCGCTCGGCAGCGACGCGCTCTTCCTGGCGCGCCTGGTGCGGCTGCCCGGGCCGGGTGCCGAGGGCGCGGCGAGCTGCGGCGCTGACTCGCCCTGGCGCCTCGAGCTGCGCCAGCTCGCGGGCCGCAGCGCGCCGACTGCGCGCATCCTCGGCAACGCGGTCTGCCTGTCGCCGGTCGCCGAGGAGTATCTCACCTGGAACCCGCGCGCGGGCGCGCTCTACGGCGGGCTGCTCGCGATCCTGCTGCTCGCGCTCGTGCGCGGCTGGGGGAGCGTCTGCGTCGTCGTCGAGCTGCCGCCGCAGACGCGCGCCCTATTCAGCATCAGTCTGTCGCGGCGCCCGCGCAAGACCGCGCAGACCAAGTCACTGAAGAGCCGCACCAAGGCGAAGTGGGGCATCGAGGACGGGCTGCGCCGGCTCAACCGCTACGAGCGCGCGCTGCGCGAAGGCGAGCCCACCGAGTTCCACTGGATCCCGGCGCGCCGCCGCTCGTACTTCGTCACGGTGCGCGGGCCGCTGCAGAACGCCGCGACCGGCGAGCTGATCGGCGACTTCCTCGAGGAGCAGCTCGTGCGCGTGCGGCGCGGCGCGCGAATCACGGCGAAGTTCGACATGCGCCCGAAGGAGGCGTCGCTCGAGATCCAAGTGACCGGCGGCGCCAAGGGCGCGAGTCACGTCGCGGTCGCGCTGCGCGGGAATCCGCGCTCGCTGCGCTACGTCGGCGACGGACCCGTGTTCCTGTACGTGAAGCCGGGGCGGCACGTGCTGCTGGTGGGCGCCGGGGATCGCCTGCTCGAGCGCACGGTCGAGGTGAAGTCGTTCGACCCGGTGAAGCTCTTGTTCGACGTCTCGCGCGAGGCCGGCGCGGTCTTCAGCGGCTCGCAGGCCGCCGTGATCGCGTACATGGAGGGCGACGTGGCGCGCGCCGCCGACGAGCTCGAGCGCGCGGGGCAGTCACAGGCGGCGACCGTGCTGCGGGCGGACCTGCTGCGCGCGCGCGGCGACGTCGCGGGAGCGTCGCGCGCGCTCGAGACGGCCGGCGACCTGCGCGGCGCCGCGGAGCTGCGCGCGGCGACCGAGGATCGCGCCGGCGCGGCCGCGCTCTTCGAGGCGGCCGAAGACTTCGAGAAGGCCGCCGACGCGTACCGCGCGGCCGGTGACTTCGCCGCCGCCTCGCGGGCGTACGAGCGGGCCGGCGAGCTCGATCAGGCGATCGAGTGCGCCAAGGAGACGCAAGACTCCGAGGCATTGCTCGCGCTCTACGAGAAGAACGACGATCACTTCGAGGCCGGCGAACTCGCGGCGAGCTTACGCCAGACGGCACGCGCGATCCACAACCTGGCGCAGGTCGACGTGTCCGACGCGAGCTACAGCGCGGCGTGTCGCCATCTGGTCGAGCTGCAGATCGAGCGGGGCCAGCTGCCG
>JBIOJK010000124.1:0-10448 GCA_044450765.1 Myxococcota bacterium | reverse complement strand
CGTAGGGGGGCAGCCGCTCCAGCTTCTCGAACTTCATCACGACGCGCCTCGGAGGGGGGAGAGAAGGTCCAGCGCCGTATCGGCGCGGAACGAGCTGCGCACGAGCGGCCCGCTCTCGACGTGGCGGAAGCCCAGCGCGCGGGCGGCGTCCGCGAGCTCCGAGAACTCGCTCGGATCGAGATAGCGCGTCACCGGCCGGTGTCGCAGCGTCGGTCGGAGATACTGGCCGAGCGTGAGACAGTCTGCCGAAGCGTCGCGCAAGTCGCGAAACACCGCGAGCAGTTCCTCGCGCGTCTCGCCCAGCCCGGCCATCAGGCCCGACTTGGTCAGTGTCTGCGGGTGGCGCGCCTTGACGCGCGACAGGAGCGCGAGCGAGCGGTCGTAGCGGGCACCGATGCGCACCTCGCGGTACAGGCGCGGCACGGTCTCGAGGTTGTGGTTGTAGACCTCGGGCCGCGCGTCGGCGACGCGGTCGATCGCCGCGCCGTCGCCGCGGAAGTCCGGTGTGAGCACCTCGACCGACGCCCGCGGCGCGCGCCGCCGCAGCGCCTCGATCGCGAGTCTGAACTGAGTCGAGCCCTGATCGGGCAGGTCGTCGCGGTTGACGCTCGTCAGCACGACGTGGCGCAGGCCGAGCTCGGAGGCCGCGGCCGCCACTTGCTCCGGCTCGTGCGGATCGACGGGCCGGCCGAGTCCGGTCGCGACGTGACAGAAGCGACACGCGCGCGTGCAGACGTCGCCGAGCAGCATGAACGTCACCGTCCCGCGCGCGAAGCAGTCGGCGAGATTGGGACAGCGGGCTTCCTCGCACACCGAGTGCAGCCCGCGGCGGCGCAGCATGCGCTTCATCTCGAAGACCGCCGGACCCGGCCTCACCGGGCTCCTGCAGTGCTCGGGAAGGCGCAGCGCGGGCGCTGTGACCGCGCGCGCTGAAATCGCGGAGGTCCGCGACTGAGCAGCGAAATCCGACATGGGATGGCCAGGATATTCGAGTGGGAGAGGAGCCGCCACAATGCCCTTCCGGGCGCTACGGCGCTGCGGCCAGCTCGAGGCGCGCCCCCCAGCGCCGGGCGACCGCGTCGCGCAGACCGGGCAGCGAATCGAGGCGCGGGTCGCGCGCCACCAGCGCTGCGGCGGCGTCGCGCGCAGCGTCGAGGAAGTCGCCGTGGCGCACGAGATCGGCCAAGCGCAGCTCGGGCAGATGCCCGGCCTGGCGCGTGCCGAGCCACTCGCCGGCGCCGCGGATGCGCAGGTCCGCTTCCGCGATCTCGAAGCCGCTCTCGCTGCGCTCGAGGATCGCCAGCCGCTCTACACTTTCTGGTGTCGTCGGATCGGCGATCAGCAGCGCGCGGCCCGGGCGGCCGCCGCGGCCCACGCGCCCGCGCAGCTGGTGCAGCTGCGCCAGACCGAAGCGCTCCGCGTGCTGCACGATCAGAAGCGTCGCGTTCGGCACGTCGACGCCGACCTCGATCACCGTCGTCGCGACCAGGATCTTCACGCGGCCGGCGGCGAAGTCACTCATCGCGCGCGCGCGGTCGCTGCGCTCGAGGCGCCCGTGCACGAGCGCCGCCGAGATTCCCGGCAGCGCCTTGCGCAGCCGCTCGAACCCGCGCGTCGCGTCCTTGAGATCGGCTTTTTCCGACTCCTCCACGAGCGGGTACACGACGAAGATCTGCTCGCCGCGCTTCAGCGTCTCGTGAACCTGCGCCATCACGGTGCGGCCGGCCGTCGGCGGGACGACGCGCGTCTCGACCGGCGAGCGACCGGGCGGCCGCTCGCGCAAGGTCGAGTGGTCGAGATCGCCGAACACGGTGAGCGCGAGCGTGCGCGGGATCGGCGTCGCGGACATCGCGAGCAGATGTGGGTTCTCGCCCTTGCGCGCGAGCGCACGCCGCTGCGCGACTCCGAAGCGGTGCTGCTCGTCGATCACGACCAAGCCGAGGCGCGGCAGGTCGACGGACTCCGAGAACAGCGCGTGCGTGCCGACCACCAGCGCGACCTCGCCGCGTTCCAGCCAGCGCGCGAGCTCGGCTCGCTCGCGCGGCGGCGTCGCCCCCGTGAGCAGCGCGGCCCGCAGCCCGAGCGGCGACGCCAATCGGTGTAGCGTCTCGAAGTGCTGCTCGGCCAAGAGCTCGGTCGGCGCGAGCAGCGCGGTGGTCCGGCGCGACGCGTGAGCGGCGGCGGCGGCGAGCACCGCGAGCACGGTCTTGCCCGTGCCGACGTCGCCGATCAGCAGGCGGTTCATCGGCGCGCGCCGCGCGAGGTCCGCCCGAATCTCGCGCCAGGCGCGCGCCTGGTCGCCGGTCAGCGCGAACGGCAGCGCGGCGCGGGCGCGTGACTCGGCCTCGTCGCTAAAGGCGAGTGGCTCCGTCGCACGCGCGTGCAGCTCGCGCCTGCGCAGGGCGATGCCGAGCTGCAGCAGGAAGAGCTCTTCGGCGACCAGCCGCAGGTGATACGGAGTGCTGCGCTCGCGCAGCCGCGCGGGGTCGAGCCCGACGCTCGGCAGGTGCACCTCGCGCAGCGCCGCGCCGATCTCGGCGAGCCCGAGCTCGGCCACGGTGGCCTCCGGCAGCCAGCCGTCGACCAAATCGCCCGCGGAGCGCAGCGCGGACTCGACCAGGCGGCGCAAGCTGCGCGGCGGCAGGCCCTCGACCGCGGAGTAACTCGGCACGATGCGCGGCAGCTCGCCGGGCTCGGTCTGCGCGGAGAGCACCTCGACGTCGGGGTGGTGCAGCTCCTTCGCGAACCGGTAGCGGCGCACCTCGCCGGCCACCAGCACGCGCACGCCCTCCGCGAGTCGGTCCTGGAAGGTCTGGATGCCGCGGAACCACTTCAGCTGCACCGCGCCGGTGCCGTCGGAGACGACCGCCTGAAAGAAGCGGCGGCCGTTGCGCAGCGGAACGACACCACTGCGTGTCACCGTGCCTGCGAAGGCGGCCGAGCGGCCGACCTCGAGCTTCTCGATCGGCACGATCTCGCGCCGGTCTTCGTATGCGCGCGGCAGGAAGAACAGGAGATCTTCGACGGTCGCGATCTCTTTGCGCGCGAGCGCCTGCGCCGTCTTCGGGCCGATGCCGGGCACCCTCGACACCGGCTGCGCCAGCCAGCGCTCCGGGAAGAGCGGGGCGAGGATCGGCGCGAGCAGCGCGGCCAGCTGCTCGAGCAGCTCGGGAGTCACTCCGCCGTCGGCGCCGGACCTGCAGAGCGCGCTCGCTTCGCGCAGTCGCTTCGCGACCTCGGGTGGGATCCACAGCTCGGCGGCGCGCTCCAGCGCGGCGCGCAGCGTTCCGGCGAGGTCGCGCACCCGCTGGGCCGCCTCGGGTCCGCGACGCGCGAACTCCAACGGCCCGCGAATGGTGCCGACCGCGTCGCGCCAGCGCGACATGTCAGCGGGGGTGCAGGTCCTGGAGCGCGATGGGCTGCACCTCGCCCGCGCGCAGCGCGCGAATCGCCGATGCGGCCGCGCGCGCGCCCGCGATCGTCGTGAAGTAGGGAACCCCGGCCTCGAGCGCCGAGCGCCGCATCGACGCTGAGTCCTGGACTGCGGCGGCGTCACCAATCCGTGTCGTCGCGACGACCAGCGCCACCTTGCCGGCGCGAATCAGGTCTTCCACGTGCGGCGAGCCCTCGCGCACCTTGTTGAGCGCCGCGACCTCGAGCCCGCGCTCGCGCATGAAGAGCGCGGTGCCGCGCGTCGCGACGAGCGAGAAGCCCTCGTCCTGCAGCGTGCGCAGCGCAGCGACGCCGGCCTGCTTGTCCTCGTCGCGCAGCGAGACGAGCACCGTGCCCGAGGTCGGCAGGTCCATGCCCGCGCCGCGCTGCGCCTTCGCGTAGGCGCGGCCGAACTCGCGGTCGATGCCCATGACTTCGCCCGTGCTCTTCATCTCGGGCCCGAGCAGTGTGTCGACGCCGGGGAACTTCACGAACGGAAACACGGACTCCTTCACCGACACGTGCGCGGGGACGACCTCGGAAGTGAAGCCGAGCTCGGCGAGTGACTTCCCCGCCATGACGCGCGCCGCGAGCTGCGCGATCGGCACGCCGATCGCTTTCGAGACGAACGGCGCGGTGCGCGACGCGCGCGGATTCACCTCGAGCACGTACACCGACTCGTCCGCGATCGCGAACTGCACGTTCATCAGCCCGACGACGCCGAGCTCGAGCGCGAGCGCGCGCGTCGCGCGCTCGATCTCCTCGACGTGATAGCGCGGCAAGCTGTACGGCGGCAGCGAGCAGGCTGAGTCACCCGAGTGGATGCCCGCCTCCTCGATGTGCTCCATGATCCCGGCGATCACGGCGATCTTCCCGTCGCAGAGCGCGTCGACGTCGACCTCGATCGCGTTCGCGAGGAAGCGGTCGACGAGCACGGGGTGCTCCGGTGAGACGGTGACCGCCTCGCGCATGTAGGTCTCGAGCTCGACGAGGTCGTGCACGATGCGCATCGCACGGCCGCCGAGCACGTAGGACGGGCGCACGAGCACCGGGTACCCGATCCGCTCCGCGAGCTTCTTGGCGTCGGCAAAGCTGCGCGCCATGCCGTTCTCCGGCTGGCGCAGCCCGAGCTTGTCGAGCAGCTCCGAGAAGCGTTCGCGGTCCTCGGCGCGGTCGATCGCATCCGGACTGGTGCCGATGATCGGGACGCCCGCCCGCTCGAGCGGAACCGCGAGCCGCAGCGGAGTCTGTCCCCCGAACTGCACGATCACGCCCCGCGGCTTCTCGCGCGCGACGATCGCGAGCACGTCCTCCAGAGTGAGTGGCTCGAAATAGAGGCGGTCGCTGGTGTCGTAGTCGGTGGAGACCGTCTCGGGATTGCAGTTCACCATGATGGTCTCGAAGCCGTCCTTCTCGAGACCCAGCACGCCGTGCACGCAGCAGTAGTCGAACTCGATGCCCTGCCCGATCCGGTTCGGTCCGCCGCCCAGGATCATGATCTTGGGCCGGTCGGTCGGATCCGCCTCGCACTCCGACTCGTAGGTCGAGTAGAGATAGGGCGTGTGCGCCTCGAACTCGGCGCCGCAGGTATCCACGCGCTTGTAGACCGGTGTGATTCCGCGCGCGAGCCGTTCGCGGCGGACGTCGCCTTCGGTGACGCCGGACAGCTGCGCGAGGCGCCGATCGGAGAAGCCCGCGCGCTTCGCCGCCACGAGATCGCGCGTGGCCGGATTCCGGTACACCGCCTCCTGGGCGACGATCTCACTCACATGCCACAGGAACCACGGGTCGATCGCGGTGCGCTCGTTCACCCATGCGATCGCGCGCCCGCGCCGGAACGCCTCTCCGATCGCCCAGAGTCGGTCGGGGCCGGGGATGCGCAGCTTCTGCTCGATCGCCGCGTCGTCGAGCGCGAGCTCTTCGAAGCCGAAGTGATCCGTCTCGAGCGAGCGGATGCCTTTCTGGAGTGACTCGCGGAAGGTGCGCCCGATCGCCATCGCCTCGCCGACCGACTTCATCTGCACGCCCAGACGCGGATCGGCCTGCGGAAACTTCTCGAAGGTGAAGCGCGGAATCTTCGTGACGACGTAGTCGATCGTCGGCTCGAAGCTCGCGGGAGTGACCCGCGTGATGTCGTTTCGGACCTCGTCGAGCGTGTATCCGATCGCGAGCTTCGCGGCGATCTTCGCGATCGGAAAGCCGGTGGCCTTCGAGGCCAGAGCCGACGAGCGAGACACGCGCGGGTTCATCTCGATCACGGTCATCGCGCCGGTCTCGGGGTTCACGGCGAACTGGATGTTCGAGCCGCCCGTCTCGACGCCGATCTTGCGGATGATCGCGATCGCGGCGTCGCGCATGCGCTGGTATTCCTTGTCGGTCAGCGTCTGCGCCGGCGCGACCGTGATCGAGTCACCCGTGTGGACGCCCATCGGGTCGAAGTTCTCGATCGAGCAGATGATGACCACGTTGTCCGCGCGGTCGCGCATCACCTCGAGCTCGTACTCCTTCCAGCCCAGGACGGACTGCTCGACGAGCACCTCGCCGCGCGGAGACAGGTGCAAGCCCCACTTGAGCTTCACCTCGAAGTCGGCCGCCGTTTCTGCGATCGAGCCGCCGGAGCCGCCGAGCGTGAAGCTCGGCCGGATGATGGCGGGCAGGCCGATTTCCGAGAGCACCGACTTTCCCTGCTCGAGGTCGGTGACGTACACCGACTTGGGGACGTCGAGACCGATCTCGCGCATCGCGGTGCGGAAGCGCAGGCGGTCCTCGGCCATCAGGATCGAGTCGAGCTGCGCGCCGATCAGGCGAATGCCGAGTCTCTCGAGCACGCCGCTCTCGGCGAGCGCGATCGCGCAGTTCAGCGCGGTCTGGCCGCCCAGGGTCGGCAGCACGGCGTCGGGGCGCTCGATCTCGAGGATGCGCGCCACCGTGTCCGGCGTGATCGGCTCGATGTAAGTGCGCGACGCGAACTCCGGATCGGTCATGATCGTCGCCGGGTTCGAGTTCACCAGCACGACCTCGATGCCCTCTTCGCGCAGCGCCTTGCAGGCCTGCGTGCCCGAGTAGTCGAACTCGCAGGCCTGCCCGATCACGATCGGCCCGGCGCCGATCAGCAGTACACGCCGAAGTGTCGGGTCCTTAGGCATTCCGCGTCTCGATCAGCTCGCGGAAGCGGTCGAACAGGTACCCGAGATCGTGCGGACCGGGCGACGCCTCGGGGTGATACTGGACCGAGAACACCGGAAGCGTCCGGTGCCGCAGTCCCTCGACCGTGCCGTCGTTCAGGTTCACGTGCGTGATCTCGACGTCGCCCGCGCGCCGCAGCGCCTCGGCGTCGACGGCGAAGCCGTGGTTCTCGGACGCGATCATGACGCGGTGTGACTGCTCGTCGCGCGCCGGCTGATTCGCCCCGTGGTGGCCGAAGCGCAGCTTCACGGTCGTGCCGCCGAGCGCGAGCCCCAGGATCTGATGCCCGAGGCAGATGCCGAAGATCGGCAGCCTCGCCGCGACCAGCTCGCGCACGATCGGGATCGCGTACGTCACGGCCGCCGGGTCGCCAGGGCCGTTGGCGAGGAACACGCCGTCGGGCTTCAGGGCGAGCGCGTCGCGCGCCGGCGTGCTCGCCGGCACCACGGTCACGTCGAAGCCGGCGTCCACCAGCTCACGCAGGATGTTCCGCTTCACGCCGTAGTCGTAGGCGACGACCCGGTGGCGCTTCTTCACGGCGGCGCGCGGCCGCTCGCGCCACGCGTTGCCCTCGCGCCACTCGTAGCGGCGACCCTCGGTGACTCCGTCGACGAGATTCAGCCCGGCCATCGACGGAATCGCGGCGGCGCGCGCGCGCAGCTGCGCGGGGTCGTGCTCGCCGTGCACCAGCACGCCGTTCGACGCGCCGACGGTGCGCAGATGGCGAACCAGCGCGCGCGTATCGATGCCGCTGATCCCCGGAACGCGATGGCGCAGGAGATAGTCGTGCAACGTCTCTCGGCTGCGCCAGCTCGACGGCCGCTCGTTGTAGCTGCGCACGACGAAGCCGCGCAGAAACAGACCCCTCGACTCCTCGTCCTCGGGATTGCAGCCCGTGTTCCCGATCTCGGGATAGGTCATGCACACGATCTGGCCCGCGTACGAGGGATCGGTGAGGATCTCCTGGTAGCCGGTCATGCCGGTGTGGAAGACGACTTCGCCCTCGCCCGCCGTGTCGGCGCCGAAGGCCTCGCCGCGGTAGAGCGTTCCGTCGCCGAGCACGAGATACGCCGGCGAGCTCACGCAGGACTCTCTTCGCCCAGCGCGAACGCGAGCCGCCCGCCGACCCAGGTGCGCAGGGTCCGGCCGCGCAGCTCGCGACCGAGGAAGGCGGAGTTCTTGGAGCGCGAAGTGAGTTGCGGCAGCTCCACTTTCCAGACGCGCTCGGGGTCGACCAGGACCAGGTCCGCGGGCCCGCCGAGCTCGAGCGTGCCGCCGCCGATTCCCAGCAGCCGGGCCGGCCGCGTCGACATCCGGTCGACGAGCTCGAGCGGCGTCAGGCGCTCCTCGCGCACCAGATCGAGCGCGACCGGGAGCGCGGTCTCGAAGCCGACGACGCCGAACGGAGCCGCGGTGAACTCGACGTCCTTCTCGTACAGAGCGTGCGGCGCGTGGTCGGTGGCGACGCAGTCGAGCGTGCCGTCGGCGAGCCCCTCGCGCAGCACCTCGCGGTCCCGCGCGCTGCGCAGCGGCGGCGCCATCTTGAAGTTCGTGTCGTAGCTGCGCACGGTCTCGTCGGTGAGTGCAAGGTGGTGCGGGGTGACCTCGGCGGTGACTCGCACGCCGGCGGCCTTCGCCTCGCGGATCAGCTCGACCGAGCGCGCCGCGGAGACGTGCGCGATGTGCAGGTGCGCGCCGGTGAGCCGCGCGAGCTCGAGGTCGCGCGCGACCATCGCCGTCTCGGTTTCGGCCGGCGATCCGGGCAGACCGCAGCAAGTCGCGTGCGCGCCCTCGTGCACCACGCCGGAGCCGCGCAGGTTCAGGTCCTCGCAGTGCGCGATCACGGGCCGCCCGATGCCGCGCGCGTACTCCAGCACGCGGCGCATGACGGCCGCGTTCATGATCACCGCGCCGTCGTCGCTGAACGCGACCGCGCCGGCGGCGGCGAGGCTCGCCATCTCGGACATGATCTCGCCGCGCAGGCCCTGGGTCGCAGCGGCGATCACCCGCACGTTGACCGCGCCCGTCTCGCGCGCGCGGCGCTGGATGTACTCGGTCACGGCCGGCGTGTCGTTCACGGGGTCGGTGTTCGCCATGCAACACACCGTGGTGTAGCCGCCGGCCGCGGCCGCGCGCGTGCCGGTCTCGATGTCTTCCTTGTACTCCTGCCCGGGCTCGCGCAGATGCGCGTGCAGGTCGACGAAGCCGGGCGCGAGCCACAGGCCCGCAGCCTCGACCACCTCGTCGGGCACCGCCACCGCCTGGCGGCCCACCGACTCGATCCGCCCGTCGACGACGTCGACACACCCGAGCTCGTCCCGCCCGCTCGCCGGGTCGAGGATGCGCGCGCCTTGGATCCGGAGCCGAGTCACTTGTCGCCTCCCGTCAGCAGGTAGAGCACGGCCATTCGCACCGCGACGCCGTTGGTGACCTGGTCGAGAATCCGCGACGGCTCCGCGTCGGCGACGTCGCTCGCGATCTCCACGCCCCGGTTGATCGGACCCGGGTGCAGCACGATCGCATCGGGCTTCGCGAGGGCCAGGGTTCGCTGGGTGAGCCCGAAAGTCCGCGAGTACTCTCGCACGGACGGGAACAGCGCGCCGTCCAGGCGCTCTTGCTGGATGCGCAGCATCACGATCACGTCTGCCCCCGCGAGCGCCTGCTCGAGCGAGAAGCACGGCTTCACGCCGAGCGCCTCGATCCCCGCCGGCATCATGGTCGGCGGCCCGGCCACGCGCACCTCGGCGCCCAGCTTGGTGAAGCAGTGGATGTCGGAGCGCGCGACGCGGCTGTGCGAGATGTCGCCCACGATCGCGATCACGCGCTGCTCGAGCGAGCCGAGTGACTGGCGCAGCGTGAAGGCGTCCAGGAGCGCCTGCGTCGGGTGCTCGTGACAGCCGTCGCCAGCGTTCACCACCGGCACGCGCACGCGCTCGGCCAGCATGTGTGGGACACCCGCCGTCGAGTCGCGCACGACGAGCACGTCGGCGCTCATCGCCGCGAGGTTCCGCGCCATGTCCGCGAGCGTCTCCGCCTTCGAGAGACTCGAGCCCGCGCGCGTGACGTTGATCGCGTCCGCGGAGAGCCGCTTCGCCGCGATCTCGAAGCTGACGCGCGTCCGCGTCGAAGACTCGAGGAAGACGTTGATCACCGTGCGCCCGCGCAGCGTCGGCACGCGCTTGATCTCGCGCTGCGAGATCTCGAGCATCGCCTCCGACGTCTCGAGCACGTGCTCGATCTCGGCGCGCGTCATCCCTTCGATCCCGAGCAGGTGTCTCATACGACCGCGACCTCCAGCTCGCCGTCCGCGCGCGCGCGCAGCACCACCCGCTCCGCGCGCGAGGTCGGGATGTTCTTGCCGACGAAGTCCACCTTGATCGGCAGCTCGCGGTGGCCGCGGTCGACCAGCACCGCGACCTGAATCGCGCCCGGCCGGCCGAAGTCGAGCACCGCGTCCATCGCCGCGCGCACCGTGCGTCCGGTGAACATCACGTCGTCGACGAGCACCACGCGCTTTCCTTCGACGGAGAACGGCATGCGCGTCGGGCGCGGCATCGGCCGGACCCCGCGCGCGACGACGTCGTCGCGGTAGAGCGTGATGTCGAGCGCGCCCTGCGGCACGGCGCGGCCCGCGAGCTGGCCGAGCTGCGCGCCGATCAGCTGCGCGACCGGCTCACCGCCGCGCACGATCGCGACGAGACACAGGTCGTCGGCGCCGGGGTTTCGCTCGAGAATCTCGTGCGCGATCCGCGTGGCGGCGCGCTGAATGCCCTGGGCGTCGAGGACGACGCGGCCCTCGCGGCTCTCGTCCGCCGCATCCGCGGCGATCT
>JBIOJK010000123.1:0-10531 GCA_044450765.1 Myxococcota bacterium | reverse complement strand
GGCGGATTGCGCGAGCGCGCGGGCCATACGGAGGCGACCATCGCGCTCTGTCGGGCGGCGCGCCTGCCGTCCGTCGGCGTCTGCTGCGAGATCATGTCGCCCGATGGACCCATGGCCGGCCCCGCCGAGCTCGAGCGCTTCGCGCTGCACTGGGGTCTGCCGCTGATCGAGATCTCCGACCTGGCGTCACTCCTCTGAGTGAGTCACCGAGCGCAAGCCGCGGGCGCGCAGCGAGGCGGCCGCGCGCGGCAACCGCTGAGACTCACTCGTGCCGGAGGGCCTCGATCGGATCGAGGCGCGCGGCCTGGCGCGCGGGGAAGAAGCCGAAGATCACGCCGACCGCCGCCGAGAACACGAACGCGAGCACGACGATCCCGAGCTGAAACACGAACGGGGCGCCGATCGCGTGAGTGCCGGCGACGGCGGCGAGCAACCCGATCGCAATGCCGACGACGCCGCCGACCGACGACAGTACGACCGCCTCGACCAGGAACTGAGTCAGCACCTCGCGCTCGAGCGCGCCGATCGCGAGCCGGATGCCGATCTCGCGCGTCCGCTCGGTCACCGACACGAGCATGATGTTCATGATCCCGATCCCGCCGACCAAGAGACTCACGGCGGCCACCGCGCCCAGCAGCGAGGTCATGATCTTCGTGGTCGCCGTCAGCGCGCTCGCGATCTCCTTCATGTCGCGGATCGAGAAGTCGTCCTGGCCGTTTTCGCCGTGGCGGCGCTCGCGCAGCAAGCTCTCGAGATCCGCTTGCACCTTGCTGGTCGAGACGTCGTCGCGCGCCGACACGAAGATCGCTCCCACGTCCGTGTTGCCCGCGAGCGTGCGCTGCATCCAGCGCAGCGGGACCAGTATGAGGTCGTCCTGATCCTGCCCGAAGCTCGACTCACCTTTCGTTTCGAGCACGCCGATCACCAGACACGAGAGCTTTCCCAGGCGAATGCGGGTGCCCACGGGATCGGCGGCGGCAAAGAGTTCGCGCCGGACCGTCTCTCCGAGCAGGCAGGAGGCGCTGCCCGCGCGCTCCTCGCCCTCCGTGAAGCAGCGGCCGCTCGCCAGGCCCCAGCTGCGCACTTGCAGGAACGATGCGGTCGAGCCGGTGACGGTCGTGGCCCAATTGTGACTCGCCGCGATCGCCTGCTCCGTCTTCGTCGAGAGGGGCGCGATCGCCGCGATCCCGGGCACCTCGCGTTCCATCGCCTCCGAGTCGGCGATCTTGAACGGCGGCGCGTCCGAGCGCGCTCCGCCCGGGCCCTGGCCCTGCCCGGGACGGACCAGCAGCAGGTTCGTGCCGAGCGCGGCGATGTCGGCGGTGACCTTCGCGGTCGCGCCCGCGCCGATCGTCGTCATGGTGATCACGGCGGCCACGCCGATCACGATCCCGAGCACCGTGAGTGACGAGCGCAACACGTTCCGGCGTATGGCCACCAGCGCGAGCCGCACCATGCTCCAGATCATCAGGCGACCTCCTGCTCCGCATCGCCGGCGACGATGCGCCCGTCGAGGAAGCGGACGGCGCGCTTGGTCCACTTCGCGATCGTCATGTCGTGAGTTACGATCACGACCGTGAGTCCCTGCTCGTGGTTCAAGCGCGTCAGGAGCTCGAGGATCTCCCGGCCCTTCTCTCTGTCGAGGTTCCCCGTCGGCTCGTCGGCGAGCAAGACCTCGGGGTGCGTGACGATCGCGCGCGCGATCGCCACGCGCTGCTGCTGCCCGCCAGAGAGCTCGTTCGGGCGGTGGCGGGCGCGACTCGCCAGCCCGACCTGGTCGAGCGCCTCGTGCGCGCGACGGTGCCGGTCTGCGGCCGAGAGTCCGCGGTAGACGAGCGGCAGCTCGACGTTCTCGAGCGCGGTGCTGCGGCCCATCAGATTGAAGCCCTGGAAGACGAAGCCGAGATAGTTGCGGCGCAGCCGCGCGCGCTGGTCGCGCGAGAGGCTGCCGACCTCGACCCCGTCGAAGCGGTAGGACCCCGAGGTCGGTGAGTCGAGGCAGCCGAGAATGTTCATGCAGGTCGACTTGCCGGAGCCGCTGGGGCCCATCACCGCGACGAAGTCACCGCGTGAGATGACGAGATCGATGCCGCTCAGCGCCGCGACGGTCGCCTCGCCCTCGCCGTAGATCTTGCTGATCTTGCGCAGCTCGATGATCGGCGGTCGAGCGACGTTCACGGGCGAGTCACTTCTTGACCGCGCTCGCGTCGGTCACGAGCTCGCTGTCCACCTCGATCTCGCCGCTCTTGATCTCGGTCCACTGGCCGTCGGTCGCGCCGATAGCGACCGGCACCTGGTGCGGCCGCCCCTGGTCGAGCGTGTAGACGTGCGCCTTCTTCGCGCCGGTGGGTTGGTCGCTGGGCGGGCGCGCGCCGAAGCGGCGCATCGGCAGCAGCGCGCTGAGAATCCCGCCGCTCGGCCCCGCCTCGGCGCGCGCGGGCGGCGTGAAGCGCAGCGCGGCGTTCGGAACCAGCAGCGCGTTCGAGAGCTGATTCACCGTGACTCCCGCAGTCGCGGTCATGCCCGGACGCAGCAGGCCCTCCTTGTTGTCGACCTCGAGCACGGTCTCGTAGGTGACGACGCCGGCCACGGTCACCGCGCCGAAGCGCACCTGCTGGACCTTCGCGTCGAAATGGCGATCGGGCCACGCATCGACCGTGAACGACGCCGACTGACCTTCCTTCACTTGACCGACGTCCGCCTCGTCGACCGAGACGTGCAGCTCCATGCGCCCGAGGTCCTCGGCGAGCGTGAACAGCACGGGCGCCTGCAGCGAAGACGCCACGGTCTGACCCGGCTGAACGTTGCGCACGAGCACGATGCCGTTGATCGGTGACTTGATCGACATCTTGCCCAGATCCGTCAGCTCGCCGTCGAGAGTGGCCTGCGCCTGGGCGACTGCGGCCTTGTTGCTCGTCACGTTCGCGCGCGCGACCAGCATCGCGGCGTTCGCCGTGTCGAAGTCCGCCTGCGCGGGAACCTTTCCGCCGGAAAGCTCGCGCACGTGCTCGAGCCGCTTGATCTGACTCTCCGCCTGCGACAGGGTCGCCTGCGCCTGCTCGACTTGCGCGACCGCCGCGGCGACCGCCGCGCGCGACTGAGTCACCGCGGACTCGAGCTTCGTGGTGTCGAGCTTGGCGAGCTGCTGCCCGACCTTGACCACGTCGTTGAAGTCGGCGGACACCGTGCGCACCGTGCCCGACAGCTCGCTCGAGACGTCGACCTGGATCGTGGGCTGGAGTGTCCCGGTCGCGGTCACGATCACGGTGAGGTCCCCGCGCCGCGCGGTCTGGGTGGTGAAGTGCATGCGGTCGTCGCCGCCGCGCAGAGCCATCACGAGCAGGGCGATCAGGACGATCGCCGCGGCGCCGCCGAGCGTCAGCCAGCGGTTCCGCAGGCGCGCGACGAGTGACTCGCCGAGCCCCAGGGTGCGGGCGACGTCCGTCGACGATTCGGTCTCGCGCGTCTCGCTCACGAGGTGGCCTCGGGCGTCCAGCCGCCACCGATCGCCTTGTAGAGGCGCACGAGATCCGAGGTGACCTGGCCCTCGCTCGCCGCGAGCTGGTCCTGCAGGAGATACAGCGCGCGCTGCGAGTCGAGCACGACCTGGAAGTCGATCAGGCCGGACCCGTACTGGTCCTGCGCGAGCACGAGCGCGCGCTCGGCCGCGGCGGTGCCGTCGGCGAGCGCCGTGCGCCGCTCCTGCTCCTGGGCGTAGGCGACGAGCGCGTTCTCGACCTCGCCGAGCGCGGAGAGCACGGTCAGCTGGTAGCTCGCGAGCACCTGCTCGCGGACCGCGTCCTCCGCTTCGATGTTGCCGAGGATCTGGCCCCCCGAGAACAGCGTTTGCGCCGCAGTGGCGGCGAGCGTGCCCGTCCACACGCCGGCCTGGAACAGGCCGCTGGGCGTGAGCGCCTCGAGGCCGATCGTGCCGAGCGCGTTGAGACTCGGATAGGCGCTGGCAGTCACGACGCCGACGCGCGCCGTCTCCGCGGCGAGCGCGCGCTCGGCGCGCCGCACGTCCGGCCGCTGCAAGAGCGCTTCCGCCGGCACGCCGACGGCGACCTCGAGCGGGGTCACGGGGATCGGCTTCGGATCGTCGAGCAAGTCGGACACGGCGCCCGGCTGCTCGCCAAGCAGGATCGCGATGCCGTTCGCGTCGGCGGCGAGCGCGGTGCGCAGCGAGGGAATCACCGCCTGAGTCGTCGCGAGGCTGGTCCGCGCGCGATCGACGTCGAGCTCCGTCGTGAGTCCCGCCTTGGCCCGCCAATCGGTCAAGTCGAAAGTCTGTGACTGCGCCTCTTCCGTGGCAAGCGCGATGCGCAGGCGTTCTTGCAGGGCGCGCATGTCGACGTACGAGAGGGCGAGCTCGGCCGCGAGACTCACGAGCACCTCGTGCAGGTCCTCGACCGATGCGTCGCGCTCCGCGTTCGCCGCTTCGAGGTTGCGGCGCAGCCGGCCGAACACGTCGATCTCCCAGCTCGCGTCGAGGCCCGCCGAGTAGAGATCCTTGCTCGAGTTTCTCGTCGCGATGCGCTCCGGCCCCGCGGTCGCCGTGATGGTCGGGAAGAACTCGCCGATCGCGACCTTGCGCAGCGCTCGCGTCTGCTTCAGTCGGGCTTGCGCCGCGGCGACGTCCAAGTTCGCCGCGAGCGCGCGCTCGATGAGCTCGGTCAGCTGCGGGTCGCCGAGCGTGGTCCAGAAGCTCGCGAGCGCGGCTTGGTCCGGCGGCAGCGCGGCGAGGCCGCCCTCGAGCGGCGCGTTCCAGGCGACACCGGCTGGTGTCGCTGGACGCACGTAGTCGGGGCCGACCGCGCACGCGCACAGGCCAAACGTCGCCGCGAGCGCGAGCGTCAGGATCCGCAGAGCTCAGGTCCCCGGCGCCGAGTCAGTCGAGCCATCGGGCGCTCCGGTGGGCGGACTCCCGGGCGCGCCGCCGCGGAAGCGTCGGTGCCAGCGGCCGGGACCACCGCGCTGGTCGTGCATGGCCTTCAGCTTCGCCAGCTGGTCGGGTCTGAGCTCTGCGCGAACCGCGAGCAAGGTCATCAGCATGTCTTTGTGCGCTTCCGTGGTGATCTGCCCGATCACTTCGGCCTGCGCGAGCACTTTGTTCTGGTCGGGGCTGTCCTGGTCGAGCAGCGTGTGCATGTCCTGGAACGCCTGGTGGATCCGCCCGCGAATCTCTTCGCGCTGCGGCTTCGCCGCGTCGAGGATGGCCTGCACCTTCTGCTGCTGTGTCGCGTCGAGCCCGAGCTTCTGGATCATTCGCTCGAAGCGCGCGCCCGGCTCGCCGCCGGGCCCGCCGGGGCCACCCGGGCCGCCGCCCTGGTCGGCGCGCGCAGGGGAGACCGCGAAGGGCAGAGCCGCGAGGATGAACGCTGCGAGGGGGAGACATCGTGTCAGTCGCATGAACGGACCTCCTTGTCCTGCCCTTTTCGACCCGCAGCGCGGAGCCGCGGTTTACCGATCGGCCTTCTCGTCCTCGATGAGGAGGGCCAGGCCCTGATAGTCGGCCGGCAGATAGCCGCTCTGCTGCGCGAGGTCACTTGCCAGGGCGTCGGGGTCGACGAAGGCGTCCGCCTCGGCGGAGCTGGCGGAAGCGGCGGGCGCGAGCGGAGCCGTCGCGGGCAGCGCGAGCCAAAGCGCCGCCGCGGCGGCCGTCGCCAGCGCGAGCGCCGGCAGCGCGAAGCGGCGGTTGCGCGCGCCGGTGTCGATGCGCGCCTCGAGCGTCCTGCGGAACTCCGCTGCGCGCTCGGCGGTCATCGGCTCCGGCCGGAACTCGGCGCGCAGCGAGTCGATCCAGTCTCGATCGCGATCGTCGCTCACTTCTCTTCTCCCTCTTCGGAGGTATCACCGTTCGGTGTAGGCAGGCGCAAGTCGGCGAGCTCCCTGCGCAGCCCGGCGAGCGCGCGGTGCAAGTGACTCTTCACCGTGCCCACCGCCTTGCCGAGCACCTCGGCCGCCTCGGCCACGGTGAGCTCTTCCAGGTGGATCAAGACGAACGCCTCGCGCTGGCCGGCCGAGAGTCGCTCGAGCGCTCGCGCGATGCGGCGGCGCAGCGCAGGATCGCGCTGCGGGCGCGCCTCGACCACGCGCTGCGCCTCCTCGGGATCGGCCGCGAACAGGCGCCGCAGCCCCTGCCAGCGCCGCTGGCGCTGAACCTCGCGCACGAGGATCCGATAGAACCAAGTGTCCAGGCTCGCCTCGCCGCGAAAGCCCGCGAGCGCCCGATGCGCGCGAAAGAATGCGTTCTGCACCACGTCCTCGGCGGCCGCCTCGTCCCCCGCCAGCAGCCGGAACGCCAGGCGAAGCGCGCGCTCGCGCCGCGCCTCGGCGAAGCGGGCGAACTCCTCGGCTCTCATCAGAGCCGAAACGTTCCCCTTCGCGGGAAGTGCCGCAATTTCCACTGCCGGTTGGACTCCCGACGCTGCCCGGCGGTTTACGCACTTGCCTGCCGGTGAGAGGCACTCGCTAGAATGCGCGCCGGATGGACGACGCCGCAACGCTCCTCAGTCGCCGCGAGCTGCTGACGGGCGCCGTTGCCGCCGCGGCGCTGCTGCCGCTGGGCTCGCTCGCTTGCTCGGGCGCAAGAAAGGAAGGCGCCCCGCTGCAGGTCGGCGGCTTGCCCGTGACCTGCAATCTCACGCTGCCGGTCGCCTGCGTCGCGAAGGCGGCGAGCAAACGGACGGCGGGAGCCGGCGCGCGCTTCGAGTACGAGTACAGCAAGTACAGCGGCTGGCCGGAGATCAAGGAGTCGCTGATGGCCGGGCGGATCCAGGCGGCGTACATGCTGGCGCCGCTCGTCATGGATCTCTCGGACAAGGGCATCCCGGTGAAGATCGTCTCACTGGGTCACCGCTCGGGCGCCGTGATCATGGTGCGCGCTGACTCCTCCGTGGAGCACTTCAAGCAGCTCGCCGGCAAGCGCATCGCCGTGCCGAGCCGCTTCGCGGTGGATTTCCTCTTCCTGCGCAAGATGCTGGCGCAGGAGGCCATGACTCCGGACCAGATCGAGCTCGTCGAGATGCCTCCGCCCGACATGCCGGCCGCGCTCTACGCGAATGCGGTCGACGCCTACTGCACCGGCGAGCCGTTCGGCGCGGCCGCGCAGCGCGCCGGCTACGCGCGACCGCTGCGCATGACCCGCGACGAGTGGCGCAACTACATCTGCTGCGTGCTGACGGTTCGCGAGGAGCTGATCGAGGAGAACGCGTCGATGGTCCAGGACCTCGTCAACCAGGTGCTGGGCGCGGGGATCTGGCTCGACGCGCAGCAGGCGAACCGCAACAAGGCGGTCGCGCTCGCGGCGGGCCCGCGCTTCTTCAATCAGGATCCGAACATCCTGCAGTTCGTGATGGAGCATCCGACCGACCGAGTCACCTACGGCGACCTGCGCATGATCCGCTCGGAGTTCGAGGAGCTGATGCAGCTCTCGCTCGAGGCGGGGACGATCAAGAAACCGATCGCGCACGAGAAGTACTTGGATGAGCGCTTCGCACAAAACGCGGTGCCCGCCACCATCTCGCTCTGAGCCGAGGCGCGGAGTGACTCGCGCGCGCGCGCTGCTCCTCGCGCTGCTGCTGGCGGGATCGTCCAGCGCCGCGGGCGAGGCGGCGCTCACGGCCGGCGTGTTCGATCCGCCGCGCCCGGCGCCCGAGTTCGCACTGCGCGGCTCGAACGGCGCCGAGCTGCGGCTCAGTCAGTTCCGGGGCAAGGTGGTCGTGCTGGCCTTCGGCTTCACCTCCTGCCCCGAGGTCTGCCCGACCACGCTCGCAACCCTGGCCCGGGCGCGCGCGAAGCTGGGGGCACGGAGCCGCGATCTCCAGGTGCTGTATGTCACGGTGGATCCTGAGCGCGACGACAGCGAGCGGATGCGGAGCTATCTCGCGGGCTTCGATCGAAGCTTCCTGGGCGCGACTGGAAGCGAAGCGCAGCTCGCCGCCGTGCGGCGCGACTACGGAGTCGCGGCCGACAAAAAGGTCGTCGACGGCCAAGCCTCGTTCGCCCACTCGACCTCGACCTATCTGATCGGTCGCGACGGCAGCCTGCGCGCGATGATGCCGTACGGGCATCCCGCGGACGACTACGCGCACGACGTCGCGATCCTGTTGGAGAGGTGAACGCGCGGCGCGCGCTCTCGAGTCTTCTGGTCGCGGGCGCGCTCGCGGCCGCCACGTGGGCAGCAGTCACGCCGATCCGCTCGGTGTCGCGAGACGAGGTCTTCGAAATCCCGAAGGGAACCTGGGCGCGGCGCATGGCCGGCGAGCCGCGGGAGATCCTGCCGGCCGAGATCCGGCTCACGCTCGGCGTCAACGACGTCCTGGTGCTGCGAAATCTGGACGAGGTGCCGCAGGTGTTCGGCCCGACCCTGATGATGCCTGGGCAGAGCTTCCGACTCCCGTTTCAGTCGGCGTCCAGCTATTCATTCGCCTGCACAGCGCACGCGAGCGGCCAGCTGACCGTGATTGTCGAGCCGACGCCCGCGACCGCGTGGGCCCGGCTAGGATGGCGGGTGAGGGCGCTCTCGAGGTCGATCTGGTCAAGCTCAAGCAAGTGGTTCCGTCCCTGACCGCGGTCTCCGCGCTGATCGCGGTGTGGTGGGCCGCGGTCACAGTGACTCGCAGCGCGATCTTCCCGACGCCGTGGCAGGTCGTGGCCGGCACCGGGGAGCTGATCGCGAGCGGAGCGCTCTGGCAGCACATCGGCGCGTCGCTGTTCCGCGTGAGCGCCGGCTTCGCGCTGGCGGTCGCGGTCGCGGTCCCGCTGGGCCTGTGGATGGGCTGGGTGCGCGGGGCGTACGGGACCCTGAATCCCATCTTCCAGATGCTGCGGCCGATCTCGCCGATCGCCTGGATTCCGATCGCCATTCTCTGGTTCGGCGTCGGCGATGCGTCGCCGATCTATCTCATCTTCATCTCGTCGGTGTTTCCCATGGTCGTGCAGACGACCGCCGGCGTGCACACGATCGAGCGGCGCTACCTGCGAGCGGCCGAGAACTTCGGGGTCTCGCGCAGCGCGCTGTTCCGCCAGGTCGTGATTCCCGCGGCGCTGCCCCAGATCATCGTCGGAATGCGGATCGGGCTCGGCGTCGCGTGGCTCGTGGTCGTGGCGGCGGAGATGATCGCGCTGCACTCCGGGCTCGGGTATCTGATCATCGACTCGCGCAATGCCGGCAATCGCTACGACCTGGTGATCGCCGGCATGATCATCATCGGGCTGATCGGCCTCTTGCTGGACGGAGTGATGCGGCGGCTCGAGGGGCTCGAGTCGGTGCGCTGGCGCTTCGAGGACGCGAGCCGGGGCGCAGCGAATGCGCAGTGACTCGGCGATTCGAGTCCGCGATCTTTGGGTCGAGTTCGCGGGCTCGAGCGGCGAGTCAACGCCCGTCCTCGCGGGCGTCGATCTCGAGGTCGCGCGCGGCGAGTTCGTGTGTCTGGTCGGCCCGTCGGGCTGCGGCAAGTCGACGCTGCTGAACGCGGTCGGCGGCTTCCTGCGCCCCACCCGAGGCGAGCTGCTCGTCCAGGGGGAGCCGGTTCGCGGGCCCGATCGGCGCCGCATCTTCGTGTTCCAGGAGAGCGGAGTGTTTCCCTGGCTCACGGTCGAGCAGAACGTCGGGTTCGGGCTCTCGCACGCGCCGCGCCAGGAGCGCGCGCGTACGGTCGCCCACTACATCGAGATGGTGGGCCTGCTCGGCTTCGAGCGCGCCTACCCGCGCCAGCTCTCGGGCGGCATGCGCCAGCGGGTCGAGATCGCGCGAGCGCTCGCCGCGAACCCGGACATCCTCTACATGGACGAGCCCTTCAGCTCGCTCGATTACTTCACGCGCCTGAAGATGCGCGCCGACCTCACCCGCATCTGGCAGCGCGAGCGCAAGACGATCCTGTTCGTGACTCACGACATCGAGGAGGCGCTCCAGCTCGCCGACCGCGTGCTGGTGATGACTCCGCGCCCCGCGGCGATCCGCCACGTCGTGCCGATCGCGCTGCCGCGCCCGCGCGAGCTCGGCGCTCCGGAGCTGCTCGCCGCGCGGCACGCGATCTTCGCCGCGCTGGATGTCTCGGAGGTGACGGGCGCACAGGCCGCCGCCCTCCCGGCGCCGAGGCCGAGGCCACCGGCGCAGAGCGAGCCGCAGGTGATCGTCGTCGGCGGAGGACCCGCAGGCTCGATCCTGGCGTCGTATCTCGGCAACGCCAGCATCGACCACGTCGTCCTCGATCGCGCGGTGCACCCGCGCGCGCACGTCGGCGAGTCACTCGTCTGTTCGACCACTCGTGTCTTCCACGAGATCGGCTTCCTGGACGCGCTCGAGACGGGCGGCTTCGTGCGCAAACACGGCGCAGTGTTCACGCTCGAGGACGGCCGCCGCCAGGTCGCGCTGCCGTTTCGCGCGATGCCGAGGTCGGGCATGGCGCGGAACGGCAGCGCGACTTCCCGGCGCCCGTCGTCGAGCGTGAACACCGCCCCGTGTTTGCGCACGAAGCCGCCGCTCTCGAGCTTGTCGAGAAAGCCGATCTCGCCGAAGACGCGGGTG
>JBIOJK010000122.1:0-10556 GCA_044450765.1 Myxococcota bacterium | reverse complement strand
CGGCGCGACGCTGCCGCCGCCGCCTTCCAAGAGCCGCACCAGCGGCAGCCGGTGGCGCACCGCGAGCTCCTCGGCCAGCACCGACTTGCGCAGCCCCGCGGGCGACGGCGAGCCGCCGGCCTGCGTGAAGTCCTCGCCGCCGACGACGCAGGGCCGGCCGTCGATCCGGCCGAAGCCGAGCACGTAGTTCGCCGGCGAGAAGCCGACCAGGCGCCCGTGCGCGTCCTTCTCCGAGTGACCCGCGATCGGGCCCTGTTCCTGGAACGAGCCCGGGTCGAGCAGCGCAGTGACTCGCTCGCGCACGGTGAGTCGCCCCTTGGCGTGCTGCGCGGCGACGGCGTCCGCGCCGCCGAGCTCTTGCGCCGCGCGGCGCCGCGCCTCGATGCCGTCGACCTCGTCCTTCCAGCTCACGCGCGCTAGGCCGGCGGCGGGCTCGGCAGCATGCCCGGCGCGTACTCATCATAGCGCGGCAGGTCGTCGGAGATCGCGAACCACGGCGCCTTCGACGCGACGAAGATGTGCAGAGCCGGCCGGATCCCCGGGTCGTCGTCGAGTGACCCGGCGGGAATCACCGCCCGCAGCCGGACGTGTGGCAGCTTGGAGCCGCAGTCGCGGCAGAACGCCTGCGAGAAGCGGTCCGCCTCGGGCAGCTTGAACTTCTCGACCTTGTCTTCGCCTCGCAGCCAGCGGAAGCGGTCGAGCTCGACGAAGACGTTCGCGTTGTGCGCCGCCGCGCGCGCGCCGGCAGCGCCTGCAGTGACAGAACACGATCGCCCCGCCGACGGGCCGCGGGATCTCGAATGCGACGCTGCCGCACAGACACCCGCCGCGCACCGCCTCCGGCGTCGGCTCCGTCTTGCGCGGCGACGGCACGGCGTCGCCCCAGCCCGGCGGATACGCGTCGAAGCGGGGCTGTGAGTCAGTGATCTCGTACCAGGGCGCCTTCGAGCCGGCGAAGAGGTGGGGCATCGGTCCGAGCTTCGGATCGCCCTCGAGCAGTCCGACCGGGATGAACACGCGATCCAACCCCTCGGCGGCCGCCGGCGCCACCGAGCCGCAGCGCGAGCAGAACGGCCGCCACCCGCTCGGCGACGACGCGTAGCGCCGAACGCGGTCGCTGCCGCGCAGCCAGCGAAACGCGCTCTTCGGCGCTGCCGCGAAGCTCGCGAACGCCGCGCCGTGCGACTTGCGGCACATGGAGCAGTGACAGTGAGACATCGGCTCGACGGGCCCGGTCACTTCGAACGCGACATCGCCGCAGAGGCAGCTTCCGCTGAGGGGCATGACACCACTATACGCGCTTCACTCGGAGGTGCCCGATCGGCTAGCATCGGCCCATGAGACATCGCGGATCCCGCCGACCGGACGATCCGCAGGCGGTGCCGGAGCCGAGCAAGGTGAAAGTGACTCACTGCGAGTCTGCGCTCGAGGCGCTCGAGCGCGGCTTCGACGAGACACTCGGCTCACTTCGCGCGCTGGCTCGCATTCCGGGCGTGTCCGCGGCGGGATTCGATCGGCGCGAGCTCGAGCGCTCGGCCGACGCGGTCGCGGAGCTGTTGCGCGAGGCGGGCCTCGAGCGCGTCGAGGTGCTGCGGCTCCCGGGCGCGCATCCCTACGTCGTCGGCGAGTGGCTGCGCGCCGGGCCGCGCGCCCCGACGATCCTGATCTACGCGCACCACGACGTGCAGCCGCCGGGTCGCGCGGAGAAGTGGCTCACGCCCGCGTTCGAGCCGACCCTGCGCGGCGACGGTCGGCTCTACGGGCGCGGCGTGGTGGACGACAAGGCAGGGCTCCTGGTGCACGTGGCCGCGCTGCGCGCGTGTCTCGCCGCGCACGGGCGGTTGCCCTGCAACGTGAAGCTGATCGTCGAGGGCGAGGAGGAGATCGGCTCGCCGCACCTGGAGGCATTTCTGCGCGCGCACCGCGAGCGGCTGCAGGCGGACGTGATCGTGCTGTCGGACACCGCGAATCTCGACGCGGGTCTGCCGTCGATCACGACCAGCCTGCGCGGGTTGGTCGTCGTGGACGTGTGCGTGCGCGCGCTGGACCACCCGTTGCACAGCGGAATGTGGGGCGGACCGGTGGCCGACGCCGCCACCGCGCTGGTGCGCCTGCTGGCGCGCCTGGTCGACGATCGGGGCGTGATTCAGATCCCGGGGATCTACGACGACGTTCGGGCGCTCGCGCGCGACGAGCGCGCCCGCCTCGCGCGGCTGCCGTTCGACGAGTCACTCTTCCGGGCGCAGGCGGGCATCGCGCGGGGGACCGAGCTCGCCGGCGAGTCCGCGTTCACGCCGTACGAGCGGCTCTGGCTGCGCCCGAGCATTGCCGTGACCGCGCTCGACGCGACGCCGATCGCCGGCTCCGCGAACCGGCTGATGGAGCAGGCCGCGGCGCGCGTCGGGCTGCGGCTCGCCCCGAGTCAGGACGCGCAGCGCGCAGCGCGCCTGCTCGCGGGCTTCCTGAGTCACTCGCCGCCGAGCGGCGTCGAGGTTTCGGTCTCGGTCGAGAGCGCCGCGGCCGGCTGGGAGACCGCGCCCGTCGGGCCCGCCTTCGAGGCGGCGCGGCGCGCGCTGGAGGCCGGCTTCGGCCGCGAGCCCGCGTTCATCGGCTGCGGTGGCTCGATCCCGTTCGTGGGTCCCTTTGCGGAGGTGCTCGGCGGGGCTCCCGCGCTCTTGCTCGGGCTCGAAGACCCGATCTGCAACGCGCACGGCGAGAACGAGAGCTTGAACCTCGACGACTTCCGCAGCGCCGCGCGCGCTGCGGTGCACCTGTTGTTCGAGCTCGCTAGCTGCGCGATCCCCAGGAGTTCCAGCTCGTGAGCTCGCGCGCCGGCAGCCGCTTCGCGGGTCGGAAGTCGCGGCCCTTGTAGTAGGCGACCGGCAGCAGCGCGGTCTGAGTCACTCCGTCGGGGATGCCGAGCAGCTTCGCCACGTCGCGCTCGCGCACCAGGTGCAGCGTCGTCCACGCCATGCCGAGCCCGCGTGCGCGCGCGGCCAGCATGAACGACCAGGCGGCGGGCAGGATCGAGCCGTAGATGCTCGCCTGCGCGACGACGCCGGCCGTCTCCACGCGGCCTTCGACGCACGGGATCACATGCACGGGAACTTCGTGCAGGTGATCCGCCAGAAAGATCGCCGACTCACGGATGCGGCCTTCCTGCTCCTTGCGCGGGTCGCCGGACGCGGTGTATCTCGGCCCCGCCGCTTCCTGCATCTTCATGTAGCCGGCGAGCGCCTCGCGGTAGTAGCGGGCGATCTCGGCGCGCTTGACCGCGTCGGTGACGACGACGAAGTGCCAGCCCTGCGCGTTCGAGCCGGTCGGCGCTTGCAGCGCGATGTCGATGCACTCCTCGATCAGCGCGCGCGGCACCGGCTTCGCCAGATCGAGGCGCTTGCGCACCGAGCGGGTGGTGGTGAGAAGCTCGTCGGCTGCGCGCAGATCCATGTTCCGTCCTCCGTGTGGTCGCGCGATTCTACTCGTAGTCCTCGTTCAGCGAGCGGAGGAACGCGGCGAGCGGCGCGACGTCGCTCGGCGCGAGCTGAATGCCGGCGAGCTCCGGCGCGCCGTTGCGCAGCGTCCCGCCGCGCTGCGCTTGCGAGCTGCCCAGGTAGAAGCCGACCGCTTCCTCGAGCGTGTCGAACGCGCCGTCGTGCATGTACGGGTTCGAGTGGCCGAGGTCGCGCAGGCCCGGCGTCTTGAAGCGCGCGATCGACGCTTCGAGCAGCGCGTCCTTGCCGACCTTGTGACCGAGCGAGCGCAGGATCGCTTTGCGCAGCCGCGCTTGCGCGCCGGGAAAGTCGGCGTTCCAGGGGTCCGGCAGCCCGAGCGGGCCGCTTCATCGCGCCACTTTATGCGATTTTGAAAATCAATATCAATACAGGACACCCGGGGTCGCTTGAGCCGGCCGGGTCCGACCCCGTATAACGGCAGCTCGACGCGGCGGTGCCGCATCAGGAGGAACACGCGATGAAGGCACTCGTCACCCGCGAGCTGAACCAGTATTCGGTCGAGGACCTGAAGCTCGATCCGCCGAAGGCCGGCGAGCTGCGCATCAAGATGGGCGCGACCGGGGTCTGTCACTCGGATCTCTCCGTCATCAACGGGACCCTGCCGCTCGGCAAGCCGATGGTGCTGGGCCACGAAGGCGCGGGTGTCGTGGCGGAGCTCGGGGCGGGAGTCACGGGCTTCGCGGTCGGCGATCACGTCGTGCTGTCGTTCGCGCCGGCCTGCGGCACGTGTCACTTCTGCCGCACCAAGCAGCCGCAGTTCTGCACGGTCGGCGCGCCGCACGGGCGCATGCTCGACGGCACCGCGCGCGTCCACGCCAAGGACGGCGCCGACGTCGGAGTCATGCAGTTCCTCGGCTGCATGGCCGAGGAAGCGATCGTGCCCGCGATCAGCGCGTGCAAGATCGACAAGTCGATTCCGCTCGACCGCGCGGCGCTGGTCGGCTGCGGCGTGATGACCGGCGTGGGCGCGGCGATCAACACGGCCAAAGTGACTCCCGGCTCCGCGGTCGCGGTCTTCGGCTGCGGCGGCGTGGGTCTCTCGATCATCCAGGGCGCGCGGCTCGCGGGCGCGGCCAAGATCATCGCGGTCGACGTCGCCGACAAGAAGCTCGAAATGGCGAGACACTTCGGCGCGACGCACACCGTGAACGGCTCGAAGGAGAGCTCGGTCATGAAGTGCAAGGAGCTGACCGGCGGACTCGGCCCCGACTTCACCTTCGAGGCGGTCGGCATTCCGAGCCTGATGATGGAGACACATGCCGCCACGCGCCGCGGCGGCACGACCACGATCGTGGGCGTCGGCAAGCTCACCGAGCAGGTGCCGTTCAACGCGCTGATGCTCTCGATGGAGGGCAAGACCGTGAAGGGCAGCTTCTACGGTGACACGAACTTCATGTCCGACTTCCCGATGCTGCTCGATCTCTACACCAGCGGGAAGCTGAACCTCGACGACATGGTCAGCGCGACTTACTCGATCGAGGACGCCCCCCGCGCGCTGCAGGACCTCGAGAAGGGCGTCAACGCGCGCGGAGTGATCGTCTACCGCTGACCCGTACCCGTCCGAGCGGGACCCGGCCCGAGGGCTAGCGCGGTGCCGACGCGGGGATCGCGCCGCTCGCGACGTGGTGGCGCACCGAGAGGCGCAGGCCGCCGTCGAGATAGATGCGCTCGACGAGCGCGCTGGCCTGCTCGGGGGCGGCGACGAAGCGGATCCGCAGGCGATCCGTCTCGACGAGACAGTCGTCGACGTGCTCGCTCGAGACCAGCCGCTCGAACGCCGCCGCGAGGCGGTTCTGGTCGACGAACTCGAGCGTGTGTACGAACACGAGCTGCTCCCGGGACGACGCAACGCAAGCGGCGTGCCGGCTTCCGGCCCGGCGAGCGCGCGGGGCGCCCGTCTCGCTGCTCAAGCCGTGCGCAAGGCTCGACCAGAATCTGCGCACGGAGGACAATCGCGGCATGGCTTACTGGGAAGCGGCGCCCGGCCGGCAGCTCGCGCCGTTCGTCGAGCGGGTGTGTTTCTCGAGCGACGACCCGGTCGCGCCGCCGCTGGCCGTCCGAGTCGTGCCCGACGGCGCCATCGACCTGCTGTTCTCGATCTCCCGCGATGCCGGCTGCGCGGCGCACGTGTTCGGCGTGAAGACCCGGCCGCTCTGGGTCGAGACCGCGGATCCGCGCGAGAATCTCCTGCTGCGCCTGCGACCCGGCGCCGCGACGCGCCTGTTCGGAATTCCGGCGAGCCAGCTCACCGACGGCGCGCTTCCGTTGGATGCGCTCGTCGGCGCGCGCGGCGGCGAGTGGTGCGAGCGACTGTTCGCCGCGGGCTCCGCCGGGGCGCGTTGCAGCGAGCTGGAGCGCCTGCTCGGCGGCTGGAGCGAGCGGGCGGCGCGCGAGCCGGACGCCGATGACGCTCTGCTGCAGCAAGTGGTGTCGCGGCTGCGCTCGAGCCGCGGCGCCGCGCGGATCGTCGCGCTCGCCGACTCGCTCGGCGTCGGCGCGCGCCGACTCGAGCGGCTGTTTCTCGCGCGCGTCGGCGTGACGCCCAAGGCGTTCGCGCGGATCCTCCGCTTCGCGGCCGCGTTCCGCTCACTCGAGGCCGGACGCGACCCGCTCTCGGCCGCGCTGGCGCACGGCTACTTCGACCAGGCGCATCTGTACCGCGACTTCCGGCAGCTAGCCGGCGATCCGCCGCGTCGGATTTTTCCAAGCGCGCGCGCGGCGGGTCCCGATAGCCTGGGGGCATGATCAAGCTCTCCGCCGATTCGTACCGCAGGGCCCGCGGCTTTCTCCTCACGGAGGCGCGACCGCTCGAGCGCGCGCTCTTCCTGCGCGAGTTCGAGGGCGCGCCGGCCGCGCCGGTGTTCGCCGCGCTGGCGGACTACCGAAACGCCGACGGCGGCTTCGGCCACGCGCTGGAGCCGGACCTGCGCATGGCCGCATCGTCCGCGCTCGCAACCGCGACCGGGCTCGACGTGCTGCGCGAGCTTGGCGCCGACGACACACAGCCGCTCGTGCGCGGCGCGCTGGCCTGGGTCGCCGAGCGCTTCGACGCCCAGATCCCGGGCTGGCGCTACGTGCCCGCCGACGTCGACGCCTTCCCGCGTGCGCCGCACTGGAATTGGGAGCTGCACCGGCCCGGCGGTCCCTGGGATCACCTGCTGAATCCCGGCGCGCGCTTCCTGTCTCACTGGTCCTTCTGGCCGCGCCTCGCGCCGCGCGCGCCGTTCGAATCACTCTCGCGGGCGTTCGCGGCGCACGTGATGGGGCTCACCACGGTCGGGCCGGACTCCCTAAACTACGCTGCCGAGGTCGAGGGCGCGCCGCTGCGCGCGAAGCTGCGCGAGCTCGCCCGGACGAACGTGAGTCGCGATCCGAGCACTTGGGGAAGCTATTGTGCAAGACCGTTGAAGCTGGCCCCGACTCCGGAGTCACCGCTTGCGGAGTGTCTGACCGCAGAGACGGCGCGGAACCTCGACTGGGAGATCGGCCAGCAGGGCACCGACGGCTCCTGGCAGCCCAATTGGACCTGGGACGGCGCCTATCCCGCGGACTGGGAGATCGCGCGGCGAGAATGGCAAGGTCAGCTCACCCTGCGCGCGCTGCGCAGCTTGCGCGCGTACGGCCGGATCGAGGGCTGCTAGCCGCCCCGGCCTCAACGGTCTCGACTGACCTGCCGATCCGCCGGAAGGTCGATGGACAAGAGCGCGAGCCAAAGGGGCGCCGTGGCGACAGTGTCGGACTTGCTGGGGGAGATCTCCGCCGCGTTCTCGCGGCAGGGGGCGCTCGGCGTCCTGTACATCGATTGCGCGGCGCTCGACGAAGTCGAGCGGCGCTACGGCGAAGAGGCCCACTCGCGCGCGCTGGCCTCGCTCGCCGACGTGGTCGGCGGCGCGTGCGTCGAGGTGCTCGGAGCTCGCCACCCGCTCGCGCGCGGCGAGATGGGCCGCGGCGAGCTGCTCTGCTTCATCGCGCGGGATCCGGGCGACGTCGACTTTCACGCGAAGGTCCTGCCGGCGCTCGAGCGCGCCGCGCGCGAGCGACTGGCGCGCAACTCGCAGCGGGTCGCGTATCCGTATCTGCGCCAACTGCCCGCTCTGCCGATCGGCTGCGCCTACGCGCTGCGCAACCCGCTGCTCGCGGCACTCACCCAGGTGCGAGATGCGATCGAGCGGGCCCGCGCCGACGCCGAGCTGAACGCGCGACTCACTCAGCGCACGCAGCGGCGCGACTTCATCGACATCTTGCTGCAGGGCAAGCTGCATTCGGTCTACGAGCCGGTCGTCGACGCCAAGACACTCACCGTGTACGGCTACGAGGCGCTGGTGCGCGGTTCCGAGGGCTCGAGCCTCGCATCGCCGGCGCAGCTGTTCGGGATCGCCTCGGACGAGGGCCTGCTCTTCGAGCTCGACTGCCAGTGTCGGCGCGCCGCGGTCGAAGGCGCCGTGGGCTTTCCCGCGGGCGCGAAGCTGTTCATGAACATCCGGCCTACGGCGATCCACGACCCGAATTTCCAGCCCGACGCGCTGACTCGCACGCTCGACCGCTGCGGCCTCGCGCCGGGCGACGTGGTGTTCGAGATCTCCGAGCAGGAGTCGATCGACAACTACGCGATCTTCCGCGAGGCGCGCGACAACTACGGGAAGCTCGGCTTCCAGTTCGCGCTCGACGACACCGGCGCGGGCTACGCGAGCCTCGAGGCAGTGCTCGAGCTGACTCCCGAGTTCATCAAGGTCGACCGCGCGTTCGTGCACGGCATCGACCAGGACTCGGCGCGCCAGAACATGCTGCGCGCCTTCCAGACGATCGCGCGCGACATGAACGCGCGCATCATCGGCGAAGGCCTCGACACGCTCGAGGAGCTGCGCACCTTGGGCGATCTCGGGATCCAGTTCGGGCAGGGCTGGCTCTTCGGCAAGCCTGCGCCGCTACGGGCCGGCGATTGACTTCAGGACCCACGGCGCCAGAGTGACTCGCAGGAGCCGATCGCCCGCGAAGCTGCCGATCCAGAGCTCGCTGCCGATCTGCAGCGCCGAGGTGCCGGCGCCCATCGGCGGTCCCGCGTTCTCGTAAATCGCCATCCCCTTCATGCGCTCGGGGTCGAGCGCGATGATCGAGAAGTGGAACGGACACTGTCCGCGCGAGACGTCGGCGCAGGCCGTGATCTCGTTCAGCGGAGCGTCGTGAGACGCGACCAGGAGCAGTCTTCCGTCCGGCGACCAGTTGAGGTTGTCCGGGCTCGAGATGTCGGCGGTGCCGAGCAGCGCGCCGCTGCGGCGCGAGATCTTGCGCACCTCGTCGCCGAGATACTCGTCGACGAAGAGCGTCTCACCGTCCCGCGAGACCGCGATCCCGTTGGGCAGCGGCGCGTCGGTGCCGGCGAGCGCTCGGAAGCCGCCGTTCGGCTGCCACTCGAGCACGTTGCCCGTGGAGAGACGCAGCAGGCCGCGCAGCGAGCTCAGGATCGGATGACTCCTCGAGAGCGAGTTCGTGGTGACGAATCCGCCGTCGGGCAGAGCGGCGACGTCGTTGAGCATCGCGTCCTGCGGCGCGACCGCACAGCCGCGCCAGGTGAACGCGGGACCGCCCGGCAGATCTTCTTCGACCTCGAAGAGCTCGATGGCTTCTCGGCCGCCGTGGTTCACGACGAGCAGCTCGCGCTTGCCGTCGGGCCGCGTCGCGAGATCGAGGCCGTGCGGGTCGAACGCGGGGCCGGGCGGCCCCGGGCAGCTCGGGTCGCCCCAGCCCGCGCGCGGCGGCGGCGCATGGGCGTCGGATCCGGGGAACACGGGCGTGATCGATTCACTCGCGAGGTCGAACAGCACGAGGCCACCCGGCTTCGAGCCGTCGATCGAGCCCAGCTGACTCACGATCAGCGCGCGCGAGTGCTCGAGCAGCGCGAGATCCTCGGGGTTGTGGAAGCCGCAGATCGGGCGCGCCTCGCTGCTCGGCGCGCAGTCGAGGATCGGCTCGCGCGGCCGCGAGCAGCCGAGCGCGCACGCGGCGAGCGCGGCGAGCGACGCGGCGCGCGCGCGAGTCACTCGAACAGCGCCAGGACAGGCGCGTGGTCCGAGGCGCCTTTCCCCTTGCGCTCTTCGCGGTCGATCACGACGTCCCGCAGACGCGCGGCGAGCGGCCGGGTGAGGAGCACGTGATCGATGCGCAGGCCCTTGTTCTTCGGGAACCCGAGCTCGCGGTAGTCCCACCACGTGAACGCGACGCGCTCCGGGTACACGGCTCTGAACGCGTCGGCGAGACCCCACTCACAGACGCGCGCGAGCGCGCCGCGCTCCGCGTCGCTGCACAGCACCTGTCCGCGCCAGAGCGCGGGGTCGTGCACGTCGAGGTCGCCGGGGGCGACGTTGAAGTCGCCCACCAGCGCGAGCTCGCGCGCGGGGTCGGCCTCGCGTTCGAGCAGCTTCCGCAGCCGCTCGTACCACTCGAGCTTGAACGCGTATTTCTCCGAGCCGACCGACTGGCCGTTCGGCGCGTACGCGCAGATCACGCGCACGCCGGCGACGCCCGCGGAGAGCAGGCGCGCCTGTGAGTCGTCGCCGCCGTCGCGGAAGCCCCGGGCGACGTCGCCGGGCGCCGCCTTCGCCAGGATCGCGACGCCGTTGTACGACTTCTGCCCGAGCGCGGCGGACTCGTATCCGGCAGCGCGCAGCTCGTCGGCGGGAAAGTCGGCATCGACGACCTTCGTCTCCTGCAGACAGACGACGTCGGGCGCGTGGCGGGCGAGCAGGCCGAGCACCCGCTCGAGCCGCTGGCGAATCGAATTCACGTTCCAAGTAACCAGCTTCATGGCAGCGGGCATCGTATCTCGTGGGCCGCTTGACTGGGTGGGTGGCCGAGCCGAAGGTGTGTCGTCGATGCGATGCTCGCGCTGCGGTAACGAGCTCCTGCCCGGCAAGAAGTTCTGCGTCGCCTGCGGCGCGCCCGCGCAGGTTCCGTGCGCGAATTGCGGCGCCCCCGTGGAGCCGGGCTGGCGCTTCTGTCCCGACTGCGGGCGAGAGCTCGCCGCGTCTCCCGCGCCCGCCCCGGGTG
>JBIOJK010000121.1:0-10575 GCA_044450765.1 Myxococcota bacterium | reverse complement strand
GGCGAGTGACTCGACCCGCCTCACGAGCTCGAGATTCTTGCCGAAGTTCTCGCCCTGGAAGCGCGGCGAGTGGCGGCGGTAGTCGTCGGCTGCGAGATCCTCGAAGCGCCGGATCTGCCCGGTGAGGAAGCCGCGGACGAGCGGGCTGTAAGCGACGAACCCGATGCCGAGCGCGCGGCACGCGGAGAGGATTCCGTCCTCGGGATCGCGGCTCCACAGCGAGTACTCGCTCTGCAGCGCGCTGATCGGATGCACCGCCGATGCGCGGCGCAGTGTCTCGGCCCCGGCCTCCGAGAGCCCGAGATAGCGAACCTTGCCCTGCTTCACGAGCTCGGCCATCGCGCCGACGGTCTCCTCGATCGGCGTCGCTGGATCGACCCGGTGCTGGTAGTAGAGGTCGATGCGATCGGTGCCGAGCCGGCGCAGACTGCCTTCGCAGCATTCGCGCACGTATTCCGGCTTGCCGCTGATGCCGCGCACGGTCGGGTTCACGGTGTCGCGCACGATCCCGAACTTCGTCGCCAGCACGACCCGGTCGCGGCGGCCGCGCAGCGCGCGTCCGATCAGCTCCTCGTTCCGATACGGACCGTACATGTCGGCCGTGTCGAGGAAGTCGATGCCGAGCTCGAGCGCGCGCTGAAGCGTCGCGATCGACTCCGACTCGTCGGTGGCCCCGTAGAACTCCGACATTCCCATGCAGCCGAGACCTTGTGCCGAGACCGAGAGGCCGTGCCGGCCGAGCGTGCGCCTTTGCATCGGCGCAGCCTACACCAGACGGCACAGCGCCAGGGCAGCCTGTGCGCCTCACGGTGTGGCAAATCGGCGCGCGGCGGCGAACTTATTCGCCCCAAGTCGGGACGCCGCGCGGGGCACATCGCTTGCACTGGCAGCGGACGATTGCAGGGAGGACCGGCAACATGTCCGCGACGCCAGCGCTTCTCGAATCGCGACCGCACTCACCGCTCCAGAAGGTCGAGCACGTCGAGGTCCTGATCGTCGGCGCGGGTATCTCCGGTGTCGGCGGCGCCTACCACCTGACGAAGCAGTGTCCGGGCGCGCGCTTCGTGGTGCTCGAGGCGCTCGAGAGCTTCGGCGGCACCTGGCTCACTCATCGCTACCCGGGCATCCGCTCGGACAGTGACTTGTACACGTTCGGCTACCGCTTCAAGCCGTGGATCGGCCCGCCGGTCGCGACCGCGGACGCGATCCGCAAGTACATGGGCGAGGTGATTGCCGAGAATTGCCTCGCGAAGCACATCCGCTACAGCCACAAGATCTCGGCGGCGAGCTGGTCGAGCGCGGACAACCGCTGGACCGTCGACGCAACGCGTAGCGACACCGGCGAGAAGGTCCGCTTCACCGCGAGCTTCCTGTGGATGTGTCAGGGCTACTACCGCCACTCACAGGGCTACACCCCCGAGTGGAAGGACATGAACCTGTTCCGCGGCCAGATCGTCCATCCCCAGACCTGGCCGAAGGATCTCGACTACCGGGACAAGAGCGTGCTCGTGATCGGGTCCGGCGCGACGACCGCGACGGTGGTGCCCGCGATCGCCGCGGACACGCGACACACCACCGTGCTGCAGCGCTCCCCCACTTACTTCTACCCGGCGCCCAACAAGAACGAGCTTGCCGACACCTTGCGCGAGCTCGACATCGACGAGACCTGGGTCCACGAGATCGTCCGCCGCAAGATCCTGCACGACCAGGAGCTGATGACCCGCGTCTGCATGGATCAGGGAGACCTCGCGCGGGAGCAGCTGCTCGCCGGCGTGCGCGCCTATCTCCCCGACGAGATGGTTAACGAGCACTTCACGCCGAAGTACCGGCCGTGGCAACAGCGCCTGGCCTACGTGCCCGACGGCGATCTGTTCAAGGGCATCCAGTCCGGCAAGGCTTCGGTGGTCACCGACGAGATCGAGCGCTTCACCGAGAAAGGCGTGCTCCTGAAGTCGGGCCGAGAGCTCCAGGCCGACATCATCGTCACCGCCACGGGCTTCAACATCAGCATCCTGGGCGACATCGCGTTCACGATCGACGGCAAGCCGCTCGACTTGCACGACACGGTGACCTATCGCGGCATGATGTTCACCGGAGTCCCGAACCTGCTCTGGGTGTTCGGCTACTTCCGCGCGAGCTGGACCTTGCGCGCGGACCTGCTGAGTGACTTCGTGTGCCGGCTGCTCCATCACATGAAGGCGAAGGGCGCGAAGCGCGTCTCTGTCGCGCTGCGGCCCGAGGACAGGGACATGCCGCTGCTGCCGTGGATCGACCCGAACAACTTCAACCCGGGCTACCTCACGCGCGCGCTCGACCTCCTGCCCAGGCGCGGCGACAAGCCGGAATGGCAGCACACCCAGGACTACTGGGCGGAGAAGAAAGCGATCCCCGCGATCGACCTCGACGCGCAGGAGTTCGTGTACGCGTAGCCTTGCAGCCGAGGCACCCGCGGGTCGAGACGGCGAGGCCTGATGGCCAGCATCTTCATTCTCGGATTCAAGCTTCTCGTGAACGACCGCGCAAAGTTCGCGGCGCTGATCGTCGGCCTCACTTTCTCCGTGTTCTTGATGGTGCAGATGGTCTCGATGTTCTCAGGGATCCTGCTGCGCGCGTCGGCGACCGTTCTCAACACCGGCGCCGCGCTCTGGGTGATGGATCCCGCCGTCATGACCGTCGCGAACGGCATCCCGATGCCCGACTACGTGCTCGACGCGGTGCGCAGCGTCGACGGGGTGAAGTACGCCGTGCCCTTCTACTACGGCAATGCGCTGGTGAAGCTCGCCGACGGCACGCACCAATCCGTGAGCGTGATCGGTCTGGACGACACGAGCCTCGTCGGGCGCCCTCCGCTCGTCGCGGGACGCATCGAGGACATCTACGCGGACAACGGTTTCGTCGTCGTTCGCGATGCCGAGTATGACAAGCTGGAGAAGCCGATCCTGGGCACCGTGTTCGAGATCAATGACCACCGCAGCGTGATCGTCGGTATTGCGACCGCGCCGGTCGGCGGCCTGTTCGGGATCCCCACGCTCTACACGACCTACAAGCGCGCCATCGAGTACCTCCCCTCCACCCGCTACACGCTGTCGTACGTCCTCGTCGAGCCGAAGGGCATGGATCGGATCCCGGAGATCAAGGCGGCGGTCGCCCGCCTCGGGTACCGCGCACTCACGGCAAGGGAGTTCGAGAGCCAGATCACGCGCTTCTACGTGTTTCAAACTGGCGTCGGAACCAACCTCTTGATCATGACGATGATCAGCTTTCTGGTCGGCCTCTCGATTTCGGGTCAGACCTTCTACACGTTCATCGTCGAGAACCTCGAGCGCTTCGGGGCCCTCAAGGCGATCGGAGCGAAGGCGCACGATCTCATCGAGCTGATCCTGTTCCAGGCGTTCCTCACCAGCCTCACCGGCTACGGGCTCGGCGTCGGGCTCTGCGCGGTCCTGATCGCGCTCGCCAAGGTCCGTCTGCCGGACTACTCCTCCACCATCACGTATGGGAACCTGGTCCTGGCTCTCGTCATGGTTCTCGTCATCGCGGCGGTCTCCACGTACGTGGGCATTCGCAAAGTGATTCAGCTCGAACCTTTCGACATCTTCCGGGGGTGACTTGCCGAACCCCGCCGTCGTCGCGCGGGACATCGTGAAGTGGTTCGGCGAGGGCCCGACCAGGACAGATGCCATCCGTGGAGTCAGTCTCGACGCCTATTTCGGGGAGATGCTCTACATCGTGGGGCCATCCGGAAGCGGGAAGACGACTCTGCTGAGCATCCTCTCCGGTATCCTGCGGCCGAGCAGCGGCACGGTCGTCGTGCACGGCCGGGACATCTGGGGTCTCGACGACGATGACCTCGCCGAGTTCCGCCTTCGCACGCTCGGCTTCGTCTTTCAGGACTATCATCTGTTCCCCCGGCTCACGACGGCGGAGAACGTCGCCATTCCGTTGATCCTGAAGCGCCGGCCGTGGGCGGAGGCGCTGCAGACCGCGCTCGAGTTCCTGAAGATCGTGGGTCTCGAGAACAGAGCGGATCTTCCTCCGATCAAGCTGAGTGGCGGCGAGCAACAGCGCGTCGCCATTGCGCGCGCGATCGTGGCGGAGCCGGAAGTCCTGATCCTCGACGAGCCGACCGCGTCGCTCGACGGCGAGACCGGCCGGAAGATCGTCGAGTTTCTCCGCACGAAGGTCCTCTCGGCGGTGCGCTGCATCGTGGTCGTCACGCACGATGCCCGGATCGCCGAGTTCGCCGACCGGACGATCGCGATGGAAGACGGACGGATCACCGACGTCGTCCAACGGCCAGCTCGTGCGGAATAGAGCTCTCTTCGCTCTCGCAGCGATCGGTGTCTTGGCCGGACTGGTGAGCGCCGCCTTCTTCGCGGTGAGATCCCGGCCGCTCGCACCGGTCTTCGCGCCCGCTGCAAATCCCTACGAGCAGGGGGTATACGCGAACGGGATCGTCGAGAGCCTCCAGGAGAGTGGCGAGAACATCAACGTCTACCCCGAAGTGGGGGGAACAGTGGCCGAGATCCTGGTGCGCGAAGGCAGCCGAGTCGCCAAAGGGGAGCGGCTCGTGCGGCTCGATGACTCCGTCCAGCGCGCAATCGCGGACCAGCAGCAGGCGCAGGCCGACGCCGCCCTCGCCCTACTCGACGCGCTGCGGGCGCAGCCGAGGCCAGAGAGCCTCGCGGTTGCGCTCGCCCAGGTCTCCTCTGCACAAGCGAGTGTAAAGAGCGCGGAATCCGACCGGGCCAAGCAGCAGATGGCATACGACGCCATGCCAGGGTCAGTCAGCAAGCTGGCGCTAGACCAGGCGAGCAACAATGCGCAGCTCGCTCGGGCGAATCTGGCCGTCGCAGAACGAAACTATGATCTCGTGAAGGCGGGTGCGTGGAAATACGACATCCTCAATCAGGAGGCGCAGTACAACGCGCTCGCAAAGGGAGCGGGCGCCGCGCGCGCTCTTCTGGCCAAGTACGCGATCGCGGCTCCTGTGGATGGCGTGGTGCTCTCGATTACCGCCACCGTCGGGAGCTACGTGTCTTCGCAGGGAACGCTCGAGTCATACAGCTCCGGAGCGGCACCGCTGCTCGTGATGGGAAACGGGGACGACTACGGGGCCGTTCGCTGCTACGTGGATGAGATACTGATCGCCAAGCTGCACAACGTCGAGGCCCTCGAAGCGACGATGTTTCTGCGCGGCACCGAACTCCAGATTCCGCTCGAATTCGTCCGTGTGCAGCCCCTCGTCTCGCCCAAAGTCGAGCTCTCCAACCAGCGGACCGAGCGCGTCGACTTGCGGGTTCTCCCGATCATCTTCCGGTTCAAGAAGCCGGCGTCGACCCCGATCTACCCGGGGCAGCTCGTTGACGTCTACATGCGTGCGCCCGCGAGTTAGCTTTGGTGGTCCGCTCCTTCGCCATCGTCGTCGCAGCGTATGCCGTCGCGCTCGGGGTGGCGCTCGCCGCAGCGGTGCTGCTGGCCAGTGACTCCCCGATTCTCACCGCGCTGGTCGCGGACCTTGCCGCGACGCTCGTGATCTTCGGGCTCAGCATGGCGCTCGGGAACTCGAGCATGTACGACCCGTACTGGAGCGTCGCGCCGCCCGTGATCGGGCTCTATTGGGCGAATCTCGGCTCCGCCGGCGGCGCCGCCGCGACGAGGCGGTGGCTTGTGCTCGGACTGGTCTTCGCGTGGGCGATCCGACTCACCGCGAACTGGGCGCGTGGCTGGCGAGGGCTGGCGCACGAGGACTGGCGCTACGTCGAGCTGCGCTCGAACGGCGTCGCGCCGTACTGGGTCGTGAGTCTGACCGGGATCCACTACTTCCCGACGCTGCAGGTGTTTCTCGGCTGCCTTCCGCTCTACGCGGCGCTCGCGGTCGAGGCGCGGCCGATCGGAGCGTTGGACGCGCTCGCTGCGCTCGTGACGGGCGGTGCGATCGCGCTCGAGACTATCGCCGACGAGCAGCTGCGCGCCTTCAACCGCGCGAAGCAGTCCGGCGAGATCTGCACGCGCGGGCTGTGGGCCTGGTCGCGCCACCCGAACTATCTCGGCGAGATTGGATTTTGGTGGGGTCTCTGGCTCTTCGCGCTCGCCGCCGCGCCGGGGTGGTACTGGACCGCGGCCGGAGCCGTCGCGATCACCGCGATGTTCCTGTTCGTCAGCATCCCCATGCTCGATACGCGCAGCGCCGCGCGACGCCCCGGCTACGGCGAGCTGATGAAGCGCGTGCCCGCGCTCGTGCCGCGCCGGCCGCGGGTATGATGCGCTGACATGCGACTGAAGCTGCTGAAGTGCGACTGGGGAATGGAATATCTCGGGGACCAGCGCGCGCGGCTCGCGAAGTTCGCGGCGGCGGGCTACGACGGGATCGAGTGCGCGACCGTCGAGCTCGACCCGAGCGAGTTCGGCGACCTGTGCGGCGAGCTCGGGCTCGACTACGTCGCCATGATGTTCTGCGACGACGAGCAGGCCTTCCGCGCGCAGCTCGAGGGGATCAAGCGCACGCGCCCGATCCTGATCAACTGCCATCCGGGCCGCGACCGCTTCGACTTCGACCGCGGGCTCGAGTTCTTCCGGAACGCCATGGAGATGGCGGGCGAGGTCGACGTTCCCGTCGTCTTCGAGACCCACCGCACCCGCCTGCTCTACTCGCCCTGGACGACCGCGCGCTATCTCGAGGCGATTCCCGAGCTGCGGCTGTGCGCCGACTTCAGTCACTTCACCACCGTCGCCGAGAGCAGTCTCTCGCAGACCGGCTACCGCGAGCTCATGGACCTGGCCATCTCGCGCGCCGATCACATCCACGCGCGCGTCGGCTGCGAGCACGGGCCGCAGGTGGCCGATCCGCGCCTCGGCAAGGGACTCCAGTGGACCGAGCGCTTCGAGCGCTGGTGGGATCGCATCCTCTTGCGGGCGCAGGCGGAGGGCCGCCCGTGGCTCACGATCAACCCCGAGTTCGGTCCTCCCGCGTATCAGCCGGTCGACCCGCAGACCGGCGCGCCGCTCGCCGACATCTGGGAAGTGTGTCTCTGGATGACGCAGCGCTTCCGCACTCGCTGGGCCTCGCAGGAGCAGTCGGCCGCGCCGGGCCCCGCTAGGAAGGCTTCGGATCGCGGATCGTGACGGTCCCCTGGGCCAGCGCGACCAGGCGGTCCTCGTTCACGACCTCGATCCGCACCACGGCGAGTGACTTCGTCAGCGACAGGACCGTCGCGTTCGCCGCGAGCACGCCGCGAGTCACCGGCGCCAGCAGGTTCAGCTTGAACTCGGTCGTCGCCGCCCACTGACCCCGTGCCATGAGCGGGTAGCAGACGCAGCCGAGCACGTGGTCGCAGACCGCGGAGATCACCCCGCCGTGCATCGTCTTGAACGGCGTGAGCAAGTCCTCGCGCACCTCCATCTCCGCGCGCAAGGTGCCGGGGCCGACGTCCGCGATGCGCAAACCGAGATACTTCGGCAGTCCGGTCAGCTTGTCGTTCGCGCGGATGAAGCCCTGCGCGACGTCCGGATCGAAGCGCTCCGCGAAAGACTGCGCCATCGGCCGCTCAGCGCACCGGGCCGACACGCGAGATCTCGTACTTCGAGATCTCGAGCACCTTCGGCGCGAGCTTCGCCAGCGCCGCCTGGAAGCGCGCCATGTGCGGTGTGGCGAAATGGGCGCGCAGCGCGTCTTCCGACTCCCAGCGCTCGAAGAGGTGCATCACCTCGGGATCGGCGAGGTCCGCCGTGAAGCTGTACGCGTGACAGCCCTTCTCCTTCAGCGTCTCGGCCATCATCTCGCGCGCGGCGGCGAAGGTCGCCTCGCGCGTCCTGGGGTCGATCCGGAACGAACCGGCGATGATCAGCACGGGCGGCTCTCCCTCTCCGTCGGCGGGCGCGCCCATCCTACCGGACACGCCTTGCCCGCGCAGAGGCCGCGGGTTAGAAACGGACTCGCGTGGTCCCTGTGCGCGACAGCCTTGCGCTCGTGCTCGCCGGCGGCGAGGGGCGCCGGCTCGCGCCGCTCACTTCCGAGCGCAGCAAGCCGGCCATGTACTTCGGCGGCCGCTACCGGCTGGTCGACTTCGTGCTCTCGAATCTCGTGAACAGCGGCTACCAGCAGATCCGCGTGCTCACCCAGTACCGCGCGACGTCGCTGATTCGGCATCTCTCGCGCGCGTGGTCGCTCGGCGGCGTGCTCGACGCGTCGATCGATCCGGTGCCCGCGGGTCAGAACATCGGGCCGTTCTGGTTCCGCGGCACGGCCGACGCGATCTGGCAGAACCTCGACCTCCTGCGCGAGATGCGCCCGCGCGACGTCGCGATCTTCGGCTCCGACCACGTCTACAAGATGGACGTGTCGCTCATGCTCGACAGCCACCGCTCGCGCGATGCCGACCTGACCGTGGCGACGCTCCCCGTCCCGCGCAGTGAGGCGCGCAACTTCGGCTGTCTCAAAGTCGACGAGAACGGCTGGGTGGTGGACTTTCTCGAGAAGCCGGAGGACCCGCCGGCGATGCCCGGCAATCCCGACGCGACGCTCGTCTCGATGGGCAACTACGTGTTCCGCACTTCGGTGATGCTCGAAGAGCTGCGGCGCGACGCAGACACTGCATCCACGACTCACGACTTCGGCCGCGACGTGCTCACGACCGCGCACAAGCGCATGCGCATGCTGGCCTACGACTTCGCCTCGCAGCTCTGCCCCGGCGAGCACGAGAGCTCGCGCGGCTACTGGCGCGACGTCGGCTCGCTCGACGCGTTCTTCGAGGCGAACCTCGACCTGGTCTCCGTCGAGCCGCGCCTCAACCTGTACAACGACGCGTGGCCGATCCGCGGCACGCAGCCTTCCTCGGGGCCGTGCAAGTTCGTGTTCGGCGACGAGGACGACGGCCGCGTCGGCAAGGCGATCGACTCGATCGTCGGCTCCGGCTCGATCATCTCGGGCGGCACGCTCGAGCGCACGGTCTGTTTCTACCGCGTGCGCGTGAACAGCTACAGCCACGTCCAGGAGAGCGTGCTCTTCCCGCTCGTCGACGTCGGCCGCGGCGCGAGGCTGAAGCGCTGCATCGTCGACAAGGGCGTGCGCATCCCCCCCGGCGAGAAGATCGGATACGACCTCGAGCTCGACCGCAAGCGCTTCACGGTCTCGGAAGGCGGCGTGGTCGTGGTCTCGCGCGCGGACTTCGGTCAGCGCGACGAGTTCGACGTCTAGGGGGCGATTTGCGCGTCTTCTTTGCGACGAGCGAGCTCGCGCCCCTGGCGCAGAGCGGCGGCTTGGGCGACGCCGTCGCCGGTCTCGCCCGCGGGCTCGCCGCGCGCGGACACGAAGTCGTGTCACTCCTGCCCGCGTACCGCAGCGCGCTCGCGCACCCGAGCTGTCCGAAGCTCGTCGACGCTGGCGGCGTGCGCCTGCCGGGCCCCTTCGGCGACGTGCGCGGCCGCTGGCTCTCGGGTGAGCTCGCGCCCCGCCTCGGGCTGCGGCTGCTCGACATGCCGGCCTTCTTCGACCGCGCGGGTCTGTACGGCGAGTCGGCCGGTCCGTACGGCGACGAGGCGGCTCGCTTCATCAGCTTCGCGCGCGCGGTCGCGCTGCGGACCTACGAAGAGCGGCCCGACGTCCTGGTCGCGCACGACTGGCACGCCGCGCTCTCGGTCTGCGCGCTGCGCACCCTGTACGACCGCGGCAGCGCGCGCGGCATCGGCACCGTCCAGGTTCTACACAATAATGCGTACCAAGGGCGACAGCCGGCGAGCGCGCTCGCGTGGACCGCGCTGCCCGGCGAGCTGTTCGCGCCCGACGGCCTCGAGTTCTTCGGCGATCTGTCGCTGCTCAAGGGCGGAGTCGTCTGGGCGGACCGCGTGATCGCCGTGTCGCCGAGCTACGCCCGCGAGATCCTGATGCCCGAGTTCGGCCTCGGTCTGGAAGGTGTGTACCAGCTGCGCCGCGCGCGGCTGCGGGGGATCGCGAACGGCCTGGACGTCGAGCGCTTCGATCCCGGCACCGACCGCGCGTTGCCGGAGCGCTTCTCGGCGGCTGCGCCCGCGGGCAAGCGCACCTGTCGCGAGCGCGTGCTGGCGGAGCTCGGGCTCGGGCGCACGCAGAGCGGGCGCTTCTGCGTCGGAATCGGGCGACTCACCGCCCAGAAGGGCTGGGACGTGCTGGCCGCCGCGCTGCCCGCGCTGGTCGCCTCCGGCGCGACGCTCGCGCTGCTCGGCGACGGCGAGCGGGCGATCGCAGAGTCACTCGCTGCGGCCGCCCGCAAGTACCCGGGGCGCGTGCACGCCGCGATCTCCTGGGACGAGCGCGCGGCCCGCCGCCTCTACGCCGCGGCCGACTGCGCCCTGGTGCCCTCGCGCTTCGAGCCGTGCGGTCTGGTGCAACTCACCGCGCAGCGCTACGGCGCGCTCCCGATCGCACACCGCACCGGCGGGCTGATCGACACGATCAAGGACGGCGAGACCGGGGTCCTGTTCGCGCCACTCACTCCCGACGGAATCTGCGGCGCGGCGGAGCGCGCGGCCGAGCTGATCGCGGAGCGCGGACAGGAGCGGGTGGTGCGCGAGCTGCTGCGCCTCGACGTCTCTTGGTCG
>JBIOJK010000120.1:0-10691 GCA_044450765.1 Myxococcota bacterium | reverse complement strand
GTGCACCCGATGCCGTCGCAGATCCTGCGCACCTCGACCTCGCACGAGGAAGGCGGCTCGCGCGACTGGGGCATCTCGACGACCGGATTCTCCGGCGACGGCCGCGTGCAGAAGCTGCATGCCGTGCGCGTTCGTTTCGGCCCGCCCGATGCGGCGACCGGCCGGCGCGAGATGCAGACCGTGCCGGGCAGCGAGTTCACGCTCGACGTCGACCTCGTGCTGCTCGCGATGGGGTTCCTGGGCCCGGTCCGGGACGACATGCTGAAACAGTTCGGTGTCGACCTCTCCGACCGCGGCAACGTCGCCACGCGCGGCTATGCGACCAGCGTGCCGCGCGTCTACGCCGCGGGGGACATGCGGCGGGGCCAGTCGCTCGTGGTGTGGGCGATCGCCGAGGGCCGCGAGGCCGCGGCGCAGATCGATCGGGAACTCTCCGCGGCGAGCCGCTAGCCTCTTCGCGGCGCGAACCGCGAATCGGGGGAAGCGTGCTTCGGAAACACAGCGAAGTGTTGCGCGGACTGCTCGCGCTCGCGGACCTGGCGCTGGTCGCCGCGGCCTGGCTCGCCGCGACCTGGCTGCGCTTCGTCTCGGGCTGGCTGCCCGAGCCGACGCGCGGCTACGACTTGAACGACTATCCGTGGCTGCTGCTCGGCATCCTGCCGATCTGGCACATCCTGCTGCGCTGGCGCGGCCTCTACGACGGCCACCGCGTGCACTCACTCCTCTCCGAGACGCGCCGCATCGCCGAGGTCTGCCTGCTCGGGACCGTGCTGATCGCCACCCTGACGTTCTTCGGCCGGCTCGCCTGGGTGTCGCGACTCACGGTCGGCGTCTTCGCGGGAAGCGCGGCCGTGTTCCTGATCGGGTCGCGCGTGGCGCTGCGCGTGGCGCTGCGCCGGCTGCGCCGGCAGGGGCGCTTCGCGCAGACCGTGCTGATCGTCGGCACCGGCAGCCTGGCGCGCGAGATCCACGCGCGGCTGACTCGCCACCCGGAGCTCGGCTTCCGCGTCCGCGGCTTCCTCGGCCCGTCGTCGGCCGGGCTCGGCGGCGACTCCGCGCCCTGGCTCGGCGGCTACGACGCACTACACGATGTGGTGTCGCGCGAGGAGATCGACCAGGTCGTGCTCGCGCTCGACCGCAGCGACCCGGCGAATCCGCTGAAGCTCCTGCGCGAGCTGCACGACACGACCGCGGCGGTGCGCTTCGTGCCGGACCTGCTGGGCATCGACACCGTGCAGGGCGGAATCGAGGACTTCGACGGGCTGCCGATGATCCGCCTGATCGAGTCACCGCTCGTCGGTTGGAATGCGATCGCGAAGCGCGCCGTCGACGTCGCCGGCTCTGCCGCCGCGCTCGCGATCGGCGCGCCCGTCTTCGCCGCGCTGGCGCTCGCGGTGAAGTGGAGCTCGCCCGGCCCCATCTTCTATCGCCAGGAACGCATGGGCCTGGACGGACGGCTCTTCTCGATGTGGAAGTTCCGCACGATGGTGCAGCACGCCGAGCGAGACACCGGCGCGGTCTGGGCGGTGGCGAACGACGCGCGCCGCACGCCCCTGGGCGCGTTTCTGCGGCGCACGAACCTGGACGAGATCCCGCAGTTCTGGAACGTGCTGCGCGGCGAGATGAGTCTCGTCGGTCCGCGGCCCGAGCGGCCCGAGTTCATCCGCGAATTCCGCGCGGGCCTGCCCGGCTACATGCTGCGCCACAAGGTGAAGGGCGGACTCACCGGCTGGGCGCAGGTGAACGGCTGCCGGGGCAACACGTCGATCGAGAAGCGGCTCGAGTACGACATGGCTTACCTGCGCCGCTGGTCACTCGGCTTCGACCTGCGCATCATGCTGCTGACGGTGGTGCGGGGCTTCAACGATCCCAACGCATACTGAGTGGGGCCCGGCGGCGGGCGGCCGCCGCCACCCACTCTCCGCAGGGCTCCGCCCTGCTGCGCGCTTCGCTTGCCGTGGGGCCCGGCGGGCTTCTAGCCGATGAGCTTTCGCAGCGGTCCGGGCAGGTTCGTGAAGATCCCGTCGACGCCGGCGGCGATCAGGCGGCGCTGGTCGGCGGGGGTGTCGACCGTCCAGACGTTCACTTGGTAGCCGGCTGCGTGGGCTTCGGCGATGCGTGAGTCGCTCGCGAGCCGCAGGTCGAGGTGCACGGCTTCGGCCTTCACGCTCGCGGCGCGCTCGAGGATCTTCGCGGGCAGGCGCGCCGAGACCAGCGTACCGAGGCGCGCCCTCGGCTCGAGCTCGCGCAGCCGGAGCAGAACGCTGTCGGCGAAGCTCGAGAACAAGGTGCGCGCCAGGATCCCGCGCCGACGCACGTCCTCGAGCACGCGCGCCTCGAGCCCGACGTAGTCGCCCTCTCTCGGGCTCTTGATCTCGAGATTGAAGTCGATGCGCTGGCCGAGTGAGTCCAGTGTCTCGTCGAGCGTCGGCGCGGCGGGCAGCTTCTGGCGCAGCTCGGCGAATGAGTGCGCGCCGACCGGGCGGCCGCCGACCGCGTCGTCGTGATACAGCGCGATCGCGCCATCGCGCAGCAGGTGGAGATCGGTCTCGATCATGTCGGCGCCCTGCTCCAGCGCGAGCTCGAACGCAGCCAGCGTATTCTCGGGCCGATCCACCGAGGCGCCGCGGTGCGCGATGTTGCGCGGCCTCAAGTCGAAATCGCCCAACCGCGCGAGCGCTCGACCGCGCGCAGCCAGCCTGCGTAGAGCTCCGCGCGCTTCGCCTCCGAGATCGCGGGCTCAAAGAAGCGCTCCTCCTGCCAGTTCTTCGCGATCTGGCGGCGGTCCTTCCAGAAGCCCGCCGCAAGCCCCGCGAGATACGCGGCGCCGAGCGCCGTGGTCTCGAGCACCCTCGGCCGGCGTACGGGCACGCCCATCACGTCGGCCTGGAACTGCATCAGGAAGTCGTTCGCCGTCGCGCCGCCGTCGACCTGCAGCTGCAGCGTGCGCACCTGCGTGTCGCGCTCGAAGCAGCGCAGCAGATCCGTGCTTTCGAAGGCGATCGCCTCGAGCGTCGCGCGCACCAGGTGCGCCCGGCTGGTTCCGCGAGTGATTCCCACGATCGTGCCGCGCGCCTGCGGGTCCCAGTACGGCGCGCCGAGCCCCGTGAACGCCGGGACGACATACACGCCGCCGGTGTCGGGGACCGAGCGCGCGAGCGCCTCGCTCTCGGCCGCGCTGTGCAAGAGACCGAGCTCGTCGCGCAGCCACTGCACCGCGGCGCCCGCGACGAAGACCGCGCCCTCGAGCGCGTACTCGATCTTGCCGCCGATCCCCCAGGCGATCGTCGAGATCAGGCCCGACGCCGAGCGCTTCAGGGTCGTCCCGGTGTTCATCAACATGAAGCAGCCGGTACCGTAGGTGTTCTTCGCGCTGCCTTCCTCGAAACACGCCTGGCCGAAGAGCGCGGCCTGCTGGTCGCCGGCGACGCCGCGGATCGGAACCGCGGCGCCGAGCAGGTCCGCGTCGGTCACGCCGAAGTCTCCGCTCGAGTCACGCACCTCTGGCAGCACCTGCGCGGGAATCTCGAGCGCGGCAAGTAACTCGTCGTCCCAGCGCAGCCGGCCGATGTCGTAGAGCATCGTGCGCGACGCGTTGCTGTAGTCGGTCGCGTGCACTTTTCCGCCGGTCAGCTTGTAGATCAGCCAGGTGTCGATCGTGCCGAACGCCAGCTCGCCGCGGCGCGCGGCATCGCGCGCGCCCTCCACCTGCGACAGGATCCAGGCGACCTTCGTGGCCGAGAAGTACGCGTCGACGACGAGACCCGTGCGCTCGCGCACCACCGGCTCGAGGCCGCGGCGCTTCAGGTCGTCGCAGAGCTCGACGGTCTGGCGTGACTGCCAGACGATCGCCGGGTAGATCGGCCGGCCGGTCGCGCGCTCCCAGACGACGGTCGTCTCGCGCTGATTCGCGATGCCGAGCGCGACGACCTCGTCGGCGCGAACCTGCGCGCGCGCCAGCGCACCGCGCGCGGCGCGCAGCTGCGAGTCCCAGATCTCCAGCGGATCGTGTTCGACCCAGCCGGGCTGCGGGAAGTGCTGCTTGAACTCGTGCGCCTGACTCGCGACCGCGTTGCCCGCCGCATCGAACAGGATCGCGCGCGAGCTCGTGGTCCCCTGGTCGAGCGCAAGCACGTACATCGACATGGGTTCTGGTTAGCGCGTCGAGGTATGATTGCGCCATGCCGGAAGCGGTGGATCTCGTGATCCGCGGCGCGACCGTGTACGACGGCACGGGCGACGCGCCGCGCGTCGCCGACGTCGCCGTGCGCGGCGACCGCATCGCGTCCGTCGGCGCCGCCGCCGACGTCCGCGCGAGTGTGTCGCTCGACGCCTCCGGGCTCGCGCTCGCGCCGGGATTCATCGACGTCCACACTCACGACGACTTCGCGCTGCTGCTGCGCCCCGAGATGGACTTCAAGATTCTCGGCGGAGTCACAACCTGCGTGGTCGGCAACTGCGGGCTCGGCGCCGCGCCGTGGCCGATGGCGTCGTTCATGTTCCGGACCTTTCATCCCGGCGCCGCGCTGCCCGAGTGGCAGGGCTACCGCGGCTATCTCGAGCGACTCGACCGCGAACCCGCGAGCGTGAACGCCGCGGTCCTGATCGGCCATGGCACGCTGCGGGCGAGCGCAATGGGCAACGAGCGCCGCGCGCCGACGGCGGGCGAGCTCGACGCCATGAAGGCGATGGTCCGCGAAGGTAGAGACGCGGGCGCCGTCGGTCTCTCCACGGGTCTCGTCTATCAGCCGGGCAGCTTCGCGGACACCGCCGAGCTGGCGGAGCTCTGCGGCGAGCTCCGCGGAAGCGGCGCGCTCTACGCGACTCACATGCGCGACGAGGGACCGGGGCTGCTCGACTCGGTGCGCGAGGCGATCGAGATCGGCCGGCGCGCCGGCGTCCCGGTGCAGATCTCCCACCACAAGGCCGCGGGCCGCGAGTCGTGGGGCCGCGTGCACGAGTCACTGGGCCTGATCGAACGCGCGCAGGCGGAAGGCCTCGAGGTGCACGCCGATCAGTACCCGTACACGGCGGGAAGCACGGGCCTGTTGGCGGTGCTCCAGAACGGCGGCTTCGACGAGCGACCGGGCGGCCTGGGCCGCGTCAGCCCGGACAGCATCGCGATCGCTTCGGCGGCGAATCACCCGGAGTGGGAGGGGCGGTCGATCACGGAGCTGATGAAGACGCTCGGGATGGACGCGAAGCGGACCGCCGAGCACGTGCTCGAGACAGCGCGCTCCGTCACCGTCGTGATGCACTCGATGAGCGAGGACGACGTGCGCGCGGTGATGCGCCACCCGAGCACGATGATCGGCTCCGACGGCATCCCGACGCTGCCGGGCAAGCCGCACCCGCGACTGTGGGGCACGTTCGCCCGGGTGCTCGGACGCTACGCGCGCGATCTCGCGGTCTTCCCGGTCGAAGAGGCCGTGCATCGAATGACTGGCTTCCCGGCGCGCGTGTTCGGCCTCGCCGATCGCGGCCTGATTCGCGCCGGCGCGTTCGCCGACCTGGTCGTGTTCGACCCGCGCGGCATCATCGACGTCGGCAGCTACGAAGACCCGAATCACCCGCCCGCCGGGATCCACCACGTGTTCGTGAACGGCACCGGCGTCGTGCGCGATGCGACTCACACGGGCGCGCGCCCGGGCCGCGCGCTGCGGCGCGGCGCGTGACGCTCACGTCCGAGCAGATCGGCGCGTTTCGCGGGCGCGGCTACTTCAACATGGGCCGCGTGTTCGACGGCGCGCAGCTCGCCGAGCTCGGCGACGCCTACGACCGCGCGCTCGCGAAACCGATGCGCATCGGCGAGCGCGGCAAGTCGAAGTTCGAGTACGGCCCGCTGCTGCAGCTGCGCAGCCCGCTGTTGCGCCGCTTCGCAACGGCGCGCGCGCTGGTCGAGCCGCTGCTCGACTTACTCGGCCCCGACGTGCGGCTCTACTGGGATCAAGCCGTCTCGAAGCCGCCGGGCACCGGCTCCGAGACCCCCTGGCACCAGGACAACGGCTACGGCGCCGTCGTGCCCGCGGAGTACGTCACCGCCACGCTCGCGCTCGATCCCATGACCGTCGAGAACGGCTGCCTCTGGATCCAGCCCGGCAGTCACCGCGCCGGGCCGCGCCCCCACAAGGACACCGGCGGCTTCTTCCAGATCGGCTACGAGGGACCCGAGACCGGCGAGCCGCTCGAGCTCGCCGCCGGCGAGGTGGGCATCTTCTCGTCACTCACGCTGCACCGCGCCGGCCCGAATCCGAGCGCGCGGCCGCGCCGCTCCTGGGTGATTCAATTCATCCCGGCGCACGCGGTCCACGGCGAGACGCGCAGGCCCTTCGACGACCGGCTCTGGGTCGCGCGCGGCGGCGAGATACTCGGCGAGCCCTGGTCCGAGCGCCCGTTCGAACCTTAGCGGCTTGCGGCGCTCGCCCGCTCAGCTCGCGTCGGGCAGTGAGTAGTCGTGTCGCTTCTCCGGATCGTCGGAGAGATACTGGACGAACTCCCAGTCATTCCCGTCGCGATCGTGGAAGTAGACGCGGCGCCGGAACGGGTGGCGGTTGGGCACGGTGGTGTCCTCGTAGCCGGCGGCGCGCATGCGCTCGCGCAGTGCAGCCGCGTCGTCGACCTCGAATCCCAGGTGATTCGTCCCCGGCTTGCCGGCATAGGGCACCCAGCGCTCGGGCGCCTCTCCGCGGGCCTGCGTCAGCGCGAGATACACGTCGTAGGTGCCCACGTGCACCCAGCGCGCGCCGCCCCAGGTCTTGCCCTCGGCGCGGATGCGGAACTCCGGGAAGGCGGTCTTTACGAAGCGCAGCGTCTCGTCGAGATCGCGCACGGTCAGGTTCGCGTGGTCGAGTCGCGTGCTCATGCGGTGCTCTCCTCCGAATGACTGACAGCTTCGCGAACTTCAGCTCGTCGGACATCCGTCTGGATGATATGCTGGCCGGCGGCTATCGGGACACCCATGCACGACGCCGGCTCCAACCTCGCGGCCAACCTGAGACGACTGCGCGAAGCGCGCGGGCTGTCCCAGCGGCAGATCGCCGAGCTCTCGGGAATTCCGCGCCCGACCTGGGGCACGCTGGAAGCCGGCGGCGCGAACCCGACGCTGGCCGTGCTCGCGCGCGCCGCGGCTGCACTGCAGGTCTCGGTCGAGGAACTGATCGGCCCGCCGCGCACGGCCGCGCGGCTCTTCAGCGCGCGCGAGCAACGCGTGCGCCAGCGCCAGGGCGCGCGCCTGCGGCCGCTGCTGCCCGAGGCGATCCCGGGCCTCGAGATCTCGCACATGGAGCTCGCGCCGAACGGCCGACTCACCGGAATTCCGCACACCCCGGGGACGCGCGAGTATCTGACCTGCGAATCGGGTCGCATCGAGCTGGTCGCCTCCGGCCAGCGCTGGCTGCTCGAGGCCGGCGACGCGCTGGTGTTCCGCGGGGACCAGCGCCACGGCTACCGGAACCCCGACGCGCGCCTGCCGGCCATCGCCATCAGCGTGGTCTGTTTCTCCTCGGCCCGATGACCTTCGCTCGCCTCGGAGCTCACTCGGCGGGCGAGAAGAGTGCGGCGACGAACGCGGGTGGATCGAAGTCCGCGAGGTCGTCGAGTGACTCACCCAGGCCGGCGTAGCGCACGGGCAGGCCGACTTCCTGGGCGATGCCGAGCACGACGCCCCCGCGCGCCGTGCCGTCGAGCTTGGTGAGCGCGATGCCGGTGACCGCGACGGCCTTCTTGAACTCCTGAGCCTGGCGGATCGCGTTCTGGCCGGTGTTCGCGTCGAGCACGAGCAGGACCTCGTGCGGCGCGCGCGGCAGCTCCTTGCGCATGACTCGCTGCAGCTTCGCGAGCTCGTCCATCAGGCCTTGGTCCGTCTGCAGGCGGCCGGCCGTGTCGACCAGCACGACGTCGAGGCCGCGGGAGCGCGCGGCTCGCAGCGCGTCGAAGGCGACCGCCGCGGGATCGCCGCCGGGAGCGCCTTTCACGATCTCGACCCCCGCGCGCTCGGCCCAGATCGACAGCTGATCGATCGCGGCCGCCCGGTACGTGTCCCCCGCGGCGACCAGCACGCTCTTGCCGGCGCGCGCGTAGCGAGCGGCGAGCTTGCCGATCGTCGTCGTCTTGCCGGAGCCGTTGACGCCCACGACGAGGATCACGTGCGGCTTCTCGCTCGCCGGGACGACCGCGCTGGGCAGTGTCTCGAGGATTTCGCGCGCGCGCGCCTCGAGCGCGGGCCGGACCTCGTCGGGCGAGCGCAGGCGGCGCACGACGCCGAGTAACTCGTCCGCCGTGCGCACGCCGAGATCGGCGCCGAACAGGATCGCCTCGACTTCCTGGAGTGTCTTCTCGTCCAGGCTTGCACGCCCGCGCAGCAGCCCTTCGAGCTTGCCGACCAGACCCGCGCGCGAGCGGCGCAGACCCGAAATCCAGTCCGGCCCGCGCGGAGCGGGCGCGGGAACCGGCGCGGGCGCGACCGGCCGAGCGCTCTCGGCGACGACCACACCCTCGGGCACTGCGGCCCCTACGCGCGGCGGTGTAGGGCGCGGCGGCCGCGGCGCGGCGGGCGCGCGCGCGCGGCGCGCGCGGCGAAATCCGACGACGAGCGCGGCGAACGCCGCGGCGACGGCGAGCGCTCCGCCGACGAGCTCGAGAACTTCGGGAGACAGGTCCGGCACGGGCCGGCAGTCTAGTCCAACTGGCCTCGCTCGGCCTACGCCACCAGGTCGACCGTGACGAGCTTCGAGAGCCCGCGCTCCTGCATCGTGACACCGAACAGCGCGTCCGCGATTTCGATCGACTGCTTGTTGTGCGTGATCATCAGGAACTGCGACGTCTTGGACATCTCGCGCAGCAGATCGTTGAAGCGCGTCGCGTTGGCGTCGTCGAGCGCCGCGTCGACCTCGTCGAGCAGGAAGAACGGCGACGGCTTCACCGTGAACACGGCGACGAGCAGCGCCATCGCGGTGAGCGACTTCTCGCCGCCCGAGAGCAGGTTCACGTTCTGCAGCTTCTTGCCCGGGGGCTGCGCGATGATCTCGATGCCCGCCTCGAGCACGTCCTCGCTGTCCGTCAGCGACAGGTGCGCGCGCCCGCCGTCGAACATCTTCGGGAACACGGTCTGGAAGACCTTGTCGACGGCGTCGAAGGTCTCTCGGAAGCGGTCCCGGCTGGTGCGGTTGATGCGCGCGATCGCTCCGCGCAGGCGCTCGATCGAGAGCTCGAGGTCCGCCTTCTGCTCCGCGAGATACCGGCAGCGCTCGGAGACTTCCTCGTACTCCTCGATCGCACCCAGGTGCACCTCGCCGAGCGACCGCAGCGCCTGCCGCACGCGCTCGAGCTCGGACTCGCGCTCCTCCGGCGTGCCGGCCGGCTGCGCCGTCGGCGCGAAGCTCGCGATCTCGACCTCGTAGCGCTCGCGGATGCCGGTCACGAGCTGCTCGAGCTTCATGCGCAGGTCGTGCACCGAGAGCTCGTGCGCGGCGAGCCGCTCGCGCAGCGCCTCGCGCTCGCGAGTCACCGCGCGCACCTCGACCTCGAATGACTCGACCGCGCTCGAGCTCGCCTCGTAGCGCTCGCGCAGCGCGGCCTGCTGTCGGCGCTGCCCTTCTTCGACCCCAATCTGCCCGTCGAGCTCGAGCTGCGCCTCGTCCGCGGAGCGCCCGAGATCGGCCGCTCGCTCGCGCGCCCCTCGCACCTCCTCGCGCCGCCGCTCGCTGCGCTCGCGGCCCTCTTGAGTCGCGAGCTGCAGGCGATCGCGCGCCTGGGTTTCCTGGTCGCGGCGCGCGCCGAGCTCGGCCAGCTCGATGCGCGCCTGCACGACGCGCTGCTCGACGCGCTCGAGCTCGCGCGCCAGGTTCTGCAGCTGCAGCTGCAGCTCGCCGCGCCCGGCCTCCGCGCGGCCGCGCTCGCGGATCAGCTCCTCGCGGCGCACGACGGCGCGCGCGCTCTCCTCGGAGAGGCCCTCGAGCTGCTCGACGAGGCTGCGCTTGTCGGTCAGCGAGAGCTCGAGTGAGTCGTGCGCGAGCTTGCCGCGCTCGCGCATTCGCTCGAGGTCCTTCTCGACGTTGACCACCGCGATGTCGGCCGTGTGCCGCCGGCTGCGCGCGTTCTCGATCTCGCGGGCGAGTGACTCCAGCCGCGCCATCGTCGTCGCGAGCTCGGCCGCGAGCGCCGCGCAGCGCGGCTCGAGCTCGCCGCGGAGCTGCGACAGGCGCCGGCTCTCGCCGGCGCGCGAGAGCGCACCGGGCGGCGCGCCCGAGCCACCCGTCAGCGAGCCGGACCGGTCGAGCAGCTCGCCCGCGCGAGTCACGAAGCTGGCGGGCGGGTGGTCCGCGCCGAAGCGCGCAATCGCCTCTCCGAGGTCGTCGACGAGATACACGTCGCGCAGCAGCCGCGCGAGCAACGGCGCCGCGTCCGCGTCGGCCGTGACGAAGTCCGCGAGCGGGCGGCCAAGCGGCACGAAGCCGGTGCTCGCCGCCTCGCGGCCGGCGCGCAGCGCCAGAAAGGTCGCGCGCCCGATGCGCTCGTCGCGAATCTGGCGCATCAGCGCGAGCGCCGTGTCCGTGTCGTCGACCAGCAGGCCCTCGAGCCGGTGCGCGAGCACCGCCTCGACGGCGGCCTCGAAGCCGTCGGCGCTGCGCAGCGAGCTCGAGAGCCAGCCGCGCACGCGGCCGCGCTCCGCCGCGGGCAGCCGCTCCAGCAGC
>JBIOJK010000119.1:0-10854 GCA_044450765.1 Myxococcota bacterium | reverse complement strand
GAGTCCTTTCGGAGCGTCATTCTCCTCGATCTCGAAGGGATGACGGAGGCGGAGGTCGCGAGTGTCTTGGGCTGCGCGACGGGAACCGTGAAGTCGAGGCTCTCGCGCGCGCGGGCGGTGTTGCGCGATCGGCTCGCCGGATATCGCCCGTAGGTGGAAGGGCTCGGAGCGAACATGGAGTGTGACAAGGCGCGAGAGCTGATCCTGGACGAGCTGCGAGAGCGTCTCTCGCCGGAGCGATCGGGCCAGCTGAGAGATCACCTCTCCACCTGCGCGTCGTGCCGCGATCACGCAGAGGCCGAACGGGTCCTCGCTGAAGTTCTCGACGCGCGCCTGCCCCAGTACGCCGCGCCGCTCGCGCTCAAGCGCCGTCTCACGGCGAGCTGGCCCGCGTCCACTCCCGCGGCTCCCGCGTCGCGGCGAATCTGGAGACGAGCGCGGGCCGCCGCAGCTCCGATGGCCGCAGCCGCCGCGTTGCTCTTGGTCGTCGCGGGCTCGACGGCGCGCTTCGTCCAACAGCGCTCGGCGCTGAGCCAGCTCGAGAGTGAGACCGTCAACGACCACCTGCGCATGCTCGGCGGCGCCCCGCTCGCTCAAGTGACTGGCGGCCTGCACGAGGTGAAGCCCTGGTTCGGCGGCAAGCTCGATTTCGCGCCGGCGGTTCAATTCGCGGGAAACGCCGACTTCCCGCTGCAAGGCGGGGCAGTGGAGCCCTTTCTCGATCGGCGCGCCGCGGTGTTCGTCTACCGGCGGCGGCTCCACACCGCTTCGCTGTTCGTCGTCCCGGGCGACGGGCTCGCCTTCCCGACGGCGCTGCGCGCGCAGGTGGTTCGGGGCTTCAGCGTCGCGCTATGGCAGGCCGCTGGCCAAGGCTACGCGCTCGTCTCGGACCTGAACCTGCCCGAGCTGCTCGAGCTTCGCGCCGAGATCGCCTCGCCGCCCGAGTCACACTGAGGCGCGGTCGACTAGCCCTTGGCCGACTTCACGGCCGCTGCGAGGGCGGGCACGATCTCGAACAGATCGCCGACGATGCCGACGTCGGCGACCTCGAAGATCGGCGCGTCGGCGTCCTTGTTGATCGCGATGATGAAGTTCGAGTTCTTCATGCCGACCAGGTGCTGGATCGCGCCCGAGATGCCGACCGCGACATAGAGCTTCGGCGAGACGATCTGGCCCGAGCTGCCGACCTGATACTCGTGCGGCAGCCAGCCCGCGTCGACCACCGGACGCGATGCGCCCATCTGCGCGCCGAGCGCTTCGACCAGCGGCTTCAGCACGGCCTCGAAGTTCTCCGGCTTCTGCAGGCCGCGGCCACCGGAGACGATGATCTCGGCCTTGGTCAGATCGTGGCCGCCGGCCGGCGCGACGCGGATCTCGACGAACTTCGTGCGCCCGTCGCCGCCGACCCCGTCCAGCTTCGCGACCGAGCCCGAGTCACTGCCCGTGTACGCCTCGCTGGCGCCCGGCTGCACGGTCGCGATGCGCGGCGTGCCCGACATGCGCAGGCGCGCGTCGAATTTCGCGTTGAACATGCGGCGCACGAACACCAGGTCGCCGCCGTCCGGCTCGATCTTGATCACGTCGCTCGCGATGCCGCAGTCGAGCAGGGCCGCGAGCGAGCCCGCGACGTCCCAGCCGATCGGCGTGCTCGAGATCAGGATCAGCTCGGGCTTCTCAGCGTCGATGGCCTTCTTGATCGAGCGCGTCCAGCCGTCGAGGTTGTAGTTCGCGAGGGAGGGATCGTCGGCGACGAGCACCTTGCCGCCGCCCTTCTTCGCGAGCTCCTCGGCCACGCCGCCGACGCCGCTGCCGATCACGAGCGACGCGACGTCGCCGCCGAGCTTCCGCGCGAGAGTCACGAGCTCGAGCGTCGCCTCGCGCAGCGCGCCCTTCGAAATTTCTCCGACGATCAGTGTCTTTGCCATTAGAGCAGCCCCAGCTCCTTGACCTTGCCGACGAACTTCTGCGCGACTTCGTCCTTCGAGCCCGACAGGATCTCCGCGCCGGCGCCCTTGGGCGGCGAGTAGATCTTCTCGATCTTCACCTTGGGAGCGACCGCGGCGCCGGACAGACCTACGTCGCCGAGTGACTTCTTGTCGAGCGGCTTCTTCTTCGCCTGCATGATGCCCTTCAGCGAGGCGTAGCGAACTTCGTTCATGCCGGTCTGCGCAGTCAGCAGACACGGCAGCGGCAGCTTCACGACTTCCAGCGCGCCGCCCTCGAGCTCGCGCTCGACTTCCACCTGACCTCCGTCGAGCTTCGCCGACACGATCCCGGTCGCGTGCGGCAGGCCGAGCAGCTGCGCGAGGATCGGACCCGTGAGCGCGAAATTCGTGTCGTCGGACATCAGGCCCATGAGCACGAGGTCGATCTTCTCGCTCTTCGCGACCGCGGCGATCGTCTTCGCGATCGAGAGCGAGTCGGCACCCGCGAGCCCGTCGTCCCAAACCTGAACCGCGCGGTCCGCGCCCATGCCGAGCGCCGTGCGCAGAGACTGCTGCACGCGGTCCGGCCCGATCGACACGACCACGACCTCGGTCGCCGGGTCCTTGTCCTTGATCCGCAGCGCTTCCTCGAGCGCGTAGTTGTCGTAGTCGTTGATCTCGAACTTGATGTTCGCGTCCGCAATCCATTTGCCGTCGGACGCGAGCTCGAGCCGCGCGTCCTTGTGCGGCACTTGCTTCAGGCAGACGAGGACCTTCATGAGGGCCGATCTCCGTGCGCTGGCGTGCGTTTGCGCGCCCAGGGGGTTCGCGGCGCACTCTACGGCAGGGATCGGGGGCCGCGCAAGCGCGTCCGGCGGTCAGCCGGCGCCCATCAGTTCGTGCCACATCTCGAGCGTCGGGATCCTGAGATAGGCGTTCATGCGCTTGGTCTCGGCCATCGTCCGGTGCGGGCCGCCGCCGTAGTCGTGACCGGGGTACAGGACGGTGTCGTCGGGCAGCGACGAGAGCTTGCGCAGACTCTCGAACATCTGATCGGGATCGCTCCCCGGCAGATCGACCCGGCCGCAGCCCTGGATGAAGAGTGTGTCGCCCGAGACCAGGGCGTTCCGGACGCGAAAGCACTGCGAGCCCGGCGTGTGTCCGGGGGTGTGGAGGAACTCGATCTCGACGTTGCCGATCCGCAGCACGTCGCCGCTCTCGACCTCTTCGATGTCGCCCTCGGAGATGCCAGTCACTTTGCGCAGGCCGCTCGCCTCGTGCTTGTTCGCGTAGACCTTCATGCCCTTCAGCGCGAGCAGCTCTGAGAGACCTTCGATGCGCTGGCCCATCATGCGCCCGCCGACATGGTCGGGGTGGTAGTGCGTGACCAGCGCGGCGACCGGCTCGAAGCCCTGTTCGCGCACGTGCTCGACGATGCCCGCGACGCTCCAGGCGGGATCCACCAGCGCGACTTCGTGCGTCGCGCGCGAGCCGACGACATACACGAAGTTCTGCATCGGGCCGCAGGCGACCTGCTCGAGGAAAAGCTCGTCGTCCATGTGGTGTACCCTGCCGTCGGAGAAGGGGTCATGTCAAACGCGAAGACGCGCGCAGTGATCGTCGGCGTGGGCCAGGTGCGGAATCGCCCGGGCCTCGACGCCGCGGAATGGAAACCGGAGGAGCCCGCGCGGCTGATGGCGACCGCTCTATCCCGCGCGGCCGCCGACGCCGGCCGCCCTCGGCTGTTGGCCGAGGCGGACTTCGTCGGCTGCATCCCGCCGATGGCGTGGTCGTACGACGATCTGCCCGGACGGGTCGCCGAGCTGGTCGGCGCGCAGCCGCGCGAGAAACTCGAGCCGCCGGGCGGCGGCGAGGGGCCGATCCTGTTGCTCGACGACGTCGCGAACCGGATCTGCGACGGCGAGCTCGAGATCGCGTTGCTCGCCGGCTCCGAGGCGGTGTACAGCCGCCGCCGCGCGCGCGCCGAGAACCGCAAGCTCGACTGGACTCCGGGCGGCGACGGCTTTCCGCGCTTCCTGCTCGGCATGAAGCCGTTCGCGAACGCGCTCGAGGTCCGCCACGGCGTGCGCCAGCCGGTCGACATGTACCCGCTCTACGAGAACGCGCTGCGCGCGCGCGCCGGGCGCACGATCGAGGCGCACCAGCGCCACGTCTCGGAGCTGATGGCAAGATACTCGGAGGTCGCGGCGCTCAATCCGTTCTCGTGGTTCCCCGAGCCGCGCAGCGCCGAGCAGATTCGCACGGTCTCGGCGAAGAACCGCTGGATCGGGTTTCCGTATCCGAAGCTCGTGAACGCGCTCATGGAAGTGGATCAGGGTGCGGCGGCGATCGTGATGAGTGAGCGGAGGGCCGACTCACTCGGCATCGCGCGCGAGAAGCGAGTCGCTTTCCTCGGCGGCGCGAGTGCCAACGACGGCTGGAGCGCGGCGGAGCGCAGCGACCTGGCTTCGAGTCCGGCCATGGCCGCGATTGCCCGCGCGGCGCAGTCACGCGCGGGCCTCGGCGTCGCCGACGTCGACCTGTTCGACTTCTACAGCTGCTTCCCGTGCGTCGTGGAGTTCGCGCTCGACGCGCTCGGACTCTCGCCCGCAGACCCGCGCGGCCCGACGCAGACCGGCGGCCTCGCCCACCACGGCGGCCCCGGCAACAACTACGCGATGCACGGCCTCGCGAACACCGTGCTGCGCATCCGCGGTGGCCGGGGCAAGGTCGGCTGGGTCACCGGGCTCGGCATGAGCGCGACCAAGCACGCCTGGGCCGTGATCTCGAACGACCCGAAGCGGATCGCAGCGTCCGACGGTCGCGCCGAGCGCGTGTCACTCCCGACTGAATCATTCCAGGGCCCGAAGCTCGTCGACGCGCCCTCGGGGCCCGCCCAGGTCGAAAGCTACACCGTCATGTTCGACCGCGAGAACCGGCCGGAACGCAGCGTGCTGTATCTCCGCCTTCCCGACGGCCGGCGCACGGTCGCGCACGGCGAGCCGACCCCCGAGCTGTTCCGCCTGCTGCTCGAGGTCGAAGGCGTCGGTCTGCGCGGGACGGTGACCGCCGGGCAGGGCGACGCTCCGAACGTCTTCGCGCTGCGCTAGACGATCGCCGCTACCCGCCGATCCACAGCAAGACGGCGATCGGGACGCCGAGCGCCACCGCGCACACCAGCGCCGCGCGTCCCGAGTCGATCTCGAGCACTTCGCGCGTCGCCACCACGAGCGACGCTAGCGAAAGCCCGAGCGCGGCCCACGCGAAGAGCCAGCCCACCGCCGGCGCGCCGGCAAACAGCAGCAGGGCGAACCAGACGTACGCGAAGCCACTGCAGCGGAGCAGCCGCGAGAAGTCGATCGGCGCGCGGGTCACGCCGCGAGCGACCGCCCAGATCAATCCGGTCGCGGCCATCCAGACGACGATCACGCCCCCGAGCCCGACGAAGATCGAGACGATGCTGCCCTGGCCGAGCGCGGCCAGAACGGCGGTTCCGAACACGACGGCGACGGACTGCGGGATCGCGTGCGGATCGCCGGCGATCTCGCGGTAGATCGCGCGCTCGAAGCGCAGCACGCCTTCGAGCCGCGGAATCAATCTGCGCTCGCGCTCGAGCAGCGCGCCGATCAAGCCCGGCGCCGCGGGTCCGCCCGTCTCAGCCACGCACGGGAGCGTAGCTCAGCCGCGCCCGATGACCTCTTGGACGAACGCGTCGAGCTGACTCAGCGCCTCGGCGCGAATCTCTTCTGCGGTTCGCCCCGTCTTCTTCACGGGCTCGAGACCCGGGCCACAGTCGGTGATGACGTGCAGACGCGTAGGCGCTCCGATGCGGCGCAGCAGCTCCTCGAGCTTGTCGATGCGACAGTGCGGATCACGCGCGCCCTGCACGAACAGCATGGGACAGATGACCCGGTACATATAGTCGACGTCTTGGTGGCTGGGCTTTCCCGACGGGTGCAGCGGGAAGCCGAACGAAAACGCGGCGTCGACCTTCAGCCCCTGCGAGACGGCGCGGGTCGCGACGCGCGCGCCGAGCCCGATCCCGCCCACCAGCATCCGCGCCGGCGCGTTCTCGGGGTCCGAGAGCACGGCCTGCACCGCGGCCTTGAAGGCGCGGTCGAGCAGCAGGGATGCGTCCGGGCGCTTCTTCTTCTCCTCGGCGAAGGGAAATGCGAAGCGCAGGGTGAGGTGGCCCTTGGCCGATAGCGCCTGCTGCATGGCCACCAGAGACGGTTCGTCTTTCCCGCCGGTCGCGTCGTGGGCGATGACGAGTCCGATTCGCTGGCCGCTCGGCCACCACTCGGGTGTCGCCACGACTCCTGTGACGTGGACCTCCGGCATCACGGGGATCCGGATGGTCTCGAACTTTACGTTCGTGTCCATCGCGGGAGTTCTTATAACATACTCGTCACTCGGCGCCGCTGGTGGCTAGCGTGGAAAAAGTGCTGATCGTCGGAGTCGCCCGCGGGCATGGGCGGCTGCTGGCGCGGCGACTGTCTCGAGATTCGCGGGTCGTCGGCGTCGACACCGACGACTGGGAGCGCCGCCCTGCCGGAGTTCCGTTCTATCGGACCGACGTGCGCGCGCGCGCGTTCGAGGACGCCCTGCGCAAGGAGCAGCCGGATGCGGTCGTGCATCTCGGCACCGTGCGCCACTTTCGCGGGCCCGAGACACAGCGCTTCGACGTGAACGTGCGCGGGACCCGCAAGCTGCTCGATCACTGCCGCAGCTACGGGGTCAAGAAGCTCGTCGTGCTCTCGACCAGCTACGTCTACGGCGCACTGCCGGACACCCCGAGCTTCATGGCCGAGGACCACCCGCTGCTCGCGGGCCGGAACTACCCCGAGATCCGCGACCTGGTCGAAGTCGACTCGCTCGCGACGGCGTTCATGTGGCAGTACCCGGACATCCACACCTCGATCCTGCGCCCGGTGCCGACGCTCGGTTACTACAGCGACAACTCGATCGTGAACTATCTGCGCCAGTCGCGCGTGGTGGTCATGATGGGCTTCAACCCGATGCTCCAGTTCATGCACGAGGAGGATCTGGTGGAGGCGGTCGCGCTGGCGCTGGGCCGCCGACTCAGAGGCGTGTACAACGTGACCGGCCCGGGCGAGGTCCCGCTGCGCGTCGCGATCCGCGAGACCGGCGGCCGGCCGCTTCCGCTGCCGGAGCCCGTGGCGCGCGCGCTGCTCTCGCGACTGTTCCGCCTCGGACTCGTGCGCATTCCGCCCGGCGCGATCGACTACATCAAGTACCCGTGCACGATCGCCGGCGAGCGCTTCGCCCGCGACACCGCCTTCCGCCCGCTGTTCGGCCTGAAGGAGTCATTCCGCTCGCTGCGCCGCTGACTTCGCCGGACCTTCAGAGCGTTCGGCGCGAGGCCGAAGAGCCGCCCGGGGCGCAAGGCGGCGGTCGATGCGGGGAATCGGAGTCCAGACGCGGTCGAGGCCGATCGCGCTGTTCTGGGTGGCGGCCGCACTGGCGCTCGGTGTCGCGACCTTGGGCCTGGTGCACCACGCGTCGGCGGAGCGCGCGCGCGAGCGCGCGCTCGCGCAGCCCCTGAAGCCGCTCGCGGTGATCGACTTGGCTCGCAATCGCGGCGCGCGGAAGAGTGACTCGGCGAGCGCGGACGCCTGGCGTGCCGCCGCGGTCGCGCTCGGCCGCGAGGTCGAGACCTTCTCCGGCGCCGGTCTCGGCGAGATTCCGGCAACCCGCTTCGCCGCCTGGATCCTGCCGGAGCAGACGGAGCTCGACGACGCCGACTTCGCGGCGCTCGATTCGTACCTCCAGCTCGGCGGCGGCGTGGTGCTCTCGGGCCGGACCGGTCACAAGTCGGCCGGGCGCAGCGCGCTGCTCCGACTGTTCCCGGGTCAGCGCTTCGCGGAGCCCGGAGCGAGCGCGACACGGCTGCGTGTCACGGGCCGGGGACCGCTCGTCGCCGGCCTGGCGGCGGGCGAGGAGATCGCCGTTGCCGAGCCGGCGCGCGGTCTCTCGGCGAGCTCGGGAGACGCGCTCGCCTGGAGCGACGATGTCGGTGCGGCCGGGCTGCACGCGATCTACCGCGGCGCGCCGATCGCGTGGCTCGGCTTCTCGCCCGACCAGATCCGGGAGCCGCGCCAATCGCACGTGCTGGCGGAGAACGCGCTCCGCTTCGCGCTGCGCGAGCCGGTGCTCGATCTGCTGGCGTGGCCCGAGGGTCGGCCGTGCGCGGTGCTCGTCGACGGAGTGACCGAGCGCGCGGCCGCGTCGGTCGCGTGTCGGATCGACGGCCAGATCGCCGGCGCCGACGCGCTGCGCTCACTCACCCACGCCGGCTGCCGCTACGCGGCCGTTTCGCCCGACGGCCGCGCGCTGCCCGAGCTACTCGACGTCGATGGCTCGCCGCTGGTCGCGATTCCCGAGGGCCGCGCGCAGGCGGCGGTTCTCGGCTCGGAGCTGATGCGCGAGCTGCTCACCGGCTACGAGCGCGCGGAGCGCCTGGGCGGCGTCTACTCGCTGCGCGCGGACGCCGGCTGGCGCGCGGCGGCCGGCCGCGAGGCGCTGTTCACGCGAGTCAGGAACGAGCTGCGCGAGCGCGGGGCCTGGTTCGCCGACCCCGACGCACTCGCCGACTGGTGGGGCGCGCGCTCGCACGTACGCGCCGAGCTCGCGCAGCTCGCGCGCGACCGCGTCCGGGTGACGTTCAGCAACGGCGGCAGCGCGCAGGCGCGCGCCGTGACTGCGCGGGTGTATCTCCCCGAGGGCGCAGCGACGGCGCGAATCGAGTCGCGACCGAGCTTGCGCGCGTCGCCCTTGCTCCGCATCTCCGCCGACCACAGCTGGATCGACATCGTCGAACCGTCGCTCGACCCGGGCAGCGAAGTCTCGTACACCATCCGCTTCTGAAGGAGCGGACCATGGAGAACCCCCTGCTGGAGGCCGGACCCGGCGGCCTGCCGCGTTTCGACGCGATCGGGCCCGAGCACGTCGTGCCCGCGCTGCGCGAGCTGCTCGCGCAGGTGGGCGCCGAGCTCGAGACGCTGGAGCGCACCGTCGCGCCGACCTGGCAGGGCGTCGTCGAGCCGCTCGAGCGGGTCGGCGATCTGCTGGCGACACGCTGGGGTGTCGTCGGGCACCTGCTCGGCGTGCGGAACTCGCCGGCGCTGCGCACGGCGCACGAAGAGGTGCAGCCCGAGGTCGTCCTGTTCGCGCTGCGACTCGCGCAGAGCCGGCCGATCTACGCCGCGCTCGTCGCGCTCGAGAAGGGCGCCGAGTACGCGACTCTCGACGCCGCGCAGCGCCGCACCGTCGCGCTCCTGATCCGCGACGCACGGCTCGCGGGCGTCGGCCTCGAGGGCGCGCCGCTCGAGCGCTTCAAGGCGATCGCGACCGAGCTCGCGGAGCATCAGACCGCGTTCTCGAATCACGTGCTCGACGCGACCAAGGCCTTCGCGCTCGTGCTGCGCGAGCGCGGCGAGGTCGAAGGACTCCCCGAGAGCGCCCTCGAGCTCGCGGCGCAGTCGGCGCGCCTGGCCGGCGAGGCGGGCGCGACCGCGGCGGACGGCCCCTGGCGACTCACTCTCGATCTGCCCGTGCTCGTGCCCGCGCTGCAGCATCTGACGCGCCGCGATCTGCGCGAGCGGCTCTACCGCGAGAACGTCGCGCGCGCGAGCTCGGGCGAGCGAGACAACACGCCGCTGATCGGAAAGATCCTGGCGCTGCGCCGCGAAGAGTCACGGCTCCTGGGCTTCCCGAACTTCGCCGCTCTGTCTCTCGCATCGAAGATGGCGCCCGACGTCGGCGCTGCGCGTCGCCTGATGGAGGATCTGCGCGGCGTCTCCTTCGCCGCGGCCGAGCGCGAGCTGCGCGAGCTGCGCCGGTTCGCGCGCGAGCGCGGCGAGGCGAACGAGCTCACTCACTGGGACGTCCCGTACTGGGCGGAGCGCCAGCGCGAGGCGCGCTACGCGTACTCGGAAGAGGACCTGCGCCCGTACTTCCCGCTGCCGGCGGTGCTCGGCGGGCTGTTCGCGCTCGCGGAGCGGCTCTTCGGCGTGTCGATCCGTGCCGCGGACGGCGATGCGCCCATCTGGCATTCCGACGTGCGCTTCTTTCGAGTCAGCGACGAGTCCGGCGCGCCGCTCGCGGCCTTCTATCTCGACCCGTACTCGCGGCCCGCGGAGAAGCGTGGCGGCGCCTGGATGGACGAGTGTCTCGGCAGAAGCCGGCTCTTCGCGGCGGGCGGAGCTGGCGCGCGCCTGCCGGTCGCCCACCTGGTCTGCAACCAGACGCCGCCCGTCGGCGAACAGCCGTCGCTGATGAGCTTCGACGAAGTGCAGACCCTGTTCCACGAGTTCGGCCACGGCCTTCAGCACATGCTGACCCGCGTCGACTACGGGCTCGTGTCGGGGATCCGCAACGTCGAGTGGGACGCCGTCGAGCTGCCGAGTCAGTTCATGGAGAACTGGTGCTATCACCGCGAGACGCTGCTCGGCTTCGCGCGCCATTTCCAGACCGGCGCCCCCTTGCCCGACGAGCTGTTCGCGAAGCTCTGCGCGGCGCGCACCTACCGCGCGGGCTCCGACATGCTGCGCCAGCTGTTCTTCTCGCTGCTCGATCTCGAGCTGCACGACGGCTACGAGCCCGAGGGCGCGCTGACACCGTTCGACGTACAGCAGCGGGTCGCGCTGCGCGCGAGCGTGCTCGCGCCGCTGCCCGAGGATCGCTTCCTGTGCAGCTTCGGCCACATCTTCGCGGGCGGGTACGCCGCGGGTTACTACTCGTACAAGTGGGCCGAGGTGCTCTCCGCCGACGCGTTCGCCGCGTTCGAGGAGGCGGGGCTCGAGAACGCAGCCGCGCTGCGCGCGACCGGCCGGCGCTACCGAGATACCGTGCTCGGGCTCGGCGGCAGCGCGCCCGCGATGGAAGTGTTCAAGACGTTTCGGGGCCG
>JBIOJK010000118.1:0-10867 GCA_044450765.1 Myxococcota bacterium | reverse complement strand
GGGCAACGCTCACCGGTGGGCAACGAGACGACGATCACGACGGCTACGGGAACAAGTGCGACGCGAAGTTCCCGGGCACCGCGGGCACTCTCGTCGGGAACCCGGATCTCGCGCAGTTCCGGGCCTCCTTCAACAAGTCGCGCACCGGCGACACCTGCGGAACATCGGGAACCATGCCGTGCGCGATCTTCGACCTGGACGAAGGCTCGGCGGCGCTGATCGGCAACCCGGATCTCGCGCAGTTCCGGAGCCTGTTCAACAAGGTGCCGGGCCCGAAGTGCGCGGCCTGCGGAGTGGATTTCACGAAGCTGCCCTGCCAGGCGGGCACCGCCGCCACCTGCGGCCCCTGAGCTCTGCTCAGCGGGGCGCTCCACCTGCGTAGAGCTCGAACTCCCGGATCTTGCCGGCGGCTTCGAGCTGCTTCATCCGCTCACTGAACCAGATCCCGGTCGTCAGCCCGCGCTGGCTCTGCAGGAGTCTCTCGCGCGTCGCGCTCATCTCGGCTGCGATCTGCTCGTCGCTCGGCTGATCGCGCGTCTGCAGCGAGATGACGAATAGATTCGCCGCGTCGGAGAACACGCGCTTCGCGAGCGGGTGCTCGGGCGTGAGCGCGAACGCGGCCTCGCGCAAGTCGGCGACGCCGCCCAGGCCCGGAATGGCGCCGTCCGTGAAGCCGAAGGGCGGAGTCACGGACACCGCCAGCTTCTCCGACTCGGCCGCCTTCGCGAACGGCTCACCCGCCTCGGCCTTCTCGAGCACCCGGTTCGCCGCGGCGCGCGCTGCGTCGGCCGCGCGGTCGTCGCGCAGCAAGTCGGTCGCCAGCTTCAGCTGCACCTCTTCGAACGGCGTCTGACTCGCCGGCGTGTGGGCCTCGACCAGGATCAGGTGCACGCCGCGCTCCGTCTTCACCGGACCGCTGATCGCGCCGACCGCGAGCGCGAACGCGGCGTCGTCGAACCCCTTCATCATGCGGCCGCGCGGGAACGTGCCGAGATCGCCGCCGTCGGCGCGCGTCGCCTCGTCGCTCGACACGTCCTTGGCGACCGCCGCGAAGCTCTCGCCCGCCTCGACGCGCGCGCGCGCCTTGATCGCCTGCGCCTCGGCGTCCTCGCCCGTGAACAGCATGTGCCGCGCGTGGATCTGCTCTTCGTGCGTGTAGTCGGCCAGGCGCATCTGATACGCGCCCTTCACGCGCTCGGGCTCCTTCGCGAGCAGCGCCTGCGCGTCCTCGGGGCTGACGGTGACGTGCTCGGCGAGCGCGACCTTGCTCGCGGTCGCGACGCGCAGAGTCACTTTGGTCCGGGTGCGCAGGATCTCGTCGCGCACCTCGCCGTCCGAGACGCGCACCGGCGAGGCGACGAAGCGCGAGAAGTTCCGCAGCAGCATGTCGCGCCGGTGCTGCGCGGCGTACTCGCGCGAGCCGAGGCCCGTGCGGTTCACGTAGCGCTCCGCGATCTCGCGGTCGAACTTACCGTTCACCTGGAAGCCGGGATTGCTCTGGAAGTCCTCCTTCAGCACGGCGTCGGAAACCGCCAGGCCGAGTGACTCGGCTTCCTGAGACATGAGATAGCGGCGGACGAGTGACTGGCGCGTCTGGTCGTCGACCATCGTGTGCAGCTTCTCCTCGTCGATGCCCTGCGGACTGAACTGGCGGAAGGTCTCCACGTTCTTCTCGCGGAAGAACTCGAAGACTTCGCGCGAGACGTCCTCGCCGTTCACGGTCGCCACCACGTTGCTGCCGCGCGCGGCCCCGCTGTTCCCGCCCTTCGGCTGTCCGAACAGAAACACGAACGTCGCGAGCACCGCGAGCAGCGCGATGTTTCGCAGCCAGAGCTTGAGTCGGTCCATCTCGGCCTCCCGTGCGGTCGCAGACTTGCCATTTTCGCTGGGTTCTACAAGCCCCATGCTTGCGCAGCGAAAGCATGCCTCGTAGAATCGCGGCGCGGACCGGGACCTCCGGAAAACCGCGATTTCATGGACACTTACGCCCTTCGCCTACCGCTCGGCTGGCGGAGCGCCGCGAGGTGAGACCGCCATGTTGAAGGCGCTCAACCGCGTGCTCGGGCTCTTCTCCAACGATCTCGCGATCGACCTCGGCACCGCCAACACGCTGGTCTACGCCAAGGGGCGCGGAATCATCTCGAGCGAGCCGTCGGTCGTCGCGGTCGACACCGTGAAGCACCGCGTCCGCGCAGTCGGCAAAGAAGCGAAGAGCATGCTGGGCCGCACGCCCGACTCGATCCGCGCGGTGCGCCCGCTGCGCGACGGCGTGATCGCCGACTTCGAGATCGCCGAGGCCATGCTGCGCTACTTCATCCAGAAGGCGCACAACCGCTCGACGTTCCTGCGGCCGCGCATCGTGATCTCGGTTCCGTCGGGAATCACCGAGGTCGAGAAGCGCGCGGTGCGCGAGTCGGCGCTCTCCGCGAGCGCGCGCGAGGTGTATCTCATCGACGAGCCCATGGCGGCCGCGATCGGCGCCGGTCTGCCGATCACCGAGCCGTCCGGCAACATGATCATCGACATCGGCGGCGGCACGACCGAAGTCGCAATCATCTCGCTCTCCGGCATCGTGTACGCGAACAGCGTCCGCGTCGGCGGCGACAAGATGGACGAGGCGATCCTCAACTACGTGAAGCGCAAGTACAACCTGCTGATCGGCGAGCGCACGGCCGAGCGGATCAAGATCGAGATCGGCAGCGCCTATCCGTCCGAGGAGCAGCGGTCGCTCGTCGTGAAGGGCCGCGACCTGGTCGCCGGCGTCCCGAAGACGCTCGAGATTCACAGCGAGGACGTTCGCGAGGCCCTGACCGAGCCCGTCAACGCGATCGTCGAGGCGGCCAAGATCGCCCTCGAACGGACTCCCCCCGAGCTCGCAGCGGACATCGCCGACAAGGGCATCGTGCTCTCGGGCGGCGGCTCGATGCTGCAGAACCTCGACATCCTGCTACGGGAAGAAACCGGTCTGCCGATTATGTTGGCAGAGGACCCGTTCACCGCGGTGGTGATGGGCTGCGGGCGCTGCCTCGACGAGGCGGACCTCCTTCGGGACGTGACGGAAAAGGCCTGACGCGCCGGCGGGGAAGCCGAACGACTTGAGCGAGCTGCTGCGACGGTTTCGCTTCGCGCTGTGCTATTTCGCGCTCGCGTCGCTGTGCGCGCTCGGGATGGCCTCGCGTCACGGTCCGACCGAGATCGGCTTTGCGCCGCGGCTCGTCCTCAACCTGACCCTGCCGCTCGAGCGCATGGTCACCATGCCGCTGTCCCAGATGCGCGGCGTGTGGAGTGACTACGTGGCGCTGGTGGGCGTGCGCGAGGAGAACGAGAGCCTGCGCGGCCGCCTGGCGCGCGCGGAAGAAGAGAACCACCAGTACCGCGAGGCGATCCTGTCGTCGGAGCGCTTTCAGAAGCTCTCCGGGTTCCGCGCGCAGCGCGAAGTCCCGATGGTTCCCGCGAACGTGATCCACCAGGACCTGTCGCCCTGGTTCCAGTCACTCATCATCGACCAGGGCGCGGCCGCCGGAATCCGTCCCGGCATGCCCGTGATCACCGACTCCGGGGTCGTGGGGCTGGTCGCTGGAACGACTCCCAGCGCCAGCAAGGTGCTGCTGGTGGTCGATCCCCAGAGCCGGGTCGACGCCTATGTCGAGCGCACGCGCGCCCGCGGCACCGTGCGCGGCACCTCGGGTCACGATTGCGACTTCGAGTACGTCCTGCGCCAGGAGAACATCGAGGAGGGCGATCTGCTGCTGACCTCCGGGCTCGGGACCGTCTACCCGAAAGGCCTGGTCGTCGGCCGAGTCGCGAGCGTGGACCGCAAGACGTCGGGGCTGTTCCTGGGTGCCAAGATCACGCCCGCAGTCGACTTCACCCGGCTCGAGGAAGTCTTCGTCATTCTCGAGCAGCGACAGATTCCCGCCGACGAGTCGTTCTCGGCGGACGATGAAGGCCTCTGGCCGGCCGGAACCAAGGCGCCCGCCCCGGAGCAGCCGAAGGCCCGCGTCGCCGCCGCCAAGAAGCCCCGGCCGATCGAGCCCGCGAAGCCGGTCGCTCGGCCCGCTCCGACGCCTGCCCCGGAGGACTCGGCCCCCAAGGCCGCGCCCGTGCCCGAGGATCCCCCGGAATGAAGGGGCTGCTGCGCCTGATCGGGGTCGGCCTGCTGCTGCTGCTGGCGGAAGCGGTGGCGCGCGCCGTGCTGCCGCGGGTGGCCGCGCCCGATCTGGTGTTGGTCTACGCGCTCGCGCTCGGCTTGCGCGGCGGCGGGGTCCAGGGCCTGGTGCTGGCGTTCGGGGCCGGCTTCGTCGAGGACGTGCTCTCCGCGTCGCCCCCCGGCCTGTTCGCGCTGCTCTGCGGGACCGCGTGCGCAGCGACCCGGCTGCTGGACCGCGCGCTCTATCTGCGCGCCGCTTCGCCCTGGGCGATCTACGTCGGTGTGTACACGCTCGCGAACTTCGCGCTGTTCGGCGGCGTGCAGCGCATGTTCTCGCCTGACTCGGCGCTGCCCTGGAGCGAGCTGCTCGCGCGCGCGCCGGGCACGGCGCTGACGACGGCGCTGTGCGCGGCGCCGCTGCTGAACGTGTTCCGGCGCCTGCTCGTCGAGGCGGATCGCGACGGCTCCTGGCCCGTGCTCGCCACCCAAGGCGCGCGCGGCCGGCCGTGAACCGTCTCACTGCCACCGGCTCCCCCTCGGACGCCACGATCGAGCGGCGACTGACCGGCGTGGCCGTGCTCGTGGTCGCGGTCTGGATGCTGCTGCTGACCCGACTCTTCTACCTGCAGGTCGTGCAGGGCGACGTGTACCGCGTGTCTGCAGAGCGGAACAGCGTGCGCACGCAGCGCGTCGACGCGCCGCGCGGCGTGATCACGGACCGGAACGGCGAGGTGCTGGTCGGATCGCGCCCGTCGTTCGACGTGCTGGTCGTGCCGCACGAGACCGAGGACGTGCCGACCACCCTGTCCCGCATCGCGGGACTCACCGGCCGGGACTTCGAGACGGTGCGCGCGAGCTACGGCGATCCGCGCGGCCGCAGTCGCTTCCAGCCGCAGCGCGTGGCCCACGACCTCGACCGCGACGCGCTCGCGCGCGTCGAGGGGCGGCTCTGGGCGCTGGGCGGCGTGCTCACGCAAGTGACTCCCGTGCGCGGCTACCGCTACGGCGAGAGCGCGGCCCACCTGCTCGGCTGGCTCGGCGAGATCGGCGCCGATCAGCTGACCAAGAAGGAGTTCCAGAGCTACCGGCGCGGCGACATCATCGGCGTCGGCGGGATCGAGAAGCTGCTCGACACCGATCTGCGAGGCCGCGCGGGCGGCCGCAACCTGCTGGTGGACGCGCACGGCCGCGAGCTGCAGCTGCTCTCGTCCGTGGATCCCGAGCCGGGTCGGAACGTCGTGCTCACGATCGACCACCGCCTGCAGGAGGCCGCCGAAGCTGCGCTCGAGCGCGATCAGAAGTCGGGCGCGGTCGTCGCGCTCGATCCGCGCAGCGGCGAGGTGCTGGCGCTCGTGAGTCGCCCCGCGTTCGACCCCAACGAGTTCGCGGTCGGCGTCGACCCCGAGCGCTGGCGCGAGCTGACGACCGATCCGTTCCGGCCGCTCATGAACCGGGCGCTGCAGGGCCAGTATCCGCCCGGCTCGACTTACAAGGTCGTGACTGCCATCGGCGGCCTGGAAGAGAAGCTGGTCGGCCTGCACAGCGAGGTGACCTGCGGCGGCTGGTTCCGACTCGGCCGCCGCACATACCGCTGCTGGCGGCCCGGCGGTCACGGCATCGTCGATCTGCACACCGCGATCGTGCAGTCCTGCGACGTCTTCTTCTACAAGCTCGGCCTCGATCTCGGGGTCGACCGGCTCGCCTACTACGCGCGCGCGCTGGGCCTCGGCACGCGCACCGGCATCGACCTGTCGGGGGAGATGAGCGGGCTGGTTCCCACGAAGGAGTGGAAGGAGCACCGCGACGGGACGCCCTGGGTGGACGGAGACACCGTCTCGATCTCGATCGGGCAGGGCATGAACCTGTGGACCCCGCTGCAGCTCGCGATGGCATACGCCGCGATCGTGAACGGCGGCACGCGCTACCGGCCGCACGTCCTGAAGCGCATCGAAGAGCCGGACGGGCGCATCGTGCACGCGGTCGAGCCCGAGGTGCTCGGCGAGCTGCCGTTCTCGGCGCAGACACTCGCCGCGGTGCGCGCCGGCCTGGTCGGCGTCGTGAACGAGCCGCATGGAACCGGCTCGGTCATGAAGGGCCTGCCCGGCGGCGTGCTCGCCGGCGGCAAGACCGGTACGGCGCAGGTCGTCGGCCTGCCCGCGGGCGCGCGCGCGAATCTCGAAGACGTGGAGCACGAAGAGCGCGACCACGCGTGGTTCGTGACCTTCGTGCCCGCCGACGAGCCGCGGCTCGTGGTCTCGGTCCTGGTCGAGCACGGCGGACACGGCGGCAGCGCCGCCGCTCCGATCGCGCGCGAGGTGGTGACTCGTTTCCTCGAGAACGAGGCGGATCTGTATGCCGGGAATCGACCGTAGACTGATCCAGAACTTCGAGTGGCCGATCTTCGTGATGGGCCTCGCGATCGCGCTGATCGGGATCGTGAACCTGATCTCCGCGTCGCCGGAGCGCAGCGCCTTGCTGCCCGACACCGCCTGGCGTCAGCTGGTCTGGATGGGGCTCGGCTTGGTGCTGCTGCTCGCCACGCTGCTGCTCGACTACCGCACGCTCGAGCGCGTTGCGGTGCCGTTCTACATCGCGGTGATCGGGCTGTTGGTCGCCGTGCTCTTCGTCGGCCGCATCGTGAACGGCTCGCAGCGCTGGATCGATCTCGGCGCGATGAACCTGCAGCCGAGCGAGCTCGCGAAGCTCGCGCTGATCGTGCTCTTCGCGCGCATCCTCGCGCGCCGCAGCGCGAGCTCGCCCGTAGGTCTGCTCGACCTGGTGTTCCCCGCGCTGCTCGTGGCCGTGCCGGCCGCGCTCGTGGTGAAGCAGCCCGATCTCGGCACCGCGCTCGTGCTCTGCGTCGTCTCGGCGAGCTTCCTGGCGGTGACTCGCGTGCGCGTCATGTCGCTGCTGCTGATCGTCGCGGGCGGCGTGGCCGCGGTGACCGTCGCCTGGCTCTTCCTGCTGCACGACTACCAGAAGGAGCGCGTGTTCACGTTCCTCGACCCGGGGCGAGATCCGCTCGGCGCGGCCTACCACGGCATCCAGAGTCAGATCGCCGTCGGCTCGGGCGGGCTCTTCGGCAAGGGCTTTCTGCACGGCTCGCAGAGCCAGCTCGACTTCCTTCCCGAAGAGCAGACGGACTTCGTGTTCTCGGTGCTCAGCGAGGAGTGGGGCTTCGTGGGCACGGCGACGGTGCTCGCGCTGTATCTCGGGGTGCTGATTCGCGGGCTCATGATCGCGCACTCGTCGAAAGACCTGTTCGGCGCCTACCTCGCGGTCGGGATCGTCGCGCTCTTCTTCTGGGCGGGCGCGATCAACGTCGGCATGGTGATCGGGGTGCTGCCGGTCGTCGGGGTTCCACTGCCGATGCTCTCGTACGGCGGCTCCGCGCTGCTCACCTGCATGATCGCGCTCGGCCTGCTCATGAACGTGTCGATGCGCCGTTACATTTTCTGACGGATAGAATCGAGCCATGTCACCGGCCGGACGCGCGGCGAGAAGAGCTTCGATCGGAGCGTTCTTCGACGTCGACAAGACGATCCTCGCCGAGAATTCCGGGACCGCCTATCTCAAGACGCTCTACGAGCGCGGTGAGATCGACTGGAAGGCGGTGCTGCTCGGGCTCGGCACGTACCTGCGGTACAAGCTGAACTTGCTCGACATCGAGCGCTGGGTGGAGCGCAACGGCGTGCAGTTTCGCGGGCGCAGCGAGGTGTCGCTCGCGCACGAAGCCGGCGAGCTGTTCCGCAGCGTGCTGCTGCCGTCGATCTATCCCGAGGCCGAGGCGCGCGTGCGCTGGCATCTCGCGCAGGGCCATCTGGTCGCGCTCGTGTCCGGCGCGACCAAGTTCGTGCTCGAGCCGCTCGCGGCGCATCTGGGCGTGAAGCACATGCTGTGCACCTTGCTCGAAGTGACCGACGGCATCTTCACGGGGCGAGTCATTCGGCCGATCTGCTTCGGCGAGGGGAAGATCTACTGGATCCAGCAGCTGATCGAGCGCGAGTCGATCGATCTGGCGCGCAGCTACTTCTACACCGACTCGATCACCGACCTGCCGCTGCTCGACCTGGTCGGGCACCCGGTGGTCGTGAATCCCGATCCGCTGCTCTACCGGCGCGCGCTCTCGCGTCACTGGCCGGTGCGCTTCTACGAGCGGCCCCCCCGGTGATCGCGTGGGCACCCGACCCACGCTCAGGCGATGATCGCGTGGGCAGCCTACCCGCGCTCAGGCCGATGATCGCGTGGGCGGTCTAGAGCGCGGGGGCGATCATCTGCTGCAGCTTGTCCTTCGGCTGATCGCCGACGAGCTGCGCGATGATGGCTCCGTTCTTCACCATGAGAAGAGTGGGCATCGCGCGCACCTGCATCTGTGACGCGGTCTTCGGGTTGGCGTCTACGTCGATCTTCACGACGCGCAGCTTGTCGCCGTATTCTTCCGCGAGCTCCTTGATCTTCGGACTCAGGCGGCGGCACGGGGCGCACCACTCGGCCCAGAAGTCGATCAGCACCGGCACGGTGCTCTTCAGCACCTGCTGCTCGAAGGTGGCGTCGGTCACGTCAAGAATCTTTGCCACGTCGATCCTCCTGGCGCTGGGTCGCGACAGCATAAAACCTGCCGCGCTCATCCGCATCGCGTGGGATGAACACGATCACCGGACGGTTCCCCGACCGCGCAAAATTTGCCGCGCGCAAGCGGGCGGCCCGCGCGTCGAAGCCGAACACGAGCACGCCGCCGCCCGCGGGGACCGCGGCGCTCGCCGCGGCCGCGTCGCCCGGGACTTCGACAACCGCCAAACGCTCCTGGGCGACCAGGCGCTGCGCCTCGGCCAGGTCGACGACGCGAAACTCCGGGGGCGGCGGCGCGCACGCGAGGCTGCCGATCAGCACGGCCAGGAGCCACGTGACTGGGGGGCGGAACGCCATACTCCACAGCGTATCGGAGCACCTGCGGGGCTGCTTGCCGCTGCTTCCCGTCAGCGCGAAGATTCCCCGGCCATGGGCCGAATTCTGCTTTCCGAAGGCGATATTACGGCTGTGTCGGTGGACGCGATCGTGAACGCCGCGAACACGCAGCTGCAGCTCGGGTCGGGCGTGGCCGGCGCGATCCGCGAGCGCGGAGGTCCCGCGATTCAGAAAGCTTGCGATGCGCACGGCCCCGTGCAGCTCGGCGAGGCGGCGCTCACCACCGGCGGCGAGTTGCCGGCGCGCTTCGTGATTCACGCCGCCGCCATGGAGCTCGGCGGGCGGGTGACCGAGACCTCGCTGCGCGAGGCGACGCGCGCGAGCTTTCGGCTGGCGCGCGAGGCCGGGCTGCGCTCGATCGCGTTTCCAGCGGTCGGAACCGGGGTCGGCGGCTTCCCGCTGCAGCGCTGCGCGGAGGTGATGCTGGCCGAGGCGCGCAGTCACCTTGCCGGCGAGACGTCTCTCGACGCGGTGCACTTCGTGCTCTTCGGCGAACCCGCGTACCGCCTCTTCGAGATGGTCAACGACGCCGAGCGCGTGCGCACGACCTTGGCGAGGCTCGCGCGGTGACTCTGCTCGCGCACGGTCTCGCGGCGGCGATCTATCTGTTCGCCGCGTTTCTCGGCTGGACCCGGCACAGCGGCAGCCTCGGCGACCGGAGGGTGTCGTTCATCATCGCGTTCGCGGTGACGGTCCACGCTGCCGGCTTCTACGGTCTGCACCTGCAGAGCCCGCCGGTGCCGCTCTCGAGCTTTCCGGCCGCGCTCTCACTGATCGGCTGGCTCGCGGCGGTCGGCTGGCTCGCGGGGCTGCGCAAGCTGCGCGCGCGCGTCGCCGGGCCGTGGGTGGGGCTGTTGGCGGCGGCGTTCACCGTGCCCGCCGTGCTCGGCCTGCAGCTGGCGGCGCGCCACGCCGACGCGCCGGAAGGCGCAGGCGTCTGGTCGCACGCGCACGTCCTGCTCGGCACGGCCGGGTTCAGCCTGCTGGCGCTCGCGAGTCTCGCGGGCCTCGGCTATCTCGCGAAGGAGCGCGGGCTGAAGCGGCGGCGTCCGTGGCACCAGGGCTTGCCCGCGCTCGAGACACTCGACCACGCCGAGCACGTGACTCTCGCGCTCGGCTTCGCGCTGCTCACACTGGGCGTCGCGACCGGCTTCGCCTGGAGCGTGAGTCAGCAGATCGATCCGTGGAATCGACACACGCTGTTTCTGTCCGCGGCCTGGGCGGTGTATCTCCTGCCGGTCGGGGCGCGGGTCCTGCGCCAGCAGCGCGGGCCGTGGCCGGCGCGCGGGGTCGTGCTCGGCTTCCTGTTTCTGGCCTGTTCGTACATCGGCATCAACCTGATCGGAGCGGGCACGTGAACCTGTTCCTGGTCGGGCTCTCGTATCGGACCGCCCCGGTGTCGGTGCGCGAGCGCTACGCCGTGGCCCCGGGTCAGCTCGCCGAGCGCGACGCGAAGCTCGTCGTGCAGGCGCGCCTCGAGGAGGCCGCGCTGATCTCGACCTGCAACCGCACCGAGCTGCTCGGCGCGTCGCGCCGCGGCGACCTCGCGCTCGAGCAGCTGCACCGCTTTCTGCGCGAGGAGCTCGGCGACGGGTCCGCACTGCCCTCGCAGATCTACGAGCTCCGCGGCGGCGAGGTCGTGCGCCACCTGTTTCGCGTCGCCGGCGGGCTCGACTCGATGGTGCTCGGCGAGGCGCAGATCCTCGGACAGGTGAAGGACGCCTACCGCGCGTCGGTCGAGGCGCACAGCTG
>JBIOJK010000117.1:0-11022 GCA_044450765.1 Myxococcota bacterium | reverse complement strand
TCTCTCGACGACGTCGCTCACGACGGTCGGCACGCTCTCGATCACGGCCGTCTACTCCGGCGATGCCAACGACGCGGGCAGCACCACCGCGAGCCCATTCATCGAGACCGTCGCCGTCCCGCCTCCGGTCCCGGCGCTGCCTGGCGCGGGTGGCTGGCTGCTTGGCGCTGCCCTGCTGCTGATGGTCCTGGGCGCTCGAGTCACGATCTACGCTCGCTGACAGCGGGCCGGTCCGGGCAGGTCTCGCCGAGGCTTCGCCTAGTTCAGCCTTTGCGTCGTAGTGAACTTCCCCGACGAGAAGCAACCCAGCCTGTCTATTCCGTTCTGAATGAACGTGCCCTGTGCCTTTGTGACCGCGCCGAACTTGTCGAGTGTCAGGAATCCCTGCATCGAGACGGACGCGCTCGGGAAGGTCTGCGCCCCAGTGAATGAGAGCTTCTTCGGCGACACGAAGTAGGTGATTCCGATCAGCGGAAAGCTCACAGCGGGGACGAACAACGGCGAGAAGGACAGGTCCCACTCAGTGTCGCTAGCGACGTACACCCAGAGATCGACGTTGTTCTTCGCGTTGAACTTCGCGTTGTTGAAATTGCCGCAGTACTCGGTGCCCGTCGTCTCGAGCTTGAAGATTTCCCCGATGGCCGCTGCCGGCATCGGCAGCGCGGCCAGTGCGGCAGTCAGGGTCAGCGTGCGAGCGGCGCCGTACATGAGCCCTCCATTCCACTTCCCCCGCCCCGCATTAGAACACACGCCCGAGAATCTTACCTCTACACTACACTCGACTCGAAGCAGGCTCGCCCTCGCACGCACGCGATCGCGAACGCGGCAGAGCGAATTTCTGTGTCACTCGGTTGAGTTGGGTCTCGTGAGTAGACTCAGCAGGGCAGCTTGCTCATCGACTGTGACACCCCGCGGCGGCACCTGCGAGGTTGTGCTGATCGAGAGTCGTTGAGCGGATTGGCTTGACACGCGGAGGCGAGCCACGTGAAGATCCGCGCCGTCAATGAGACGAGTCCAGATGGGTGTGGCGCTCGCATTTCTCAGCGCGACCAGCTGCGTCTCGGACGAAGTCACAGTCGCGCCGCGGCCCCCGGCCAACTACGAAAGAATGGGCGGCACTGACGGTGAGGCTTGCGGCGCCCTGCTGCTCGATCTCATCCCCATCGGGATGGGTTCGCGCGTCCAGCGTGCACAGTCGGAGGCACTGCGGAAGAAGCCGGGCGCCACTGCGCTGATCAATACCGAGCTCTCGGCGAACTGGGTCTGGTGGTTTGTCGGCGTCATCCACTGCACGAGCGTGGAAGGCGAGGCGATTCGCGAGATCGCCCGCCCAGAGGTGCTTCCCCCGGCGACCACCGTGCCGGAGGCAACGCCGTGAACAGGTTCATCTTCGTCGTAGTCCTCTGCGCAACTCTCGTCGGCTGCTCGGCCCACTCGATCAGGCTTGACGACTTCGAGGACGCGAAGATCAACGAGAGCAGGCCCAGAGAGATCAAGGCCGAGACCTGCGGGTACCTTCTTGGCTTCATTGCGTTCAGAGCGAGGTCGCAGCTGATCCGCTTGGAAAGACGTCTAAAGGAAGCGGCCAACGGCGGGGCGATCACGAACGTGCGGGTGAAGGAGAGCTGGTACTGGGCCGTCGGCACGCTTCTCTGCACCGAGGTCCGGGCCACCGCATACCCTCGCCTGCCTTAGCGCGGGTCCGACTCAGTAGGGCTGCGTTCTCGAGGAAGTGACACAAACGGGACACAAGCAAAGCGAGTGAGGCGGTGCGGAAGGCGTACCGCGTTCTCCATAGCGCCCTCTCCTACGCAGTCACCCAGTGCCGACTGCTTCCCAGCAATCCCGCGGTGGGCACTGACCCGCACTCGATGCCGTGCTCGGCGGGTAGCGGGGTCGGGTTTCCGAACTTTGACACCACACTGGCACCGAGAGGGAACCACCAAACCGCGTAAGTGGTGTCGGGGCGGTCGGATTTGAACCGACGACCTTCTGCTCCCAAAGCAGATGCGCTACCGAGCTGCGCTACGCCCCGGTGACGGGCAGGCTACCGAATCTCTCGGGGCGCCGCGCGCCCTAGGGGGCGACGGGCATCGCGTACGGGACGCCGTGGTACACGCCGTTGTCGAAGGTGTACGTGTACGGGCCGATCGCGTCCCCAGGCACGCCGTCTTGATAGGTCTGGCCTTTCCGCGTCATGAGCACGGTGCCGAGCGAGGGACTGATCCAGGAATCCGATTCCTGCACGGTCAGGAAGACCGAGCCGCCGAGCTTCACGGTGAGTGTCTCCTCGCGGTGCAGGTGCGCGAGCAGCTCTTGGCTCGGATTGAAATCGGGGATGACGGGCGGCGGCTCGAAGCCGACGAAGGTCGTCGCGCCGGCGAGCACGGCCTTTCCGAAGCGTTGGCCTTGAGAAATGACGGCCAGGCCGATCTTGAACTTCTGGGGCTTCCCGGGAACAACGAAGAATGACTGGACGCGCTTGGGGTGCGCGACGACGAATGCGAACGGCGGGTTGGCGTCGGGGAAGAAGACGCTTCCCGTGCGTGCCTCCTTCCCGTGCACGGTCTCGCCGACCTCGCGCTCCACGTTGCCGGCCTCGGTGATCTCGTACAGGTACTCGGTCGACTTCTTGAGCTCGACTAAGTCGATGACCTGGCTCTCCAGGGTCTTGGCGTCGCTGCGGTCGTAGATCTTGAAGTCACCGATCTGCGGAGACCCGTCGAGATACCCGGTGAGATCGACCTTCGCGACCTTGGCGGCCACGGATTCTGCGGCGGCGCCGAAGGTGAGTGCGGCGGCCAGACAAGCGGCGACTTGCGTCCGCATGGCGCGAGTCTATCAGAGAGTCGAGCGCAGGAAGGGCGCGATTCGGCGCAGCGCCTGGCCACGGTGACTGAGCGCGGCTTTCTCGTCGGGATTCAGCTCGGCCATGGTGCGGCCGGGCGCCCCATCGGGCAGGAAGATCGGGTCGTAGCCAAAGCCGCTCTGGCCGCGCGGAGCGAGGGCGATCGCGCCCTCGCAGGTGCCGCGCGCGGTCGCGGTGACTTCGCCGTCGGGCTCGGCGACCGCGACGGCGCAAACGAAGCGCGCGCGGCGGTTGTCCGCGCGCGCGAGCTCGCGCAGCAGCTTCGCCGTGTTCGCCGGGTCGTCGCCGTGGCCGCCGGCATAGCGCGCCGAGTGGACGCCGGGCGCGCCGCCCAGCGCGTCGACGCAGAGACCCGAGTCTTCGCCCAGCGCCAGTACGCCGGCCGCGCGCGCGGCGTGAATCGCCTTGGCGCGCGCGTTCGCCTCGAAAGTGACTCCCGTCTCCTCGAGATCGCCGATCAGCGGGTGCTGGGCGAGTGTCTCGAGCAACAGGTTCGGAATCGCCAGCAGGGCGCGCAGCTCGCGCAGCTTGCCTTCGTTGCGGGTCGCGACGAGCAGGCGCTTCAAGCGCCCAGGACGCGCGCCTGGATCGCGGAGAGCTCGGCGATGCCTTTTTCGGCGACGTCGAGCATGCGATCGAGGAGCTTGCGGTCGAACGTGCCGCCTTCTCCCGTGCCCTGCACTTCCACGAGCCGGCCGCTGCCGAGCTGCACCACGTTCATGTCGACCTCGGCTCTCGAGTCCTCGGCGTACGGCAAGTCGAGCAGGATGTCGCCGTCGACGATGCCGACGGAGATCGCCGCGACCGAATCGCGGAGCGGGCTCTGCTTCACGAGGCCGACCTCGACGAGCCGGCGGCAGGCCGCGGCCAGCGCCACGTATCCGCCCGTGACTGCCGCGGTGCGCGTGCCGCCGTCCGCCTGCAGCACGTCGCAGTCGATGTAGATCGCCCGCTCGCCGAGCGCGTTCAGATCGGTCACCGCGCGCAGCGAGCGGCCGATCAGGCGCTGGATCTCCTGCGTGCGGCCCGAGAGCTTGCCCTTCTGCGCCTCGCGCTCGCTGCGCGTGTCGGTCGAGCCGGGCAGCATGCTGTACTCGGCAGTCACCCAGCCCTTGCCCGAGCCGCGCAGCCAGCCGGGCACCGACTTCTCGAGCGTGGCCGTGCACAGCACGATCGTCTTCCCGGTGCGAATCAGCGCCGAGCCGGCCGGGTTCTCGGTAAAGCCGAGCTCGATCTCCACCTTGCGCAGCTCATCGGGCGCGCGTCCGTCGAACCGCTTCATCGCTGCTCTCCACTCGCGGGCATGTCGCGAGTCTGCCCCATCGCCTCCACCAGCGCCGCCGCGAGCGCCTTCGCCAGCGACGTCTGCACGTCGCGCTGCGCGAGGCGCTTCGCGTCGGCCGCGTTCGTGACGAAGCCGATCTCGACCAGCGCCGCGGGCATGTTGACGCCGGTCAGCACGACGAACGGCGCCTGCTTCACGCCGCGGCTCCCGCCCGGCAGCTTGGCGAGGCTGCGCTGGATGATGGCGGCCAAGTCACTCGACTCGCGCAGGTGCTCGGTGCGGATCAAGTCGCCCAGGATCGAGCCCACGACGTCGTGGCTGTCCGACGCGGTGCCCTCTTGCTTGTAGACGTCGTTCTCGGTCAGCGCGACGCGCATCGCCTCGGCGTCGCTCGCGTCGACCGACAGGAAGTAGGTCTCGATGCCCTCGACTTCGGGCTCGGGCGCGGAGTTCGCGTGGATCGAGAGATACATGCGCGCGTGCGCGCGGTTCGCGATCTCGGTGCGCTTGGCGAGCGAGACGAACTCGTCGCGGTCGCGGGTCAGCACGACGGGCACCTTGCGCGCGCGCAGCTCGGCCGCGACCCGCCTCGCGACCGCCAGCGTCAGGTCCTTCTCGAGCACGCCGTTCACGCCGCTCGCGCCGAAGTCCGCACCGCCGTGGCCCGCGTCCACGACGACGGCGGCGGGTGACTCCGCCTCGGCCGAGTCACTCGCCTGCGCGGGCGACGCCAGCACCAGCGCGAACAGCGGAGCCCATCGGCGGCGCTTCACGCGCGCACCTCGACCACGTGCACGCGGCGGCGCCGCGGCTTGGGCTCGCCGACGGCGGCGAGCTCGGAGAGCGCCTCCAAGGTGTGTACCCCGGCGAGCCGGGCGCGCGCGAGCAGCTCGATCCAGAGATCCGCGGTCATCTCGGCGTCGCCGAGCGCGCGGTGGCGGGCGCGCTCCGGGATCGCCAGGTGCGCGATCAGCGCGTCGAGCCCGAAGCGCGGCGCGCGCACGAAGCGGCGCGCGGCGCGCACGGAGCACAGGAACGGAGGCAGCGGATCGGGGCGCTCGTGCGCCCGCCAGGCGCCCGCGAGAAAGCCGCGGTCGAAGCGCGCGTTGTGGGCGACCAGGACGTCGACGGAGTGCTCCGCCAACAGGCCCGCGAGCGACTCCAGCGCGTCCGCCTCGCGCGGCGCGCCCGCCAGCAGTGAGTCGTCGATGCCCGTCAGCGCAGTGATTCCCGAGGGCACCGGCCCGCCCACGTCCACCAGCGTGCCGAAGCGCGCCAGCACCGCGTCGCCGCGCAGCACGACCAGGCCGATCTCGAGGATGCGCGCGCTCCTGGGCGACAGGCCGGTCGTCTCGAGATCGATCACGCCGAACGTGGCGCGCTGAAGCGTCCGGCCGCGCCGCGCGTCGAGCTCGCGTGCGACGTTCACGCCCAGGCGCGCCGCTGCCCAAGCCGGCAGCGACAGACTGCGCGGTACGCGCAGCCACTCGCGCAGTGCCTCGAGTCCGCTCACCGTTCCCCCGATCTGCACCGTAGCAGGCACCCCGGGGATCCTCTACTTTGGCCAGACCTCCTGAACAACCACGCTCGAGTCGGAGTCCCGTGCGAGGCACTCCCAAGAAAGTTCGCATCCTTCGAGCGCTGATTCGCGACCAGCCGGGGCACCTCGGCAAGCTCGCCCTGGCGCTCGGCGAAGTCGGCGCGAACATCGGCGACATCACCAAGCTGCGCACAGCGGGTGAGTCCACGGTGCGCGACTTCGAGATCTACATCGACGACGACGCTCAGCTCGAGCGCCTGCGCGCGATCGTCGCGACGCTCGACGGAATCACGCTCGAGTCGGTGCGCGATCCGGTCCTCGAGGTACACCGCGCCGGGAAGATCCACATGCGCTCGACCGTCGCGGTCGACCGAATCGGCGACGTGCGCATGATCTACACGCCGGGTGTCGCGACGGTCTGCAACGAGATCCACGCGCACCCCGAGAAGGTCTGGGACTACACCGCGCTGGGCCGCACGGTGGCGATCATCACCAACGGCACCGCCGTGCTCGGGCTCGGCAACATCGGCGTGCACGCGGGGCTGCCGGTGATGGAGGGCAAGGCGGTCCTGCTCGACCGGCTGGCGGGGCTGTCGGGCATCCCGATCCTGATCCCCACCCGCGACGTGCGCACCTTCGTCGACACGGTGACTCAGATCGCGCCGTCGTTCGGCGCGATCCAGCTCGAGGACGTGGCGGCGCCGGAGTGTTTCGAGATCGAGCGGCAGCTGGTCGAGACACTGCCGATTCCGGTCATGCACGACGACCAGCACGGCACGGCGGTCGTGGTGCTCGCGGCGCTCCTGAACGCGACGCGACTCACCGGAATCGCGCTCGACGACCTCTGCGTCGGCGTCGTGGGTCTCGGCGCCGCGGGGCTCGGCATCAGCCGGCTCTTGCTCTCGTACGGGGTGAAGGGCGTGGTGGGCACCGACATCAACGGCGACGCGCTGCGCCGGCTCGAGGCGCTGCGCGGCGAGACCGGTGACCTGGCGCGGGTAATGAGCGAGGGCCAGGTGGTGGTGGCGACGACCGGCCGGCCCGGCCTGATCTCGCCCAACCTGGTGCGCCCCGGACAGATCGTGCTCGCGCTCTCGAACCCGATTCCCGAGATCGATCCGCAGCTCGCGCGCGACGCGGGCGCGGCGTTCGCCGCCGACGGGCGCTCGGTCAACAACGCGCTCGGGTTCCCCGGCCTGTTCCGCGGCGCGCTCGAGGCGCGCGCGCGGCGCATCAACGACCCGATGAAGATCGCCGCGGCGAAGGTGATCGCACAGTTCGCCGAGCCGGGGGAGCTCGTGCCGAGTATCCTGCACCCCGACGTGCACCACGCGGTGGCGGAAGCGGTGGAAGCCGCGGCGCGCGAGTCCGGCGCGGCGCTGGCGCCCGGCGAGGACCAGCCGTGACTCGTGCGCGCTTCGCGTGGCTGTTGCTCGCCGCGACCGTGTCACTCGCCCCGGGTCCCGCGCAGCCGCCGAACCCGAACCCGGCTCCCGCGCCGGCGAAGCCTGCCGACACGGCTGCGAAGAAGACCGTCGACAAGCCGCCCGAGCTGCGGCTCACGCTCGACGCGCCTACGAACGGCGCGGTGATCGGCGACCCGACCGGCATGGCCTTCGTCTCCGGGCAGGCGCTGGCGCTGTTCGGGGAGTATCAGACGTTCGACATCATCTTCGTGATCGACACCTCGGACAGTACGGCCGAGCCGTCGGGCGCGGACATCGACGGCAACGGCGTGATCGGCGAGCGGCGCGGCGCGAAGTATCTCGGCGTGCTCGGGCGCATCCTGCCGCTGCCGAACGACGATGCCGGCGACAGCGTGCTCGCCGCCGAGATCGCCGGCTGCCGCGTGCTGCTGAGCCAGCTCGATCCGCGCACCACGCGAGTCGGCGTGGTCGCATTCGCCGGCGACAGCGACGCGCTGACTCCGGACGCCTACACCGAGGTGCCGCTCACGACCGACTACGTGAAGGTCGGGCGCGGACTCGACGCGATCTTCCGGCGCGGTCCCGCCGGCATGACGAACATGGTCAGCGCCGTGAATCTGGCGACGATCGAGCTGCTCGGCACGCAGAGTGCGTACAGCACGAAGCGCGACGGCGCGCGGCGCGTGATCATGTTCCTGACCGACGGCCAGCCCACCCTGCCGCTCGAGAACTCGGAGCTGCAGAACGCCAAGATGGCGATCCAGCAGGCGGTGCGCGCGGCGAAGTTCGACATCCGCATCGACACCTTCGCGATCGGCCCGGACGCGCTCTCCGAGCCCGTCGTCGTGGTCGAGATGGCGCGCGTCAGCAACGGCGTGTTCACGCCCGTGCGCAACCCGAAGGACCTGCGCGCGGTGTTCGAGGACGTGAGCTTCTCGTCGATCGAGAGACTCGAGATCCGCAACAAGACCACCGGCAAGATGGCCGACTACGTGGTGCCGAACCCCGACGGCAGCTTCTCGGCGCTGCTGCCCATGAACGAGGGCGTGAACGTGCTCGAGGCGTACGCGCGCTCGAGCGACGGCACGGAAGGACGGCGCGAGGTCAGCGTGACCTACCTGGCCGGCGCGTCCGCGCAGGAGCTCTCGCCGCGCATGCTCGGCCAGCGCAATCGCCTGCTCGAGAACCGGCTGCTCGACCTGCAGCGCCGCAACGTCGAGATTCAGGCCGAAGCGAACGAAGACACTCGCAAAGCACTCAAGGTCGAGATCGAGAAGGAGCGCAAGCAGGCCGAGGACGCGGCAGCCGCGAAGCGCGGCGAGGTCGACGTCTCCGTCGACAAGGACAAGCCGCCCGCGCAGTGATCAGGCGCGCGCGCAGGTCTTCGCCTGCCGCTTGCGCATGAGCTCGCGCCGCTTCTTCATGTAGCGCTCGTACGCGCGCGGGCGCTTCGCGTGCAGGAACTCGACCAGCTCGAGCTGTGAGTGGAAGTAGTGCTTCCAGCCGGGCTCGCCCGAGTTGCGCTCGCACTCGTCGAACGAGAACTCGGAGCAGACCAGCGGCCGCTGCTCGTAGATTCCGCAGGTCTTGGCGTCGGTGAGATGTCTGCAGGTCGTCTTGAACTCGATGAACCAGTCGCCTTCCCAGTCGATGTAGACGCCGACGTTGTGGTGCGTGAGATACCAGTGGATGTTCTCGTAGTCCTTGAAGCTGCTCGGGTCGTCGATCTGCGTCGCGACGTAGGTGCAGCACTCGCCGCAGCTCGCGCACGGGTGCGCCTTGGGCAGCGACACGAGCGGCAGCTCGAGCTCGGCCGCGGAGACGGTCCGCTCGTTCACGGCTTCTCGGGCTCGGGCCGCGGGCGGCCCCAGAACTCGCGCGGCAGGTCCAGCTTCGCGAACTGCTCGACCCGCTCCTGGCGCAGCGAGGCGAGCTCCGACCAGTGACTCGCGCCCTCGAGCACGGCGCGGATTCGCTCGGGGATCGTCAGATACGCGACCAGGCCCGGGCTCGCGAGCGTGCGGCGCGCGGCGAGCCGGAGCCCGAGCTCGGAGCTGCAGCGCTGCTCCAGCGCGAGCGCGGCGCGCAGGCCGGTGTCGGCCTGGCCGTCGCCGGCCTCGCGCAGCCGCCGGCCCAGGCCGGGCACCAGGATCTCGGTCCAGCTGCGCTCGTCGAGCGGACCGCGCGCGAGCTCACCCGCGTCGAGCTCCGCGGGCTCGATCTCCGCGAGCCGGCGCAGGAGCGCCACGCGCGCGGCCTCGGCGCGCTCGATGCGGCTCGCCAGCCGGCGCCGCCCCAGCCCCGCGCGCGCGACCTCGATGCGGTCCGAGATCCGCGCGCCGATCCCCTGCGCGGGCTCGACCAGCCCGGGATCGGGTGTCTCGCCGCACGCGCGCGCGCGCAGTCTCTCCCAAGCGTGGCCGTTCAGCGCGATGCGCCCGTAGTGGATCGCGACCCAGCCCGTCGGCCGCGCGCCATCGCGCAGCGCGAGTGTCTCCCACAGAACCTGCAGCGCGCGCTCGAGCGGCAGCGCGAGCCGCGACCAGATCGCCGGAGTCGCGACCTCGTCCAGCGGGTGCGCGAGCGGTGCTCGAGTCTGTCCGGGAAAGACCGGATCGGGCGGCGTGACGACCGGATACGCCGGGTCGAGCGGTGCGTCGGAGAAGAGCGCGAGTGGTGAAGCGTCCGGTGCGCTGAGCTCGAGCGGCATCGCCGCAATGTAGCTCAGCGCTGCGCGACGGCACCGGCGCCCGGCGACTCCTCGACGCGGTAGTGGCGCGCCTCGTCGAACATCTCGATCGGGTTCCAGCGCGGCACCTGAGACAGGTGCACGAGCTCGTTCGTCACCACGCCGGTCGGATCGAGAATCCACGGGTCGTGGCGGTCGGAGTCCTCGAACCAGAGGGTCACCATGTGGTGCTGGCCCGTATCTTTGTCGACCACGATCGAGCGGAACAGCTCGTCCTTCGAGAAGCCGAGCTTGCGCAGCAACAGGAAGGTCATCAGGTCAAGGCCGTCGCAGTCGTCGCCGCCCTGCGCGATGACCTCGGAGAGCGTCGCCCAGTGATCGATCTCACCGTCCGGAATGTAGTGGTGGCGGCTCTCTTCCTGGATCCAGGCGACCGTCTCGGCCGCGATCCGGCGGCGCAGCTTCAGCTCGAAGCTCTGGTAGTCGTCGCCGATCTGCGAGCCGCTCGGGCGGCGCTCGGCGATCGCGAGCTGATCGAGCTGGTTCCGCGACTGCCAGTTCTTGATCTTCGCGTTCCAGGGATCTTCGCGCGGTGACTCGACGAAGAAGTCGAGCGTCGAGGAGGGCAGGAAGTGAGCGTTTTGGGCACACGATAGAAACGCCAGTCCGAGGACGGCGACAGAGACGCCGAGGCTTCGCAAGCCGAGACTCCTGTGCTTTCGCGATGCGATCGCGACCGCCCCTCCGTCTCAGAAATCGGCGTCGTGCGAAATCGACTTGAGGGTGCGCGCCCGTGCACGAGTGACTCAGAAGTACACGTCGACCCGCGCGAAGTAGAGCGGCGGCAAACCGCCGTACTGACCGGCGCCGTCGCTCCCGGCGTAGACCTGGATTCCCCCAGTGATCTCGAGGTTGCTGCGCGCGGACCACACGAGCGAGGGCGCGACCGCCTCGCTCGCGCCGTTCCAGTCGTGGATCCAGAGCACCTGGGCGCGCAGCAGCGGTGTCAGGTCGTAGCCGAGCTCGACGGCGGTCTGGTTGCGCGCGACGGTGACGAGCTGCGGGGACTCTCGCTCGGCCAGGCGAGTCAGTCCGGTGTCGGAGCGCACCAGGTCCTCCAGCGCACTGCGCGAGGCGACGTTCTGGTTGTAGAAGTGCTCGACCAGCCCGTACAGGCCCGTGCCCAGCGGGAAGGTGTAGTCGAGCGACAGC
>JBIOJK010000116.1:0-11141 GCA_044450765.1 Myxococcota bacterium | reverse complement strand
CCGAGAACGCGCGGTCGCCGGCGCCTGTGATGATTCCGATCCAGAGCTCGGGATCCGCCTCGAACTGGTCCCACGCGGCAGACAGCTCGCGATTCGCCGGCGGGTGCAGCGAGTTCATCACCTCGGGCCGATTCATGGTGACCGTGAAGATGTGCCCGTCGCGCTCGGTCTTGCAGAACTCGGGCATCCCTGCCCTCCCGATTTGAATGCCATTCTACATCGGCCCGGGTGCACAATGCGGCTGTGACCGGACGCACGTACGCCGTCGCCCTCGCGATCGGAGCGGCGCTTTCGACGGGCGCCACGAGCCGCGCCACGACGGTGACCTACGATCTCTCCGGGATCTCGAGCTACCGGATCAGGACCAACATCGCCGCGAGTGGCTACGTCGAAATCCCGGCCGCGCCCGGGAGCTCCCTCACCCTCGACCTCGACGCCAATGGCGACGGCAACTCGGGCGACGTCACGGTCGTCGACGCCGCGATGCTGATCCAAGGGAACTTGGTGCCCCCCGATGTCCCGGGGTATGGCTCGCTCGACGCCGATTTCGTCTTCGGCCTGAGCGGCGGTCTGGGCCAGATCGTCGGCGACGCCGTGCTGTGGTCGACCCCGGCGAGCTACGTCGTCGGCGGCAACGTGACCTGTTCGGGCCAAATTTGCGGCTTCTTCGGGTGGCAGCCGGGGACGCCGCACACGTACGCCGATCTCCTCGCCGATGGGGGTGGGGGCATCACGGCGCAGACCTCGCTCGCTCTCGGGGTCTGGAACTGGTTAAACGGCGGGCAGAGCCTCAGCTACTGCATCCCGAGCCTCGACATAGCGCACGACTTCTGCGGGGGCCTTCTCGTCACTTCCCGTTTGCCCAATACTGACCCTCCCGAGTGGGCCGACGGCATCGTGCTCGCGGGCGTCGCCATCCCCGAGCCTGCGCCGTTCCTGCTGCTCGTCCCCGCGCTGCTCGCGCTCGCGCTCCGGTCTCGCGCATCGGGTACGATGCGCCGCCATGAAGCTCACTGATCTGTTCTCTGTGCAGGGGAAGGTCGCCCTCGTGACGGGCGGCACGCGCGGCATCGGGTTCATGATCGCGCGCGGGTTCGTCGAGAACGGCGTGCGCACGTACATCTGCTCGCGCAAGAAAGACGCGTGCGCCGAGGCCGAGCGAGAGCTCGCGAAGCTCGGCGAGTGTCACGCGATCGCGGCAGATCTGGCGAGCGCGGACGGGATCGCGCGGGTCGTGCGCGAGCTCTCGAGCCGCGAGTCCGGGCTGCACATCTTGGTGAACAACGCGGGCGCGAACTGGGGCGCGCCGATCGACGAGTTCCCCGAGGCCGGCTGGGACAAGGTCATGGACCTTAATCTGAAATCGATCTTCTTCCTGACGCGCGATCTCTTGCCGCTCCTGCGCAAGGCGGCGACTCACGCCGACCCGGCGCGCGTGATCAACATCGGCTCGATCGACGGGCTGCACGTGCCGCTGCTCGACACGTTCGCGTACTCGTCGGCGAAGGCGGGCCTGCACCACCTGACTCGCGTGCTCGCGAAGAAGCTCGCGCCCGAGCACATCACGGTGAACGCAATCGCGCCCGGACCGTTCGAGAGTCAGATGATGAAGGCGACGCTCGACCGCTTCGGCGAGATGATCAAGAAGCAGAACCCGCGCGGCCGCATCGGCGAGCCCGAGGACATGGCGGGCACGGCGATCTATCTGGCGTCGCGCGCCGCGTCCTACGTGACTGGCACCGTGCTGCCCGTCGACGGCGGGAGCGTGACCACGATTTGACCCCGCTCGACGACGCGGGCCTGCCCGCGTGGCTCGAGGCTCGCGGCTTGCTCCGGGCCGCGGGCGCGCGGGTGGAGACGGCCGGCGACGGCAACATCAACTGGGTGCGGCGCGTGATCGCCGCCGACGGCGCGCGGCTGGTCGTGAAGCAGGCGCGGCCCGCGCTCGAGCGCTTCCCGGAGTACGAGGTCGACACGGCGCGCATCGTGTTCGAGGCCCGCTACGGCGCGCTGCTGCGGCGCGCGGTGCCGGGCCAGGCGCGCGTGCTGCCGAAGCTTCTGCTCTTCGACGAAGAGGCTCGCGCGCTCGTGATGGAGGACGTGCACCCGGCGGAGAGACTCGACTCACTGCTCGGCGCCGGTCGCGCCGAGCCCGCGACTCTGTTCGCGCTGGGCGAGTTTCTCGGCGCGGTGCACCGCGCGACCGCCGCCGACGCGCCGCGCCTGGCGCGCGAGTTCGCGAACGACGAGATGCGGCGGCTGCACGGCGAGCACATCTTCAGCCTGCCCTTCGCGCCGAACGACTTTCCGATCGAGCCGCGGCTGCGTGCGCTCGCGGACGAGGCGCTCGCGGCGTCCGGCCTGCGCGCGCGGATCGCTGCGCTGCGCAGAAGCTACTACGAGTCGGGCGAGTCACTCGTCCACGGCGACGTCCAGGCGGGCAACGTATTGGTGCAGGGCGAGCGGCCGCGGCTGCTCGACGCCGAGATCGCCCACTTCGGCGATCCCGCTTTCGATCTCGGCCAGGCCTTCGCCCACGTGCACGTGCACCGGGTTCGCGCGCGCGACGCGCCGGTCTGCGACGCCTGCGAGCGCGCCCTGGTCGACGGCTACGCGCCCGACCGCGCCGTGCTGGCTCGCGCGCGCGGCTACGCGGGGGTCGAGATCCTGCGCCGGGCGATCGGCGCCGCCCGGCTGCTGCTGCTCGGCACCACCGCGCGCGCCGAGCGCGCGCTCGAACTCGGTGCCGCACTGCTCGCGGACGAGTAACATGAGGGCATGCGCCGAGACCTCCCCCCGACGGCGTCACTGCGCGCTTTCGCCTGCGCGGCGCACACGCTGAGCTTCAAGCGCGCCGCGGCCGAGATCCACCTCTCGGCCTCGGCGCTCTCGCGGCAGATCCAGGGGCTCGAGGAGCACCTCGGCGTGCGCCTGTTTCGCCGCTTGAACCCGGGCCTCGAGCTCACCGACGAGGGGCGCCGCTATCTGGCGGTCGTCGACCCGCTGCTCGAGCGCCTGATCGCGGCGCAGGAGCAGCTCGCGCCGAAGCTTCGGCCCCTGCGCGTCTCGGCGCTGCAGTCGTTCTGCGAGAGCTGGCTGGTTCCGAACCTCGCGGACTTCGAGCGCGCTCACCCCGAGGTCCGCATCGAGATCGAAGCGACGCTGCGCTACGCGGACTTCGCGCGCGACCCGGTCGACGTCGCGATCCGCTTCGGCCGCGGCCCGTGGGAGGGCCTGCACTCCGAGCCGCTGGTCGAGCTCGACTACTTCCCGGTCTGCAGCCCCGCGCTCGCGGCGGGCGACCCGCCGCTGCGCATGCCGGCGCAGCTCGCCGACCATACACTGATCCATGTCGCGCAGACCCCGGACGCGTGGGCCGCGTGGCTGCGCGACGCCGGCGTCGAGAGACTCGTGCCCCGGCGCAACACCAGCTACGACCATGTGGCGCTCGCGCTCGCGGCGGCCGAGGCCGGTCAGGGTGTGGCTCTCTCGACGCCGATCCTGTGCGCGCGGCGGCTGCGCGAGGGCAAGCTGGTGCGGCCCTTCGCGCTCGCGGTGCGCTCTGCGGAGACTTACCGCTTCGTCTGCCGGCCGGGCGACCTGGCCGACCCGCGCATCGCCGCGTTCCGCGACTGGCTCGTCGAGCGCCTTGCAGCGAATGCAAGCGCGGGTGAGAAATGAGCGTTTGCGGGCCCGCAGCGTCGGTGCAAGCGTTCGCGCATGAGACAGCTCACGTGCGTGGAGGCCGGCAAGCTCGAGTGGCGCGACGTTCCCGAGCCCCGGATCGAGGCTGACTGCGAGGCGCTGGTGCGGCCGCTCGCGGTCGCGCGCTGCGACATCGACCGCTTCCTGGTCTCGGGCGCCTTCCCGCTCCGGGGTCCGTTCGCGCTCGGCCACGAGTGTGTCGCCGAAGTGACTGCGCTGGGCGACCAGGTGCGCGGCCTCGCGCTCGGCCAGCGCGTGGTGGTCTCGTTCCAAGTGAGCTGCGGGCGATGCGCAAAGTGCCGCGCGGGACTCACGGCGCTCTGCGAACGAATGCCGGTGCTCTCGGACTACGGCATGCAGCCGCTCTCCGGGGTCGAGTACGGCGGCATGCTGTCGGACGTCGTGCGGGTTCCGTTCGCGGAGGCGATGCTGCGGCCGATCTCGCCCGCGCTCGACCCGGCCGCGCTGGCGAGCGTCTCCGACAACGTGCCGGACGGCTACCGCGCCGTCGCGCCCCATCTCGCGGCGCGCGCGGGCAGCGAGGTCTTGATCGCGAGTCACGGCTCGCCGAGCATCCCGCTCTACGCGGCGCAGGCGGCACTCGCGCTCGGCGCGGCCGCCGTGCACTTTGCGAGCGCCGAGCGCGAGTCACTCGAGCTGGCCGAGAGGCTCGGCGCGCGGCCGCTCGAGACGGACTTCACGACCAAGCCGCGCGCTTTTCCGATCGTCGTCGACGCCGGAGTGACTCCCGTCGGGCTCGGCTGGGCGATCCGCGCCACCGAGCCCGAAGGCATCTATCAGAGCGTGAGCTTCTACCCCGGCCCGCCGATCGCGCTGCCGCTGGGGCGCATGTACACGCTGGGCATTCGCTGCTTCATCGGCCGCTGTCACGCTGCGGCGCTGCTGCCCGAGGTCGTGGCTCTGATCGAAGCAGGCCGGCTGCGGCCCGAGGCCGTGACGACCCGGATCGTCGACTGGGCCGGGGCCGCGGACGCCTGGCCCGAGCCCGCGATCAAGCTGGTCGTGCGCCGCAGCTAGGTCGCTGGTGTAAGCTCCGCCTCCCGATGGAGGCGAGCGAAGCAGTTTCCGAAGCGCCTCCGAGCGAGCCCCTGGTCGCGCCGGAAGAGGCCGCGTTCGAGATCCAGGTGCGCCGCGATCTGCGCCGCAACTACGTGGCGCACCTGCTTCACGGTCTCTTCGGGCAGACGGGCTTCCGGCTGGTCACCGCGCCGACGTTCATCCCCGAGTACGTGCACACGATCTCGGGCGGCTCGGCGATCTGGGTCGGCGTCGCGCGCGCGTGCCAGTCACTCGGCCAGTGTCTCTCGCCTCTGCTCTCGGCGACGGTGATCGAGCACCGGCGGCGCGTGCTTCCGGTCGCCCTGCGCATCGGCAACCTGGTGCGGCTGCAGGTGCTGGGCATGGCGCTCGCCGGGTTCTTCCTCGGCTCGGGCCAGAACCTGGCGGCGGTCTGCGTCTTCCTGGCCCTGTTCGGGTTCTTCATGGGCATGCAGGGAGTCACGTTCAACTTCCTGATGGCCAAAGTGATTCCGGTCGACGTGCGCGGCCGGCTCTCGGGCCTGCGCAACGCGCTCGCCGGGATCACCTCGAGCGCCGTCGGCTATGCGTCGGGCGCGTACTTCGTGCAGCACAACACGCTGGGCAATGGCTACGCGACGACGTTTCTGGTGGCGTTCCTGCTCACCGAGGTCGGGCTGCTGATGATGATGTTCATCCGCGAGCCCGAGTCGCCCGGCGTGCGCGAGCGCACGGGAGTCACTTCGCGGCTGCGCGACCTGCCGCCGCTGGTTCGCGCGGATCCGAACTTCGGCGTGTTCCTGCTGGCCTGCGTGCTGGGCAGCTTGGGCCGGATCGCGATGCCCTACTACGTGCTCTACGCGGGCGCGCGCCTGCACATCGGCGGCGTCGAGCTCGGCGAGCTGACCGCCGCGTTCCTGCTCTCGTCGACCGTGCTGAACCTGTTCTGGGGTTCGGTCGCCGACCGGATGGGCTTCCGCGCTGTGTTTCTCGGCGCGCTCGGACTGTGGATCGCGGGCACGCTCGCGCTGTTCGAGACCGAGACCTTCCTGGGTCTCGTCTGCGTCTTCGCCGCGATCGGCTGCGGCTCGGGCGGCTTCATGATGGGCCAGCAGAACCTGGTGCTCGAGTTCGGGCGGCGCGAGGACCTGCCGCTGCGGATCGGAGCGGCGAACTCGACGACGGAGGCGATGGGTGTGATCGCGCCGCTCGCCGGCGGATTGATCGCCACCTGGTACTCGTTCCCGGCGGTGTTCGCCTGCGCGATCGCGTTCAAGCTCGCCGCTGCGCTCCTGGTGCAGCTGCGCCTGCTCGAGCCGCGCGACGCGCGCGTCGCCGGCTGAGTCGTCCGGTAGACTGTCCGCCGTGGCTCGGATCCGACTCGCCGCCGTTCTCTGTACGGCGTGTATCGCGGCGTCTGCGCTGGCTGCGGGCGCGGACGTGGCGCCGTCCGCGCCCGCCGCAGCCGCGCCAACGGCCGCGCCGGAGCAGGTGCCCGAGGCGACGATCGCCGCGCCCGACATCGTGTCTCGCGCCGAGGACGCCAACGCGCTCGTGCGCCGCATCTCGGATCAGACGGCCGAAGACCCGACCAAGCAGAGGATCCAGGCACAGCTGCCGGAGACCTCGAAGAGGCTGCGCGAGCGCACCGAGCGCGCCGAGTCGCTGCTCGAGGCCTCGCCCACCTTCAACGCGCTGAACGACCTCGACACCGAGTGGCAGGCGAGAGCGCGGCGACTCATGGAGTGGCGCCTCGCGTTGACTCACGGCGCTCAGGTAGTCGAGGAAGATCGCGCGCTGCTCCAGCAGGAGCGCGAGATCTGGATGCGCACGCGCGACGCACCCGACGGCGGTGCGCTTCCGCCCGCGACCAGCGCGCGGGTGAGCGAGTCGATCGAGGTGCTGACTCGCGCGGAACAGAAGCTGCAGCGCCAGCGCGCATCGATCCTCACGCTCCAGAACGAGGTCGCGGAGGAAGAGCTGGTCGTGCGCACGATCGTCGAGCGCGTCGCGAAGGAGCGCGCCGACCTGGGCAAGCGGCTCCTCGAGCGCGACTCGCCGCCGCTGTGGAGCGCGGAGGCGTACGCGCCATCGGGTGACTCGACCTTCGTCTCCGGGCGGATGCGCGCGGAGGTGATCCGCAAGCTCGACCTGCTGCAGGAGTTCGTGAGTCTCTCGCTCACGCGGCTCGAGCTCGAGGGCGCCCTCTTCGCGCTGGTGCTGGGCGCGCTGCTCGCGGCGCGGCGGCGCGTGCGGGCCTCGGCTGCCGCGCAGACCGACCCAGCGCTCGCGGTCCCGACGCGGATCGTCGAGCGGCCGATCTCCGCGGCGCTCGTCGTGTCGATCGTGTGGACCGGCTCGCTCCTGCCGCGCGCGCCCGGCGTGCTGGCGGAAATCGAGTCGCTCATGCTGCTGATCCCGGTGCTGCGCCTGCTGCCGGCCGAGTTCTACGGCGACCTGCGGCCGGGCCTGATCGCGCTCGCGGCGCTATTCGTCGTCGGCTCGGTCCGCCAGCTGCTGTCGGCCCTGCCCACCGTCGAGCGCCTGCTGATCCTGCCCGAGACACTCGGCATGATCAGCCTGCTGTACTGGCTGCAGCGGCCCGAGCGCGCGCGCAGATTCGCCGGAATCGGACGCTTCGGCGCGGCGGTCGGGCCGATGCTCCGGCTGGGGCTCGCGCTCTGCTGCGTCGCGCTGCTCTGCAACGTGTTCGGGCTCACCTTGCTCGCGCAGCTTCTCATGCGCAGCGTGCTCGCGAGCATCTACTCGGCGATCGCGATCTACGCGCTGGTGCGCTTCGCGAGCGGCGTCGTGACTGCGCTCCTGCGCAGCTCGTTCGCGCGGAAGCTGCAGCTGGTGCGCGACCACGGCGAGACGGTGCGGCGGCGCTGGCTCACGCTCCAGGCGTGGGTCGCCGCGCTCGGGTGGGTGGTCACTCTGCTGCGCATCATGGGGCTCGATGGCAGCGTGCTCGGCGGAGTCACGAGCCTGCTCGGCGCGAAGCTCGAGGTCGGCACGGTCTCGATCAGCCTCGGGAACGTGGTCGCGTTCTTCGTGACGCTGTGGCTCACCAGCCAGATCTCGCGCTTCCTGCGCTTCGTGCTCGACGAGGACGTGCTGCCGCGGATCGCGTTGCCGCGCGGCGTCCCCGCGGCGATCTCGACGGGCGTGCACTACATGGTCTTGGCCGCGGGCTCCCTGATCGCGATCGGCGCGGCGGGCGTCGACCTGTCGAAGTTCGGACTCATCGCCGGCGCGCTCGGCGTCGGCATCGGCTTCGGGCTGCAGAACGTGGTGAACAACTTCGTGTCGGGCTTGATCCTGTTGTTCGAGCGACCGGTGCAGACCGGCGACATGATCGAGGTCGGCGGGCTGCAGGGCGAGGTGAAGCGCATCGGCATTCGCTCGAGCACCGTGCGCACCTTCGAAGGCGCGGACGTGATCGTGCCCAACGCGAGCCTGATCTCCGAGCGAGTCGTGAACTGGACGTTCTCGGACCGGACGCGGCGCATCGATCTCGAGGTCGGCGTCGGCTACGGCTCTGAGCCGGACAAGGTGATCGCGCTCCTGGTCGAGACTGCGCGCGCGAACCCCGAGGTGCTGTCGCTGCCCGAGCCCGTGGCGTTCTTCACCGGCTTCGGCGAGAGCGCGCTCGCTTTCTCGCTGCGCGTCTGGTGTCGCTTCGAGGTCGGCGTCCGCATCAAGAGCGACCTCGGGGTCGCCCTGCACGCGGCGCTGCGCGGCGCCGGCATCTCGATCCCGTACCCGCAGCGGGACGTGCACCTGAAGGTCGCGCCGCCGGGCGAGGTGAGCTGACCGGCCCGATCGGTCGGTAGCCGTTTGAAACTGCCTGGCCCGACGTGTTAGTAAGATTCGACGGCGTTCCAGTAGGGAAGGAACATGCACGAGAATACTGAACGGCAGCCGCGGCGGTCGCGCGCCGAGTCGAAGGAGGCCACCCGCCAGGCCTTGCTCGAGGCCGGACTCGCGGAGCTGATCGAGCACGGCCTCGACGTGCCGAGCCTCGACGCGATCTGCGCCCGCGCCGGCTACACGCGCGGCGCGTTCTACGTGCACTTCAAGGACCGCGAGGACTTCTTCGTCGCGGTCATGGACTGGGCGCTCTCCGGGGTCTTGATGGGGGTCGTCGGGGCGAACGGACAGACCGATCTGCGCTCCGCGGTCGCGCGCTTCGCGAGTTACATGAGTCACCGGGAGTGGCCGGTGGTCGGGAAGTATCCGCTCGCCTCGCACCGCCTGATCGAGGCGATCTCGCGCTCCGAGCAGCTGAAGGCGCGCTGGGCGGAGGTGTTTCGCAAGATCGTCGACGGCATGGCTGCGCTGATCGCGCGCGCGCAGGGGCGAGGTGAAGCGCGCGGCAGCTTGGACCCGCAGCTCGCCGCCGAGGCGATCGCGATGATCGGCCTGGGGGCGATGGGCTTGCAGGATACCGGCATCGTCCGGCCGGAAGAGCAGCTGATCGCCTCGGTCATGGCACTTCTGACCTAGGCTGACGGGTCCCGGCGCCCCGCACGGGACGTCCGCCCGCGTGCCGCGCGCTGGCGATCCTGGCTCTGGCGGCTGACGCGAAATTCGGCTGGAATCCGCCGCGCATGAGGCCCCGGGCGATGCACGGCTGGACGCGGTGGCGCTCTCGCGGAGCGGCGCGCCTTTGAACCGCGGCGCGGCGTGGACCGGAAGTCTCTTGTTCGCGACCGGCCTGTCGATCTTCGCGTGGAAGACGCTGGTCCTACACCTTCCGGTGTTGCCCTCGAACGTCGAGAACCTGTGGCGCGTGGAGCTCGAGATCGACGCGCGCGGCTCCGGCCAGCGCGGCAGCGTGCGCGCCGCGCTGCCCGACTCGGACTCACAGCAGGAGATCTTCGACGAGCGCCAGACGAACGACCGCCTGGTCTTCTCGATCCGCACCGACAAGGGGCAGCGCACCGGCGTCTGGACCGGCGCCTTCGAGGGCGTGCACAACATCTCGGACGGCTTCCGCGTGCAGCTCTCCGATCAGCCGCTGCCGCTGCCGACGGACCTGACGCTCGAGCCGCCGGCGGAGATCGCCGACGCGTATCTGCACCCGAGCGCGCGCTTTCCCTCCGAGGCGCCCGAGGTGCGCGAGCTGCTGGCCAAGGTGGCGCCCGCGAACCCGGGCGACCCGCTCGGGCAGATGCGCCTGCTGCTCGGCTACGTCGCCGACGAGATCCTCACCGCGAGCGCGGGCAGCGACGACGCGCTGCTGACCCTGGCCGCCGGCGAGGGCAGCCCCGTCGGCAAGGCGCGGCTGCTGGTCGCGCTGCTGCGCGCATCGGGCTACCCGGCGCGGATCTGCGCGGGCCTGCGCCTGCGCACCGACAAAGAGGGGAAAGAGACGGCATGGGCCGAGGCGTGGGTCGGCGGTGAGTGGATCTCGCTCTCGCCTTCGCTCGGCTTCTTCGGAGCGCGGCCGCCGGACCTCTTGCTGCTGCGCACCGGCAGCTCGACCCTGGTCGACGAGACCGGCCTCGACGCATTCTCCTCGCGCTACCGCGTGCTGCGCGAGTCACTCCGCGCGGAAGAGGTCGCGTCGTTCATGGTGCCGTCGAATCCGGTGCTCGCGGCGCTGTCGCTCTATCGGCTCCCGGTCGGCTCGCAGTCGGCGCTGCGCATTCTGCTCGTGTTCCCGATCGGCGCGCTGATCATCGCGGTGATCCGCAACCTGATCGGCGTGCGCACGTTCGGCACGTTCATGCCGCTCTTGATCTCGCTCGCGCTGCGGGAGCTGCCGCTCGGGCTCGGCCTGGGGCTGGTCGGCTCCGTGATCGCGCTCGGCATCGTGTCGCGGCTCCTGCTCGAGCGCCTGCAGCTCTTGCTCGTGCCGCGGCTCGGCGTGCTGCTGTGCCTGGTCGTGCTGGCGATCACGGCGCAGTCACTCCTCGGCCGCACCTACGAGGTGAAGGACTTGTTCGCGAGCGTGCTGTTTCCCGTCGTGATCATGACGATGCTGATCGAGCGCTTCTCGATCACCTCGGCCGAGGAGGGGCTGCCCGCGGCGGTACGCCGGCTCACGACTTCGACCTTGGCGGCGATCTGCGTGTACCCGATCTTCCGGATCGCCGCGCTCGAGCACCTGATGTTCGGCTTTCCGGAGCTCGTGCTCTCGGTCATGGGTGTGCTGGTCTGGATGGGCGCTTACACCGGCTATCGAGCCGCGGAGCTCTGGCGCTTCCGCACTCTGCTGGGCGGGCGCGAGGGAGACACTCCGTGAGCGCCGCGTCTCGGCTGCGCGCGCTCGGAGTGCTGGGAATGAACCGGCGCAATGCGATCTACACCTCGCGCTGGAACCGGCGCGCGCACTACCCGAGCGTCGACGACAAGCTCGAGACCAAGCGCCTGCTGCGCCAGGCAGGAAT
>JBIOJK010000115.1:0-11155 GCA_044450765.1 Myxococcota bacterium | reverse complement strand
GGCAGCGCCGGGACCGGAGGCGGGACGGCGACGGTCTCGATGAATGGGCTCGCGGTGGTGCTGCCCGCGTCGTTGGCATCGCCGGAGTAGACGGCCGTGATCGAGAGCGTGCCGACCGTCGTGAGCGACGTCGTCGAGAGAGTCGCTACGCCGTTCACCAAGGGCACCGGCAAGCCGAGATTCGAGCCGTTGACGACGAACTGCACGGTGCCCGCCGGCGAGTTTCCGGTCACGGTCGCGGTCAGGGTGACTGACTGGCCGGGCGCGATCGAGTCGGGAGACACGCTGACGACCACGCTGCTCTGCGTGAGCAGCGCGGTCGCGGCGACGTCGAAGCTGCCGAAGCCGGTCACGTAGTCCCAGCCGGCGGCCGCGCTGAAGCCGTTGTTGGCGCCCGAGAGCACGTCGTGAAATGCGGGCGTCGCCTGCGCTCCGCGGCTGTAGATCCATGCGGCGGGGAAGCCGAGCCTTGCGCCGTTGGCGGTCTGGATGCGCGCCCACGCGCCGACGAAGAGCGGCGACGAGAGACTCGTGCCGCCGTACTGGGCGGGCGAGCCGTTGACGATCACGATCACGCCCGAGCTCGGGTCCCCGGCGAAGGCCACGTCGGGGACGCCGCGGAAGCTCCCCGCGACCACGCCGTTCTGAAACGCGGGCTTGGCTTCGTAGAGACTGGGGCTGCCCCCGCTGCCGCTCCAGGCGACCTCGCCGGCGTAGTTCCCGCCGCTGTCGCTGGACAGCGTGGTGCCGCCCACGGCGATCACGTACGGCGAGCTCGCCGGGTAGGACGCGCCCACGGCGCTGCCCTGCGGGCTGCCGCACTCGGGCGCGCCGAAGTCACCGCTGCTGACGGAGATCGTCTGCCCCTGCGCGATCGCGGTCTGGAAGACCTGGTCCAGGGCCGCCATCGTTCCGTCGCTGTGCGCGTCGCTCTCGCACTCGCCGAGTGACACGTTCACGACCGCTACGGAGTTGTCGGTGACCGCCCGGTTGAGAGCCTGCGTGAAATCCGGATTGAGCAGAGAGTGCGCCGTGTAGAAGACCATCTGCGCGACCTGGCCGCCGGCCATGGCCTGGATCGTCTGACTGTCGATGTCGAACTCGGCGGTGCCGCTCGTGTCGTGACCCGGCCGTCCCACCGTCACGATCACCGGATCGATCGTGGGCAGCCCGTGCTGACTCTCGAACGTGTGCAAGTCCGCGACCGTCTGCGCCATGTTTCCGTCGGTGAGAATGCCGACCGCCGTCGCCGACGCGGCGGGCAACCCGGTCGCGTCGTAGGCGACGGGAAACAGCACGGCGTCGAGCCCGTGCACGCTGCCGCCGGCCAGCGGCGCGAGTGAGTCCGCGCGCCGGTTGAGACGCTGCATCCGGCCCAGTGTCTGCAGACCGAGCACGGCGAGCACGCTGTCGCCGAGCGCCGCCGGGACGCGCGCGTCGCGCGTGTTCGCCACGCCCTCGCGGCCGTCGCGGCTGAAGTGCGCGAGCTCGGTGTCGAAGGCCTTGCGAATCACCCGGCCGGTGCCGGAGGCGCTGACGAGCATGCGGCCCGGCTCGATCCGCACGTCCGAGAAGCCCGAGCGGGACAGGTAGTCGGCGACGGCCTGCGCCTGCGCTTCAGTCGGCGCGTAGTCCGACAGGACGCGGCCGCGGTCCAGCCAGCGCCGGAACGCGGGGCTGCCGGGCGTCGTCAGCGCGGTCGCCAGGCGGGTCAGCGCCTCGCGGTTGCGCAGGCGCAGCACGACGGTGATGTCCAGCGCTTCGTCGTCGGCGAGGTAGCGGCGGAAGATCGCTTTGCCGACGGGGTGCGCGCGGGTCTCGGTGCCAGTCCACTGCGGGCCCGCCCAGGCGGGCAGCGCCGCGGCTGCGGCGGCCGCCACGAGAGCCAGAGCCGGAAGGCGAATTCGCGCGAACAAGAGCCATTCTGACAAGTCCGGGCCCGTACGTCTCGGCGCGGACTCACCGTCCGACGACGAGCACCTTGAAGGTTCCGTCGACCGTCTTGGGCCGCGGCGGCGGCACGCCGGGCTGCCGCGGGGGCAGCGGCTCGAACTTCGCGGTCGACAGATACAGGAGATGTGATTTCGGATCGAGCGTCAGCGTGCGCGCGCCCTCCGCAGTGGTCACGCTCTCGAGCTGGGTGAACATCCCGGGACCGTCCTCGCGCACGACCGAGAGCGTCCCGTCGGCGTTCGAGGCGAAGGCGAGGCCGCGCTCCGCGTCGAAGGCGACGCCGTCGACGCCTCTGCCGATCGGAAACGTCGCCAGCAGCTTCCCGCTCGCGCTGTCCAGCGCGATCAGATGCCCGCTCCGGCAGCCGGAGAACAGGCGCTGGCGCTTCGCGTCGAGCGCGAGCCCGCTCGGCTGAGCGCCGGGCGCGGTCGGCCAGCGCGCGAGCACTTCGAGCTTGGCCGCGTCGAACGCGACGACCTCGGCCTTGTCCTGGATGTCGACGAAGATCTTCCCCGCGCCGTCGGCGACCGCGAACTCGGGCCGGCCGCCGAGCGGGAGCGTGCCGACCACCTTCCCGCTCGCCGCGTCGATCGCGGTCGTGTCGAAGCTGTGGCCGTTAAACGTGAACACGCGCTTCGTGCTCGGGTCGTAGAGGATCGCGTCTGGGTCCTCGCCGGTCTTCACGGTGCCGATGGCGGCCAGGGTCGCGAGATCGAAGATCGTCGCGCTCGCGGCATCCCCGTTGCTGACGAAGCCGCGCCCGAGCTCGGGCGCGAGCGCGATGCCGTGTACGCCCGCGGTGCCCGGGATGTCTCCGACGATTGCGCCGCTCTCGCTGTCGACCACCATCACGTGGCTCACGCGCGAGATGAACAGCCGATGCCGCTCCGGCTCGACGACGAGATAGTCCCAGCCGCCGTCGCCGCCGAGCTCGAACGTGCGCAGGACGCGGTAGCCGGACGGCTTCGCGTCCTGGCCGAGCGCAGGCGCGCTCGCGAGCGACAGAGCCAGGGTGATCCAACCGGCGAGCAGGTGCGTGACGCCGTGCCTCATGGGCGGACACGTTTCGCAGAAACGCCCGAGCGGCGCAAGCGCGGGAGAGTCACTCCGGCCGGCTCGCCTCCTGTGGCGCCTCTTAATCCGAAACTCACCGACCGGGGCGCTCGAGTCGTTAGCCTGAACACAATCGTGTCTTGTCTCGCGGTCGCCAGCTGATGGTTTCGAAGAGCGAGGAGCGAGCTAGGGGGGGCTCGGCTTTCTCCGGGGAGGTCCCGCGTCCGCGGTGGCTGGCCTCGACCGAGGTCCGGTTGCTCGCGGCGATGGCCGCGTTCGCCTTGGTGAAGGTCGCAGTCGCGCGGAAGGTCGAGCTGCTCCCCGTGGAAGCGTACTCGTGGATGTGGGCGCAGCATCCGCAGCTCGCGTATTTCGATCACCCGGGAATGACGAGCTGGATCGTGCGTGCGTCGACGATGCTCGTGGGTCACTCATTGCTTGGCGTTCGGGCGCTCGCGCTGGCCTGCAGTCTCGGCACGACCGCGATGGTCTTCCACGCGCTGCGCCGGATGTACGACGAGCGAACCGCGGAGCACGTCTCCCTTCTCTTCCTGCTGCTTCCAGTCACTGCAGTCACTGGTGCTCTGGCCGCTCCGGACAGCCCGCTCCTGTTCTTCTGGTGCGCCACGCTCTGGGCGCTTGTGCGCGCAAGCTCGGAGGGACGGTTGAGCGCGTGGCTCCTCAGCGGTCTCTTCCTCGGTCTCGCGCTGGACTCGAAGTATCACGCCGCGCTGCTCGCGATCGGGATATCGGTCTATCTCGCGGTCTGCCCGGAGCAGCGGCCCTGGCTCAAGCGTCGGGAGCCGTATCTCGGGGCGCTCGTCGCCGTCGTCGCATTCGCGCCGACGCTGGTCTGGAACGCGCAGCACGGACTCAAGTCCTTCCTCTATCAGGGCGCCAGAATCGGCGGACAGCCCTTCACGGTCAAGGAGCTGGGGAACTTCGCTCTGACTCAGCTCTTTCTGGTCACGCCGATCGTCTTCGCCCAGATCTGGGTGGTCTGCGCGCGCGGCCTGCAGCACTGGCGAGACACACCGTGGCAAGACCGGCTCCTTCTCGCGGTCTCACTGCCGGCCCTGCTCCTGTTCATCGCGGTCGGATTCCTTCGCCCGTTGCGCTCGAACTGGCCGGCGCCGGGGTATCTCGGCACGATCGCGCTGGCCGGCGTCGCCGCCGTGCGCCGCGGGGGCTGGGGCTTGCGCCTTCAGCGGGCGACGCTCGCGACGCTCGCGGCCGGCTACCTCGCCGTCGGAGTCGCGGTCCAGGCGGCTCCGGCGATCTGGTTCTCGAGCTGGGCGCAGCTCGCCCGCGAGACTTCCGCTAGCCGCCCGGATTTCGTGATCGCGAGCGGCTACCACCTCGCCTCCGAGCTGGGATTTTCGAACCCAGGGGTCGCGACCTTCGATCTCGCGCCGCTCGGCCTCGCGAGCAAGTCCTTCGCCGACTGGTGGCGCCCGGAGGAGTTCGCGGGTCGCCACGCGGTGATCGTCATGGACTCGACCAAGCCGAAACTCCTGCGATCCACCTTGGAGCTCGTGCGCCAGGCCTTCGATCGAGTCGACGAGCCGCGGAAAGTCTCCGTGACTCGCATGCGAGGCCGGACTCGGTCGTTCATGCTGGTCGACGCGTGGGGCTACCGGCCGAGGCCCCGCCCGATCGACCCGGCGCGGCTCGAGTCTGCGGAGCCGCCCAAGTGACTCCGAGATCGTCCGGCCCGGAACGCGCGGCCGAGCAGGAGCAGAAAGAAGAGCGCGAAAAGCAATCCCGCCGTCCAGCGTGTGACTCGTTGACCGAGGGCCGAGTAGGGATCGCGGAAGCTCACGGCGAGCTGCACAGGACCGGGACTGGCCGGGAGATCGAGCACCAGGTTGCCGGACGCCGTGCGTGACACCGTTCCGACCGACGAACGCCAGAAGGGGTGATAGTTCTGGTTGAACACGATGTGCGCTGCCGCGCTTCGCTCGGCCAACGCGACTTGTATGTCGTTCCATCCGTGCCAGCGGGCGATCGCCGAGACGGGACGACCCGACGGATCCACGGCCTCCCGGATGAGCTCCGAGCCGGGCGCGATCTCCCCGCGAACGTAGTCGGCGTAGGCATGGATCAGGCCGCGCGTCGGGAGAATGGTTGCTGCCTGCGAGCCGATCGGCTCGAGCACGTTGGCGATGCGGTCGATCTTCTCCGGCGGCTGAACCTCCGGCACAACGCTGCCGCCACCGCCCGTCAGGAACGGCTGCGAGAGCACGTACGCCTGGTAGCCGAGCAGCGAGACGAGGAGCGCCGCCGAGACTGCGCGGCGCAGACTCACTGGCATCTGCTCGGCTTCGAACCGGTGAATCGCGAGCGCGCCGAAGAGGGCGAGCGGGAGCGCGAGGAAGCCCCAAAAGCGGGCCGGAAGGTCGATCGTGCGAAAGCCCGGGAGAGCGGAGAGCAAGTCGAAGGGCAGCGGCGGCGCACTCGCCCAGAGCGGCCGCAACGAGCCGAACCCGAGGACAAGGGCCAGCGCCGAGGCCGCGATCAGACGATGTCGATCCTCTCGCGGAACCGCGGCGAGCAAACCCCGTCGATACCGGAACAGGAGAGCCGCGAGCACCGGCCCGATGTAGACGGAGAACTCGTGGCCCATCGCTGGCGCCCGCAGGGGATGCCCGAGCGTGGGAACGAGCAGGAAGAACGGGAACACGAGCGGGTCGACGAACTTGGCGTGCTTGAGACGCGGGAAGTAGAAGGAGTTGTTGACCATCGGAAATACGTAGATGGCGTCGAGCAGCGCGCCGGTCGCCAGCGCGAGCAGGAGAAACGCCATCGGCCGGACACTTCGTCGCTGCGCGGCGAGCAGGACGGCGTCGAGCCCGATCCACACGACGACGAGCAGGATCGAGAACGGCGCGCCGTCGCACGACAGCGCGAACAGCACGCCGAACGAGAGACTCAGGACGAGAAGACGGCGGATCGCCTCGGACGGAGGCTCGTCCTGTCTGCGCAGACTCGCGCTGCATCCCAGCAGCCAGAGCGGCAAGCAGAGCGCAGCGTCGAACTTCAGATGGCCGGTCGCCAGCCGCGCGAGAATGTAGCCGTTGCCCGCGAAGAGCGAGGCCGCCAGCATCGCGGTCCTCTCGCTGAACCGATAGCGCCGAGCGAGCGCGTAGGTCCCCGCCCAGCCCGCAGCGAGGAAGCAGCAAGCGGCGATCTTGAGCGCGGCGACCGGCGGGACGACGCGCGAGAGAATCATCGAGAGAGAGAAGACGCCCGTCTGTGGCTCGCCCGCCAAGGACATGCCGCCGGCCATGACCGGATTCCACTCCTTCCGGCCACCCGAGAGCGCGAGGCCCCACAGCGCGATCCGCTGGAAGGTCAGCATCTGATCCCAGTCCTTGTCGCCGATGGCGAAGAGGAAGAGACCGAACGTGGCCAAGTAAGTCGCCGGGATCCCGAGAATCAGGATGAGTCCGACGTCGACTCGCTCGATCGCCCGGCGCAGAGGTCCTCTCGGGGCTCTGTCGAGGCTCGGATCCAAGGTTCAGGCCGTCCCGAGAGAGTCGGCGCGCGCGAAGTCGCGAAAGCGCACGAGGCGGAGCTGCGCGGCGGCCAAGTCGGCGGGAAACTCACTCCCTGCGAAGTACCGATACTCCTCCTCGCGAGCGCGGGTCAGCGAGTCACGGCTATCGAGCGCGGCGTCCACGAGTCCGGGGTGGCACATCACGAGCGTGCCCGGAGCCGCACCGGCGATCATTCGGCGGAAGAGCTCGCGGAAGGGACCGGGCTCCGCGAAGCTGCGCGCGCCCCGGAAGCCGCGGTTGCAGCGGATCGCGCGCCGGCGCGCCTGTCGCGCGAGCGGCCGGCCCATGAGCGAGAGGAACACGGCCTTGGCCGGAGCCACGCGGGTCCGCGCGATCGCGGCGAGTGGCTCGTCGGTCAGGCGAAGGTACGCGCCCAGCCGAGACGCAGCCTCGGCGACTTGCTCGCGAACGCCGGGCAGGAGGTGAACGTGTTGGTGTCCGTCGATGAAATCGGGCGGGCGCCCGAAGATCGCCGCGAACGCAGCGAGCTGTGCTTGCAAGGCAGTTGCAACCGCCGTCGGGTCGAGCCGGCCCAGGTATGCCTCGACAGTCACTCGCGCCAGCGAGCGCTCCGCGGTCAGTCCGAGATGCAGGCCGAGATCGACTCTGTCCGCCAGCGGTTCCAGCAGCCGGCCTTCGGCTGGGAAGTCGGGCCAGGCCGTCATGCAACTCACTGCCGAGAGCCGGCCGAGCTCGACGAGATCGCGGATCGCCCGGCCGACTCCCGGTGCGATGCCGTAGTCGTCGGCGCAGAGCAGAATGCCGCGCGTCGCCATTCCCCGCCTCTCGAGTCGTGGGAGTCGCAGCCTATGATGGCTCGTCCGTGACCGAGGGCAATCCGCAGACTCGGTTGGCCGTGGTTGCGCCCTTCTACAACGAAGGGGATCATGTCTCTGCCTTGCTCACCCGCGTGAGCGCGGCGCTCGCCAAGACGGACGTCGAGTGGACCATCGTCTGCGTCAACGACGGCAGCACCGACGACACGCTGGCGCATCTGATCGCCGCGCGCCAACGCGAGCCGCGGGTCAAGGTGATCGACCTCAGCCGAAACTTCGGCAAGGAGTACGCGCTCACTGCGGGCTTGGACTACGCGACCGGGGACGCGGTCGTGCTGATCGATGCCGACTTGCAGCACCCGCCAGAGATGCTGCCGGAGATGGTCGCGAGGTGGCGCGAGGGCGCCGACGTCGTCTACATGGTCCGCGAAGAGCGGGTCGATACCGGGCTGCTCAACCGGGTCGGACGCTCGATCTTCTATCTGATCTTCCGCATGGCTGCCGACGTCGACCTCCCGGCGCAAGCCGGTGACTTCCGCCTCCTGGATGCCGCGGTGGTGGCGGCCATCCGGCGCCTCCCGGAGCGCACTCGCTTCATGAAGGGGATCTTCCACTGGGTGGGCTTCCGGCAAGTGGGTCTGACCTACCACGAGGAGTCACGGATCTCGGGCAGGACCAAGAGCGACCCGTGGCGACTCATGGCCTTTGCGCTCGACGGCATCAGCGCCTTCTCCAATTTGCCGCTGCAGCTCTGGGGTCTGCTCGGCGCCGCAATTGCCGCGATCAGCCTCGTCTACGGAGTCTGGCGCATGGTGCGCACCTTCATCTACGGCGTCGACGTGCCCGGCTTCGAGTCACTGATTGTCGCCATCGTGTTTCTGGGGGGCGTTCAGCTCCTGTCGCTCGGGGTGTTGGGCGGCTACATCGGGCGCATCTTCAACGAAGTGAAAGCGAGGCCGCTCTACATCGTGCGTCACACGTATGGTCTCGACGAGCCGAAGAAGTAGCGGATCTCGCGCGACGTTGGCGCAGTCACTCCGCGCGCGGGCTGGGCGAGCGCACCACCCGGCCCAGCAGCCACGGAGTCGCGACGAGCATCAGGCCGGCGACCAGCGCGAGGTTGCCGGGCGCGTCGTGCCGGAGGGTGAGCAGGTCGTGCATCGTCCAGGCGCGCCCTTGCTGGAACTCCAGGAAGCGGAGCTTCGCGAACATGATCAGCAGGAAGGCGAAGTGGTGAAGCTGCCGGGGCAGCTCGCCGTTGCGGCGCAGATGGGCCCAGCTGAAGCGGCCGTGAGTCTCGCTGAGGCGCGCGCGCGGGCTCGGCAGATAGCGCGGCACACGAGCGAGATACTCGCGGTACGCCTGACCGTGCAGCGCCTCGAGCGTCGCTTCCTCGGACCGGACGCGCGGGTGGATGACTCCCGCGTAGAAGAGCGGAAACCACACCAGCGCGACGATCGGACAGCTCGCGGCGCAGCAGAAGCCGAGGTCGGTGAGGAAGCTGCCCAGGTAGAACGGGTTGCGCACGTGCGCGTAGAGTCCGGCCGTGGTGAGCTCGCGCTCCTTGACCAGCGTGCCCGCCGCCACGAAGTGAACGAGCTGCCCGAGCGCGATCAGCGCGCCGCCCGCGAGAAGCGACTCGAACGACGGCTGCGCGAGGACGATCAGCGTGATCGTGAGCGCGCGGCGCAGCGTCGTGCGGCGTTTGTGGAAGCGCGGCGGCCAGAGCCGGGAGAGCGTCATCGGCGCGACATCGTAGCGAGACAGTCGCCGACCACTCGCAAACGCAGAGAGACTTCACTGCGCGCTCATGTGTGATTTTTGAGGCAGGCGTTCATCTCTCGCGAGCGAGTCACCGCGGCCCGGTCGTCCATTCCAGCCTTCTAATTGAGCCGCGCGGGTAGGCTTCATCGCCGCGTCCGATCCTTTGCGACATGAAGTGGCTGATGATTCCGGCGCTGATCGCCCTCTGGGCTCCCGGGTCGATGAGTCGCGCCGCGGACCAGACGATCGAGCGCTCGCAGCTGCCGCCGGCGGTCGAGAAGACGCTGGCCGAGCAGAGCAAGGAAGCCACGATCCGCGGGATCGAGCGGTACGACAGCGACGGAGGGACCCTGTATGAGGTCCGCCTCACGCTGGGAGGTCACAACCGCGACATCGTCATGGACGAGAGCGGCGCGATCGCCGCGATCGAGGACGAAGTCGCCTTCGGCTCGCTGCCGCCGGTGGTCAAGGCTGGGCTCCAGGCTGCGGCGGGCTCGGGTCGCATCGTGAAGGTCGAGATGGTCACGAAGGCCGGCCGCGTCTCTTCGTACAAGGCAAAGGTCATGACGGGCGAGAAGGGCTCCAAGATCCGGGTCGATCCCAACGGGAAGCCGCTCGAGAACTAGGCCCGGCCGCCCGAGTCACCGTCCGAAGATGAGCGCCGGGTTGATCCCGTCTCGGAAACGCATCCGCGACGAAGTGCGGTAGGCTCGGCATCCCAACCCGAAAGGAGGCCCCTCCAATGAGCGAGAAGACGCTCAAGAGCCACTGTTTCTGCGGCGCGGTCGAGGTCGAGATCACGGGCGAGCCCGCCGCGCAGGTCTATTGCCACTGCAGCTCGTGCCGGGGCTGGCTCGGCGCGCCGATCCACGCCGCGACCTTGTGGCCGACGCCGAAGGTCAACGTGCGAAAGGGCGCCGACAAGCTCGCAGTGATCAAGAAGACCGAGGCGAGTCACCGGACCTTCTGCACGGCCTGCGGCGCGCCGGTCCTGGTCCGCCATCCGGCGATCGGCATGACCGACGTCCCGGCCGGGACGATCGCGGCGTTTGCGTTCAAGCCGACGCTGCACGTGCACTACGGCGAGAAGGTGCTCCAGGTGCGCGACGGCCTGCCGAAGTTCAAGGACTTCCCGAAGGAGTTCGGCGGCTCGGGCGCGACCGTTCCGGAGTAGCGCCCCGGGCGGAGTGTCTCGCGCGGGGCACTCGGCGAGCGCCGACACGGGTCGCGGGGTCCGTGTATCGTGGCGGCTCAGTGGCCCTCTCTCTCTTCTTCCGCCGCCGGCAGGTGTGGGTTCCCACCGTCTGGAGCTGGCTCGTCCTGTTCGCCGCGGGCGGGACGGGCGCGCTTCTGGCGCTGGACCACGTCTACGCGTTCCTGGCGCCGAACGCGCCGGTGGGCGCTCACTTGCTCGTGATCGAAGGCTGGATGCCCAGCGACGAGCTCGGCCAGGCGCTGCGCGTCTATCAGCAGGGCGGCTACCAGCGCGCGGTCACCACCGGAGGTCCGATCGAGAACGAGCTCGAGCGCGGCGAGGCGCGCAACTTCGCCGACCGCGCGCGGCAGTATCTCGTTCGGCGCGGCTTGCCCGACGACGCGATCGTCGCGGTCCCCGCTCCGGCGTCGGCGCAGGATCGCTCCTTTCTCAACGCCGTCATGGTGCGCGAGTGGGCCGCGCGTTCGGGCGAGAGTGTCTCGGCGCTCGACGTGGTCTCGTCGGGCGCGCACAGCCGGCGCTCGCTGCTGCTCTATCGCAAGGCGTTCGGCCCGGGGATTCGGGTCGGGATCATCGCGGCGACGCCGAGCGAGTACGATCCGAACAGCTGGTGGCACACGAGCGCGGGAGCGCGCGAGGTTCTCGGCGAGAGCATCGCTTGGCTCTGGACCGAGCTGTTCTTCCATCCCGGTCCGCCGGGTTCTCCGGAGGAGCACTGGAAGCTCGGCGAGTGACTCGCTGCCCTGGCTGAGCCCGGCGCCCGGGCAGAGCCCCAGCGCCCTCGGATACACTGCCGCGGGCCGGTCGGGTGTGCGGCGGAAGGAACGGGATGC
>JBIOJK010000114.1:0-11270 GCA_044450765.1 Myxococcota bacterium | reverse complement strand
TTGTCGTTCGAGTACACGCTGATCGCCGGCCTGAACGACTCGCCCGACGACGCGCGCGCGCTCGCCGCGCTCGCGCGCCGCGCGAACGCCAAGGTCAATCTGATTCCCCTGAACGAGCACCCCGGCACCGCGCACCGCCGGCCCAGCGAGGCGCGCATGGACGCCTTCCTCGGGGTGCTCGCCGCCGAGCGGATCACGGCAACCCTGCGCCGCGCGCGGGGCGACGACATCTTCGCCGCGTGCGGACAGCTCGGCGCGCGCGCGGACGCGCCGAGCTTGGCAAGCGCCGAGCCGGCCTTCCGATAAGAGCCGGACATGCTCTATGCGATCGGCGACATTCACGGCATGCGCGACGAATTGGTCCGGCTGCTGTCGCGTATGCCGCTGCAGAAGGGCGACCGCCTGCTCTTCATCGGCGACTACGTCGACCGAGGGCCCGACCCCAAGGGCGTCGTCGACGAGCTGCTCGCGCTCCAGAAGAGCTACGACTGCATCTTCCTCATGGGGAACCACGAGGCGATGTTCCTCTCGTTCCTCGGCTGGGAAGGCTCGAGTTACTTCGGCTCCGAGGCGTTCCTGCACAACGGCGGCGAGACGACCCTGGCGAGCTACGGCTACTTCGAAGCAGACGAGGACTTCGCGCTCGATCCGGCGCACGAGAGCTTCTTCAAGAACTTGCAGCTCTGGCACCTCGAGGGTGAATACGCGTTCGTGCACGCAGGTCTCTCGAAGGGCTCGCTCGGTCTCTCGGACGCGAAGTACGCGCTCTCGCGCGAGAGCGCGCGCGATCTGCTCTGGCAGCGCGAGACCGCCGACCTGCCGCACAGCCTGGGAGTCACGGTGATCTACGGCCACACCCCGCTGCCCGATTTCGGTGTAAGGTGGAATCTCCCATACTCGATCGGGATCGACACGGGTGCCGTCTACGGAGGTCCGCTGACGGCGATCCGGGTCCCGGACGAGACGATCTTTCAGTCGTAAATGAAAGTGACTTCCGACCACGAATTGATCCGCGACTCGGTTCGGCGGCTCGCCGAGGTCGAGCTGGCGCCGATCGCGGCGCGCATCGACGCGGACGACTGGTTCCCGCGCGACTTCTTCCTGCGGCTGGGCGAGATCGGCGCGCTCGGCGTACTCGTGCCGGAGGAGTTCGGCGGCAGCGGCGGCGACTACATCGGCGCAGCGCTCGTGATGGAAGAGCTGGCGCGCATCTCCGGCTCGGTCTCGCTCTCGTACGGCGCGCACGCGGTGCTGTGCGTCGGCGCGATCCAGCGCGATTGCTCCCCGGAGCAGAAGCGCCGCGTGCTGCCGCGGCTCTGCAGCGGCGAGGCAATCGGCGCCTGGGCGCTGACGGAGCCGGGCTCCGGCTCGGACGCGCTCGGCATGCGCACGCGCGCGGTGCGAGACGGCGACCACTACGTGCTGGACGGCGGCAAGACCTTCATCACGAACGGGTCCGAAGCCGAGACACTGGTCGTGTACGCGCGCACGGACCCGGCGCTGGGCGCGCACGGAATCTCGGTCTTTCTGGTCGACGGCAAGAACCCCGGCTTCGCCTGCAGCCGCACGCTCGACAAGATGGGCATGCGCGGCAGCCCGACGGCGGAGCTGCGTTTCGACGGCGCGCGCGTCTCCGTGGCGGATCGCATCGGCGATGAGAACCGGGGCGTCGCGATGATGATGCGCGGGCTCGACGTCGAGCGGGCCACTCTGGCGGGGATCTCCGTGGGCCTCGCGCAGGCGGCGCTCGAGCACTCACTCGCCTGGGCGCGCGAGCGCGAGCAGTTCGGACGGCCGATCGCCGAGTTTCAGATGGTCCAGAAGCTGCTCGCCGACATGTACGTCGACGTGAGTGCGGCGCGGCTCCTGGTGTACGAGGCGGCGGAGCTCTGCGTCGCGCAGGCCAGCGGCTGCGCGAAGCTCGCGTCGGCCGCGAAGCTGTTCGCGTCCGAGATCGCGACGCGCGCGGGCCTCGCCGCGGTGCAGATCTTCGGCGGGTACGGCTACACGCGGGATTATCCGGTGGAGCGGATCGCGCGCGACGCGAAGCTGATGGAGATCGGTGCGGGCACGTCGGAAATCCAGCGCACGATCATTGCGCGGGAGCTGTTGCGCGGGCGGTAGCGCTCCGGCCCGACGGCGAAGCCAGCCGAGTCGTGAGCTGAGTCGATTCGCCACTTCGCTGAGCTGGAAGACCTCACTCGCTGGGCGGATAGGCCACGGATCGCGCGCGGAGCGGGCACGTCCATTGCTCGCTCGGCCCGGGTGGCCTTTGCGCCGATTCGAAAGCTGGGTTCCGCGTCGGCGGTCGCGCCGAACCTCGTGGAGTACGAGCGGACGTGCGCGTCGTTCCGCTGGGACGCCGCGCGGAAGCTGCTCGACGGCCTGCCAGGGGGGCGCGGTCTCAACATGGCGCACGAGGCGGTCGACCGGCACGCGCGGGGTCCGCTCGCGGCGAAGACCGCGTTCCGTTTTCTGGCGCGCGACGGTGCAGCGCGCGACGTGAGCTTCGCGGAGCTCTCGGAGCTCTCCAATCGCTTCGCGAACTCGCTGCGCGAGCTCGGCATCGGGAAGGGCGAGCGCGTCTTCGCGTTGGCCGGTCGCATCCCCGAGCTGTATGTCGCAGCGCTGGGCGCGCTGAAGAACGGCAGCGTGTTCTGCCCGTTGTTCTCGGCGTTCGGTCCGGAGCCGATCCGCACGCGCCTCGAGCGTGGGGACGCGCGCGTCCTCGTGACCAGCGAGGCGCTCTACGCGCGGAAGGTCGCGGCGCTACGGCCGGCGCTGTCCAAGCTCGAGCACGTGCTCCTGGCGCGGCGTGAGTCGGCCGCCGCCGCGCCGCCGGGAACGCGCGACCTGGGGGAGCTGCTCGCGCGCGTGAGCCCGCGCTTCGAGATTCCGCCGACCGAGCCCGACGACATGGCGCTGCTCCACTTCACCAGCGGCACGACGGGCGCGCCCAAGGGCGCAGTGCACGTGCACGGCGCGCTGCTGGCGCACCACGTGACCGCGCTGTACGCGCTGGATCTCCGCTCCGACGACACCTTCTGGTGTACGGCCGACCCGGGGTGGGTCACGGGCACGTCCTACGGGATCCTCGCGCCGCTCAGCCACGGCGTGACGAGCCTGGTCGACGAGGGCGAGTTCGACGCGGAGCGCTGGTACGCGACGCTCGCCGCGCAGCGAGTCACGAACTGGTACACGGCGCCGACGGCCGTACGCATGTTGATGAAGGCCGGCGCCGAGCTGCCGCGGCGTTTCGATCTGTCGCGCTTGCGCTTCGTCGCAAGCGTCGGCGAGCCGCTGAATCCCGAAGCCGTGGTCTGGGGCCAAGACGCGCTCGGCGTGCCGATCCACGACAACTGGTGGCAGACCGAGACGGGCGGAATCATGATCGCGAACACCGCGTCGCAGGAGATCCGCCCGGGCTCGATGGGCCGCCCGCTGCCGGGGATCGAGGCGGCGATCGTGCAGCGGGCGCAGGATGGACGAGTCAACGTGCTCCCGCAGCCGGACGCGGTCGGCGAGCTCGCGCTGCGGCCGGGCTGGCCGTCGATGTTCCGCGGCTATCTCCACGACGACGAGCGCTACCGGAAGTGCTTCGCCGGCGGCTGGTATCTCTCGGGCGATCTCGCGCGGCGCGACGCCGACGGTTACTTCTGGTTCGTCGGCCGCGCAGACGACGTGATCAAGTCTTCGGGTCACTTGATCGGGCCGTTCGAGGTCGAGAGTTTGCTGATGGAGCACCCGGCCGTAGTCGAGGCCGCGGTGATCGGCAAGCCGGATCCGGTCGCCGGCGAGATCGTGAAGGCGTTCGTCGTGCTGCGCGCGAGCCACTCGCCGAGCCCCGCGCTAGCCCGCGAGATCAGCGCCTTCGCGCGCACGCGCCTCGGCGCCGCGGTGGCGCCGAAGGAGCTCGAGTTTCGCGACGGCGTGCCGAAAACGCGCAGCGGCAAGATCATGCGCCGGCTCCTGCGGGCCCGCGAGCTGGGCCTGCCCGAGGGGGACACCTCGACGCTGGAGAACGGCGAGTGACTCCCGATGCCGCGCTGGCGCCGCGCGACCGCGATCACGCGCTGCACCTGCTGCGCGCGATGCTGCGCATCCGGCGCTTCGAGGAAGCCTGCGCCGAGCAGTACGGCAAGGGCAAGATCCGCGGCTTTCTGCACCTGTACGTCGGGCAAGAGGCCGTTGCGGTCGGCGTCCTGGAGTGTCTCGGCCCCGAGGACGCGGTCGTCGCGACTTACCGCGAGCACGGCCACGCGCTCGCGCGCGGAATCGACCCGCGCCCGTTGATGGCGGAGATGTTCGGGAAGGTCGAGGGCTGCAGCGGCGGGCGCGGCGGCTCGATGCACGTCTTCGACGCCGCGACCCGTTTCTACGGAGGCAACGCGATCGTCGCCGCGGGCCTGCCGGTCGCCGTCGGACTCGCGCTCGCGGACCGCATGCAGAATCGCGCGCGAGTCACCGCGTGCTTCTTCGGCGAGGGCGCGATGGCGGAGGGCGAGTTCCACGAGTCGATGAACCTGGCCGCGCTCTGGCGGCTGCCGGTGTTGTTCGCCTGCGAGAACAACCTGTACGCGATGGGCACCGCGCTCGCGCGCTCGGAGTCGGAGACGAACCTGTGCGTGAAGGCTGCGAGCTACGAGATGCCCGCGTGGTCCGTCGACGGCATGGACGTGCTCGCCGTCGAGGAAGCCGCGCGCCGCGCGGTCACCGCCGTGCGCGGCGGCGGCCCGCTCTTTCTCGAGCTGCGCACCTACCGCTTCCGCGCGCACTCGATGTTCGACCCGCAGCTGTATCGGGACAAGAGCGAGGTCGAGTCGTGGAAGCGCCGCGATCCGATTCCGGCGTTCGCCGCGCTCGCGCAGGCCAGCGGCGCGCTGCGCGCCGACGACGCGGCGCGGCTCGAGGAGGAAGCGGCGGCCGAGATCGAGCGCGCCGTCGAGTTTGCCGAGGCGGGTCGCCTCGAGCCGGTCGCAGACCTGGCGCGCCACGTCCTGTTCGAAGGCGAGCGCGGGTGACGCAAGAGCGGGTCAAGCAGAGCTTCCGCGAGGCGTTCCGCCAGTCACTGCGCGAGGCGCTGGCGCGCGACGAGCGCGTCTTCCTGATGGGCGAGGACGTCGGCCGCTACGGCGGGAGCTACGCCGTGAGCCATGGTCTTTTGGACGAGTTCGGACCCGAGCGGATCCGAGACACTCCGCTTTCCGAGTCCGCCTTCGTGGGTGCCGGCATCGGCGCCGCGCTCGGCGGGCTGCGCCCGATCGTCGAGATCATGACCGTGAACTTCAGCCTGCTCGCGCTCGACCAGATCCTGAACGGCGCGGCGACCCTTTCGCACATGTCGGGCGGGCAGTTTCACGTCCCGCTCGTGATTCGCATGGCGACGGGTGCGGGGAGACAGCTCGCGGCTCAGCACTCACACAGCCTCGAGGGCTGGTACGCGCACATCCCCGGCATCAAGGTGGTCGCGCCCGCGACGCTGGAAGACGCGCGCGGCATGCTCTGGACCGCGCTCGAGGATCCGAACCCGGTGCTGATCTTCGAGCACGCGCGGCTCTACCCGGTCGAGGGCGAGGTCGCGGCGGACGCGGGCCCCGTGGACATCGAGCGCGCCGCGCTCCGCCGGCCGGGGCGCGACGTCAGCTTGATCGCGTACGGCGGGACGCTCGACCGCGCGCTGGAGGCGGCCGAGTCACTCGCCGCGGAGGGCATCGAGGCCGAGGTGCTCGACTTGCGCGTGCTGCGCCCGCTCGACGAGGCCGCGATCCTGGCCACGGTCGCGCGCACGCACCGCGTGGTGATCGCCGACGAGGGTTGGAAGAGCGGCAGTCTTTCGGCGGAGGTGGCGGCGCGCATCGCCGAGCGCGCGCTCGTCGAGCTCGACGCGCCGGTCCGGCGCGTCTGCTCTGCGGAGGTCCCGATCCCCTATCCGAAGCATCTCGAGGATGCGGCGCTGCCGCAGGCCGCCCGCATCGCCGAAGCCGCTCGCGAGCTCGTGACCCGCCGTGGCTGACTTCCAGATGCCGTCGCTCGGCGCCGACATGGATCGCGGCAAGATTCTCGAGTGGCGCAAGAAGGTCGGTGAGTCGATCGCGCGCGGCGAGATCGTCGTGCTGGTGGACACCGACAAGGCGGAGATCGAGGTCGAGAGCTTCTCGGCGGGCGTGCTCGAGGCGATTCTCGTGCCGGTCGGCGAGACGGTTCCCGTCGGCACGCCGATCGCGCGCATCCGCAGCGCGGGCGCGGGCACGCGGGCGGAGGCGCCGGCGCCGAGCCCGCCGGCAGCGAGGCCGCTGCCGGCTCGGCCATCCGCGGTGACTCCCGCGCCGGTCACTCCTTCCGCTCGACCGCACGCAACGCCGCTCGCGCGCCGGATCGCCGAGGAGCGCGGCGTCGACCTCGCGTCGGTCGCCGGCACGGGTCCCGACGGCTCGATCACCCGCGAAGACGTCGAGCGGACGGCGAGCGGCCGCGCGGCCCCGGCGACTCCCGCGCGCGTGCCGCGCGACAAGTCGGTCGTCATGCGCGGCGTGATTGCCGCCGCGATGGAGCGCGCGAATCGCGAGATCCCACACTACTACGTCGAGTCGCGGGTCGACCTCAGCAACGCGCTCGCCTGGCTCGCGTCGGCGAACGCGGCGCGCCCGCTCGCCCAGCGCGTGCTGCCGGCGGCGCTCTTCGTGAAGGCCATCGCGCTCGCGGCGCGCGAGGTGCCGGAGCTGAACGGGTTCTGGCGCGACGGCGCGTTCGCTCCGGCGCGCGAAGTCCACGTGGGCCTGATCGTCTCGCTGCGGCAGGGAGGTCTGCTCGCGCCGGCGCTGCGCGACGCCTGCGACAAGACTCCGAGCCAGCTGATGGCCGAGCTCCGCGACGTGGTGGCTCGCGCGCGCGCGGGAACGCTGCGCAGCTCCGAAGTCTCCGGCGCGACCATCTCGCTCACGAACCTGGGCGATCAGGGCGCTCAGCGCGTCTTCGGCGTGATCATGCCGCCCCAAGTGGCGCTCGTCGGCTTCGGGCGAGTCACGGAGCAGCCGGTCGCGTCGGGCGGACTGATCGGCGCGCATCCCGTGGTCGACGTCACGCTGGCGGGCGACCACCGCGCGAGCGACGGCCATCGCGCCGGCCGCTTCCTCGCCTCTCTGGCGCGCCGGCTCGCGGAGCCGGAGCGGCTGTGACCCGCGAGGCGTTGCGAGTGGAGATCCTGGAGGCGCTCGCCGAGATCGCGCCCGAGGCCGATCCCCGAGCGCTCCGCGGCGGGATCCCTCTCCGCGACCAGCTCGACCTCGATTCGATGGACTTCCTGAATCTGCTGATCGCCGTCCACCAGCGCACGGCGGTCGAGATTCCCGAAGCGGACTACGGCAAGCTCGCGACGCTGGACCAGCTGGTCGACTATCTCGAGGCGCGCCAGCCGCCGGCTCATGCGTAGGAACGGACGTTGCACTGACTCGGGCGATGCAGATTCAATGGGACGACCTGGGCGAGATCGATGAGGCGGTTCGCGGCGAAATCGAGGCGCGGCTGAGGCGACTCGCCGCACAGCACGACGATGTGCTCGCGATTCGCATCGCCGGCCGAGCGAGCCGCCACCACCGTCGCGGCGGGCGCGAGATTCACATCACCGCGCGCGCCAAGGGCCGCGAGCTGGCGGCGTCGCGCAGCGGTGTAGACCTCGCGTCCGCGCTGCACGACGCACTCGACGCGTTTGCGCGCGAGCTGCGCCACCTGCGCGCGAGACACTCGCCGAGGCAGACCCCGCGCGCGAGTGGCCCGCTGCCCTGATCGACTACTTCGGGAGAACGACGCGGACCGGCATCCGGGCGAGGCGCGTGAGGTCGCGCGCTGCGCGGCGCAGCCCCCACGAGTCGTAGAGGAAGATCTCGAGAGGGCGCCACATCGCGACCCACCCGCCGATCAGGAGGCTCTCGCGTGCGAGCGCGAAGAATGGCGAGGCGCCGAGCCGCGTGACTGCGTTCCCGAGCCCGACGCAGACGGCGAGAAAGGCCAGCCCGATGGCCAGGCTCGTGCGGCCGCGCGACATCAGCACGCGGTACTCGCGGCGCTTCCCGTCCGCGAGATAGCTGAAGTGATTGCGCACGGCCTCGCCGACGAGCGCGGAGAGCTCCGCTTCGGATTCCTTCCGCGGCTCGCTCAGATGCACGAGCAGCTCGAGCTCGAGGCGGTGCGGCACGTCGCTGGCCCAGCCGGCGATGAACTGTTCGGCGGTTGCGTCGAGCGTGCGCTCGCGGAACGGCGACGGGTCGAGTGTGTGGAAGAGCTGCGCGACGTCGCGCAGCTTGAGCTCGATGCGGCCGACCGGCGCAGCGGCGCGGGCGGTCACGGAGCGCGCCGCTTCAGCCGAGCTTCTCGATCACCGGAATCGCGAGCTTGGTCCCCGGGGTCAATCTCGCGAAGTCGACGTCGGGGTTGTAGCGGTGGATCAGCCATGTGGGCACACCGTACAGCTTGCGCGACAAGACCCACAGCGTGTCCCCCGGGCGCAGCGAGTGCTCGACCGTGCCCGTGACCCGATAGCTGCCGAAGAAGTCCTCCTCGATCCCCTTGTGGTACTCGAGGCGGCGCTCCATGAACTCCTCGGGCGAGACCTTGCTGAAGTCCAGCTTCAGAGTCTGCCCGACGTGAATCGGCTGGCGCGGTTTCAAGTGATTCAGGTTGCGCACCCGCTGGGGCGAGACCTCGAGCCAGTCGGCGAAGTGACCCAGTGTCTCGTCGTCGTCGACGAGCACGCGTTCGCGGTCGACGCGCCGATACGGCGAGTCATCGGGCACCCCGGGCGGAACCGGCTCGGCAGCGGGCGCCGCCGCGGGCGCGGGATCGGCCGACGCGACCACGACCGGCGCCGAAGCCTGCGCGATGTTGTCTGGCATCTGCAGCGGCTCGGGGTCGACCTCGGCCGCGGCTTCGTCGGTGTCGTCGTCGGTCGCGACCTCGCCGGTCACGTCGTCCTTGACCGCGTCGGCTCGCGGCGCGGCCTCTGCGGCGATTTCCGGCGCGGGCGCCGGTGGCACGGTCGGCGGGGGCGCCGTCGCCTGCGTCTCGGCGACCGGCGCAGTCCCCGCGGGCTGCGCAGGTGCGCTCGCCGACACGCTCGAGGCGGGAGTCACGGCGGCGGGCTCCGGCGGAGTCACCGCTGAAGTCACTGCCGGAGTCGCTGCCGGCGCGGGCTGGGCGGGCGACGCCTGCGCCGTGCGCACGACCTCGGCCGCGGGCGCGGCGCGCTTGCCGCCGCCGGAGTGATCCGGCACCTGCAACACCTGTCCCGGATAGATGTGCTGGTGCGGGCCGAGGTCGTTCTGCGCGAGCAGCGCCGATACATTCGTGCGGTTCCGCGAGGCGATCAGCGAGACCGTGTCGCCGCGCCGAACGGTGTAGTAACGGCTCTCGCGCTGCTCGGGGTGGCGCATCTCGCTCGGCACCGAGGCGAGCCAGGTCGACGCGTCGCCGCTGACCGAGCCCGCGGGCAGGCGCAGCGCGTAGCCGCGCGGGATGCGCTTGCCGGAGCGGAACACCGGCGGGCGCAGGGCCGGATTCAGCTCGGTGAGCTGCGAAACGGAGACGCCGAGTCTCTGCTGCAGGTCGGCGGCGTCCGCGTAGAAGGGCAGGGTGACGACGTCGACGTCGCGCGGCGAGTCGCGGTGCACGGGCCCGAAGTACGACTCGTACGATCTCAGCACTTTGCGCGCGGCGAGAAACTGGGCGTAGAAGTTGCGGGACGCGAAGCCGAAGGTGCGGCCGTCGTAGCGCAGCACGATCTCGTCGATGTGATCCGTGCCGAGTCGCTTCACGGCGCGCGCCATGCCGCCCGCGCCGTGGTTGTAGGCGGTCAGCGCCAGCGGCCAGGTCCCGAGCAGCGCATGGTTCTCGCGCAATAGGCGCGCCGCGGCGCGCGTCGACGTGATCGGGTCGAGTCTCTCGTCGACGACGTAGTCGACCTTCATGAAGCGGCGGCCGGTGCCGCGCATGAACTGCCAGACACCGGCGGCGCCGTACTTCGAGTACGCGCGCACGTTGAACGACGACTCGACGTGGGGCAGCAGGGCCAGGTCGTCGGGCATGCCCTGCTCGCGGAATACCTCGCGCATCTCGGCCTCGTACGCGCCCGAGCGGACCAGGCCGTCGCGGAACTTGTCGCGCTGTCCGAGCTGAAACCGCAGCTCGTCCTTGGCGTCGCGAAAGTCGCGTGACTGCGGCGGGCGGCCGAGCGCCGCGCTGAACAGTCTCACGATCTGTGTCTCGCGCTCGCTGCGCGGCTCGCCGCCGCGCGCGAGCCACTCGAGCACTTCGCGCCACTCGGACTTGTGTCTCTCGACGATCCGCTCGCGCGCCCTCGGGCTCGCCTCGCCCTCGAAGCGGATGTGCTCGTAGACGACGTCGAGCAAGCGGGCGTCGTGGAGGAACCCGCCGTCGGTGGTGGCCTCGGTGTAGACGCGCACCCAGAACGCGACCGCGGGCGCGAGCGCCGGCGGCTCGGGAAAGGGCTCGCCGCCGGCCGCCCCGGCGCGCGCCGCCGTCGCGAGTGAGATCGCGAGCGCGGCCGCGAACGCAAGATGCCCCGTCCGCCGCGCGATTCTGCTCAAGAAATCCCCCCGCGCCTGCTTATCGCCGAGCGCCCGCATGCCCTTGAGGCGGCCGAGGATAAGCGAGTGATATGCTGCGCGCGATGGGACCTCTCGAGGGAATCCGTGTGCTCGAGTTTGCCGGGATCGGGCCCGGTCCGTTCTGCGCGATGCTGCTCGCCGACATGGGCGCCGACGTCGTGCGCATCGACCGAGCCTCGAGCGCGGCCCCGCAACGGCCCGCGGCCGGCGCCCGCGGGGGCGCGCCGGCGGATCCGCTGCTGCGCGGCCGCCGCAGCCTCGCGCTCGACTTGAAGCAGCCGGAGGCCATCGAAGCCGTGCTGCGCCTGGTCGCCGGCGCGGACGCATTGATCGAGGGCTTCCGGCCAGGCGTGATGGAGCGGCTCGGGCTCGGCCCCGACGTCTGCCTCGCGCGCAACCCGAAGCTGGTCTTCGGCCGCATGACGGGCTGGGGCCAGGACGGTCCGCTCGCGCAGGCGGCGGGACACGACATCAACTACATCGCGCTCGCCGGCGCGCTCGAGCCGATTGGACGGGCCGGTCAGCCGCCGACGCCGCCGCTGAACCTGGTCGGCGATTTCGGCGGCGGCGCGCTCTATCTGGCCTTCGGCATCGCGTGCGGCCTGCTGGAGGCGCAGCGCTCGGGCAAGGGACAAGTGGTCGATGCGGCGA
>JBIOJK010000113.1:0-11315 GCA_044450765.1 Myxococcota bacterium | reverse complement strand
CTTCCTGCGGATCAGCTTGCACTTGTCACACATCTTCTTGACCGACGCTCTGACCTTCATGTCTTACTCCCGTTCGCTCGCCCGCGGCTCACTGCGCGGCCCTTCGGGCCTTGCGGGCTCGGCTCGATCGGCCCTCGCCTCGCCGCCTTGTGACTCCTGTGCATCAATGTGTTCCCGGGACTCGGGTCAGGATCTCCGGGCCGTGATCCGTGATCGCGACCGTGTGCTCGAAATGCGCGGAGCGCTTGCGGTCGGCGGTCACCGCGGTCCAGCCGTCGGAGAGCACCTCGACCTGCCACGTGCCGACGTTCACCATCGGCTCGATCGCGAACACCATGCCCTCGCGCAGCCGCTGCCCCCGGCCCGCCTTTCCGAAGTTCGGGAGCTGCGGCGGCTCGTGCATGGCGCGGCCGATGCCGTGGCCGACGAAGTCGCGCACGACCGAGAAGCCCGCGCTCTCGACGCAGGCCTGCACCGCGGCGCCGACGTCGCCGAGCCGCTTGCCCGGAACGAGCTCGCGGATGCCCGCTTCGAGCGACGCGCGCGTCGCGGCGAGCAGGCGCCGTGACTCGTCGTCGACCGGACCAATCGCGAGCGAGAGGGCAGCGTCGCCGTGGAAGCCGTCGCAGATCGCGCCGAAATCGAGCTTCACGATGTCCCCCTCGGCGAGCCGGCGCGGCCCGGGACTCCCGTGCACGATCTCCTCGTTCAGCGACGCGCACAGCACTGCCGGGAACGGTGGCGCCTGGCCGGGCGCGTAGCCGAGGAACGAAGAGTCGAGCCGGCGGGCGCGAATCTCCGCGCGCGCCGCGCGATCGAGCTCGGCCGTGGTGACTCCGGGCTTTGCCAGCGCCGCGAGCTGCACGAGGATCTCGCCCACGTGGCGGCCTGCCTCGCGCATCTTGTCGAGCTCGCGCTTGGACTTGATCTGGATCATCGGCGCGCTCCGAGCGCGGCGCTGATGCGCGCGGTGATCTCGTCCAGCGAGCCGACTCCGTCGATCCGCCGGACCGCCGGGCCGTAGTGCGACAGCACGGGCTCGGTGTCTCGCTTGAAGACCTGCATGCGCTTCGCGACCGCGGTCTCGTTGTCGTCGGCGCGCCCCTCGCCGCGCGAGAGCAGCCGGCGGCGCAGCTCGTCTTCGGCGACGATCAGCGCGAGCACGCGTGCGGGCTCCCGGCCTTGCTCGCGCAGAATCCGGTCCAACGCCACCGCCTGGGCCGAGGTGCGCGGGAAGCCGTCGAGCACGAAGCCCGGCTTGCAGTCGGGCCGAGTGAGTCGCTGGCGCACGATCTCGATCACGACTTCGTCGGGCACGAGATCGCCGCGCTCCATGATCGCCTTCGCGCGCTTGCCGATCTCGGAGCCGGAGGCCACCGCCTCGCGCAGGATGTCCCCCGTCGAGATCTGCGGGATCCCGAACGTCTCGACGAGCCGCTTGGCCTGCGTCCCCTTTCCCGAGCCGGGCGGGCCGGTCAGGATCAAGTTGAGTTGCTCGCTCATCGCCCGCCCCGGCCGCGCAGGCGCGCGCCCTGCACGAAGGTGTCGTAGTTGTGCGCGACCAGGTGAGCCTCGACCTGGCCGACCGTGTCCATCGCGACACCGACGACGATCAGGAGCGCCGTACCGCCGAACACGAATGGCACCGCGAACTGACTCTGGAGGAGGTTGGGCAGGATGCAGACCCCGGCGAGGTAGATCGCGCCGATCAGCGTGATCCGGTTCAACACGCGCTGGATGTACTCCGCAGTGCGCTTCCCCGGCCGAATGCCGGGGATGTAGCCGCCGTTCTTGCGGACGTTCTCGGCGACGTCGTCGGGATCGAGCATGACCCCGGTGTAGAAGTAGGCAAAGAACAGGATCAGGCCCACGTAGATCAGATTGTGACCCCACGTGCCCCAGCCGAGATAGTCGTTCACGAAGTCCGCGATCCCCTCTTTGCCGCTCCACTGCGAGATCTGCAGCGGCAGCACGAGCAGCGACGACGCGAAGATCGGCGGGATGACCCCGGACGTGTTCAGCCGCAGCGGGAAGTAGGTCATGCCGCCAGCGAGCTGGCGCCGGCCGACGACCCGCCGCGCGTACTGGATCGGGATGCGGCGCTGCGAGCGCTCGAAGTATACGATCACGCCGACCACCAGCACCATGAATCCCGCGAGCAGGAGCAGCGCCAGCGGAGGCAGCTGGTCCGTGCGCACCATGTCCCAGACTCGCGAGAGCGCGGCCGGAATGCGGGTGACGATGCCGGCGAAGATGATCAGCGAGATGCCGTTGCCGATGCCGCGCTCGTTGATCTGCTCGCCGAGCCACATGATGAACGAGGTTCCCGCGGCCAGCGTCATGACCGTGGTGATCCGGAAGCCCCAGCCCGGCGACATGACGGTGTTCGCGCCGAGCGCGCCGTTCTCGAGCGCGGTCGCCATCAGAAGACCCTGCACCACGGCGAGCGCGACCGTGCCGTAGCGCGTCCAGCGCGTGATGACTCGCCGCCCTTCCTCGCCCTCTTTGCGCAGCTCGTCGAGCTTCGGAATCACGACCGCGAGCAGCTGCAGAATGATCGACGACGAGACGTACGGCATGATCCCGAGCGAGAAGATCGAGAGCTGCTCGAAGGCGCCGCCGGTGAACAGGTTCAACAGACCGAAGACGCCGCCGCCGTCGCCGGATTGGTCGAAGTAGTGGCGGATCTCGGTCGGGTCGATGCCCGGCGTGGGCACCGCGCAGCCGAACCGGTAGACCGCGAGCATCGCGAACGTGAACAGGATGCGCCTGTTCAGCTCCGGAATGCGCGTGATGTTCCCGATCGACCCCGAGTTCATGGCTACACGAGCTCCACGCTGCCGCCCGCGCCTTCGATCTTGGCGCGCGCCGAGTCGGAGAGCGAAGTGACTCGCACCGCGAGCGCGGTCTCGAGCGAGCCCTCGCCGAGCAGCTTCACGGGACGCGTCGCGCTGCGGATCAAGCCGGCTTCGGCGAGCGCCGCGGCGTCGACCGCGGTGCCCTTCTTGAAGCGCGCGAGCGCCTTCACGTTCACCACCTGCACAGCCACCGCCATCGGGTTGGTGAAGCCGCGCTTCGGCAGGCGCATGATGAGGGGGATCTGACCGCCTTCGCGGTGGGGCTTGTGCTTGCGACCCGCACGGGCGCCGGCGCCCTTGGTGCCGCGACCCGACGTCTTCGCGCTGCCGCTGCCGACCCCGCGTCCGACGCGCTTGCGCGGTCGCCGCGAACCGGGCGCGGGCTTCATGTGATCGAGCATCACGCGCTCTCCACCTGCACGAGGTGACACACCTTCTTGATCATGCCGCGGACCGCCGGCGTGTCGATCAGCTCACGCACGCTGTTCGGCTTGCCGAGCCCCAGGCCGCGCAGGGTCTGGTGCTGATCCGGCGAGTAGCCGATCGCGCTGCGCGTCTGCCGCACCCGCACGGTCGCGCCCGCCTTCGCGCTCTTCGCCTTCTTGCGCGCGGCCATCAGCGCACCTCGGCGCCGCGCAGCTGGCCGAGCCGCTCGTCGCGGTAGCGGAGCTGGCTGAACGCATCGAGCGTCGCGCGAATCACGTTGTGGTGCCGGTTCGTGCCGAGACACTTGGTGAGCACGTTCTGGACGCCCGCAGCTTCGCAGAGGGCGCGCACCGCGCCGCCCGCGATGACTCCCGTGCCGCGGGCCGCGGGGCGCATGACGACCTTGCCCGCGCCGAACTCGCCCATGACTTCGTGCGGAATCGTGCCGTCGGTGAGCGGCACGGACACGAGATTCTTGCGCGCCTGCTCGATCCCCTTGCGGATCGCCTCGGGCACCTCGTTCGCCTTGCCGAGACCCGAGCCGACCACGCCCTGCCCGTTCCCGAGCACGACCAGCGCGGTGAAGCCGAAGCGGCGCCCGCCTTTCACGACTTTCGCCACGCGGTTGATGTCGACGACCCTCTCCTCGAGGTTGAAGTCGTTCGGATTCAGCCGATCGCGCTTGACGGTTCTTCGCGCCATTTTCTTCCTTCAGCTCAGAATGTGAGTCCGGCTTCGCGCGCCGCATCGGCAAGCGCTTTCACGCGGCCGGTGTAGACGAAGCCGTTGCGGTTGAAGCTCACTTGCCGGATGTCCTTCTCGAGCGCGAGCTTCGCGATCGCGGTACCGACTCTCTTGGCGGCCTCGACGTCCTTGGTCGACTCGAGGCCGTCGCGCACGCCGGGCGAACGCGTCGATACACCGGAAAGTGTCTTACCGGAGATCGGGTCGACGATCTGGGCGTAGATGTGTTTCGAGCTGCGGTACACGGTCAGCAGCGGCCGTTCCCCGCGCGCGAGCTGTTTGCGCACGCGCAGCTTGCGTCGCTCGAGAAGCGCCTTTCGGTTCGAAAGCGACATGGCTGCTAGCTCCCCGCCGACACGCCGGTCTTCCCGACCTTGCGGCGCACGATTTCGTCGACGTAGCGGATGCCCTTGCCCTTGTACGGCTCGGGCGCGCGGATCTCGCGGATCTCCGCTGCGAACTGGCCGACCTGCTGCTTGTTCGCGCCGCGCACGAGGAGTCGCGTCTGACTCTCCGCCACGACCTCGAGCCCCGCGGGGATCTCGACGATCACCGGGTGCGAGTAACCGATCGTCAGCGTGAGCTTCTTGCCCGAGACCTCGGCGCGGTAGCCGACGCCGATGATGTCGAGGCTGCGCGAGAAGCCCTCGGTCACGCCCTTCACCATGTTGGCCACGAGCGCGCGCATGAGTCCGTGCATCGCCTTCGCGCGCTTCTCGTCGCTGTCTCGCGCGACGCGCACCTCGCCGTTCGCGACCTCGATCGAGCAATGCGGCGCGACGGCTTCGTCGAGCGAGCCCTTGGGCCCCTTCACGCGCACGCGCCCGTCGGCGACTTTGACCTCGACGCCGCTGGCGACGCGAACGGGTTGTTTGCCGATGCGCGACATGGCTACCAGACCTTTGCGAGCAGCTCGCCGCCGATGCCCGCGTCGCGCGCCTGCGCGTCCGTCAGTACACCGCGCGGTGTAGAGAGAATGGCGATGCCGAGACCCGTGCGGATCGACGGGATCTTCTTCGCGGGGACGTACACGCGCCGTCCGGGGCGCGAGATGCGCTCGAGGCCCTCGATGATCGGCCGGTCGTCTTCTGCGTAGCGAATCTCGATCGAGAGCGTCGGCTTGTCCGCGCCGGCGACGTCTCCGAACCCGGCGATGTAGCCCGTCTCCTGCAGAACGCGCGCGATCTCGCACTTCAGGCGCGACTTGGGCATCGAGATCTTCGCGAGGCGCGCGTGCCCGCCGTTGCGGATCCGCGTGAGCATGTCGGCGATGGGATCGGTCAGCATGCGCGCACCCTCACCAGCTCGACTTCGTGATGCCGGGAATCTTGCCCTCGAGCGCGAGCTTGCGCAGGCAGATCCGGCACAGGTCGAACTTCCGGTAGTAACCTCGGGCGCGGCCGCAGCGGTGACAGCGGTTGTAGTAGCGCGTTCGGAACGGGAGCTTGCCCGCCGCGCGCGCCACCCGGAGGCGCAACTGCTGCTGAACTTTGGAAGTCTTCGCCATGTGTCCTCACGTCCTGAACGGCATGCCGAGACCCGTGAGGAGCGCCAGGCCTTCCTCGTCGGTCTTCGCCGTGGTTACGATGGTCACGTTCAAGCCCCGGATCTTCTCGACCTTGTCGTAGTCGACCTCGGGGAAAATGATTTGCTCGCGGACGCCGAGCGTGTAGTTCCCGCGCCCATCGAAGGCGCGCGAAGAAACGCCGCGGAAGTCGCGCACGCGCGGGAGCGCGACGTTCACCAGCCGGTCGAGAAACTCCCACATGCGCTGCCGACGTAGAGTCACAGTGACTCCGATGCGCTGGTTCTCGCGCAGCCGGAAGTTCGCGATCGCCTTCTTCGACTTCTGGATGATCGGCTTCTGGCCGGTCATGCGCGCGATCTCTTCCGCGGCCGCGTCGAGCAGCTTCGGGTTCTGAGTCGCTTCGCCGAGACCGACGTTCAAGGTGATCTTCACGAGCCGAGGCACCTGCATCGCGCTCTGGTACGAGAAGCGCTTCTGCAGCTCCGGCGCGACCGCGGTCCGGTAAGTCGCGAGCAGGCGCGGAACGTAGTTTTCGACTTCGATCGGAGGGGTCGCCGGCTCCTCGCGCGCGGGGGTCGCGGTGCGCTTGGATTCCTTCTTTCCCCCTTCCTTCTTCTCCATGGCCGCCTTGCGCTCGGCGCTGCGCTCGGCGCGCGCGGCCTTCTTCGCCTCTGCGGACAGCTCCGGCGCCGGCGGCGCCTCTGCGGCGGCCTCGGCCTTCTTGCCCTTCTTCTTTTCCTTGGCCTCAGCCATCGATTGCCTCGTCGTGTCGCACGCTCCAGCGCAGCTTCTTGCCGTCGACGCTGCGGAAGGCGACGCGTGTCTTCTCGCCCTTGTGCACGATCGCGACGTTCGAGAGGTGGATCGGCGCCTCTTTCTCGATGATCCCGCCCTGTCTCGTCGTGGCGTTCGGCTTCTGGTGCTTCTTCACCATGTTGATTCGCTCGACCAGGACGCGGTCGCGCACCTTGTCCACGCGGAGCACCGGCCCGCGCTTGCCGCGATCGCGGCCGACGAGCACCTCCACCGTGTCACCCTTGCGGATCTTCGCGGCCATCACAGCACCTCGGGCGCGAGCGAGATGATCTTCATGAAGCGCTTCGCGCGCAGCTCGCGCGCGACCGGACCGAAGATGCGCGTTCCGATCGGCTCGCGGTTGTTGTCGACCAACACCACCGAGTTGTCGTCGAAGCGGATGTAAGAGCCGTCGGAGCGCCCGATCTCCTTCTTGGTCCGCACGATCACCGCCTTGTGCAGCTGCTTCTTCTTCACGCGCGAGCCGGGCAGCGCCTCCTTCACGGAGACGACGATGATGTCGCCGATCGACGCGTAGCGGCGCCGGGAGCCGCCGAGCACCTTCACGCAGAAGACGCGGCGCGCACCCGAATTGTCGGCGACGTCGAGGACCGACTGCATCTGGATCACGCCAGCTTCTCCTGCACGCGCCAGCGCTTGCGGCGCGACATGGGGCGCGACTCCACGATGCGCACGCGGTCGCCGATCTTCAGAGCGTTGCTCTCGTCGTGCGCCATGAAGCGGGTGCGCTTGCGCACGTACTTCTGGTAGAGCGGGTGGAGCACGGTGCGACTCACTTCGACGATGACGGACTTGTCCATCTTGTCGGAGATCACCACGCCGTCGCGCGTCTTGCGCAGGCCTCGGGTGCTCATGACTTCTCCTCGCGCTCGGCCTGGATCGTGAGCGCGCGCGCGAGGTCGCGGCGCGCCCGGCGAATCACCGCGCTCTTCTCGAGCTGCTGAGTCGCGTGCTTGATACGCATGTCGAAGACTTGGTCGCGCATCTCGTGGACGCGGGCGTCGAGCTCGGCGTCGCTGAGCTTGCGCAGATCGGCGGGCTTCATACCTCGGTCCTCTCCAGGATGCGGGTGCGCAGCCCGATCTTGTGACCCGCGAGGCGGAGCGCCTCGCGCGCGATCTCGCGAGTGACTCCCTCCATCTCGTAGAGGATGCGGCCCTGGCGCACGACGCAGGCCCAGAACTCGGGGTTGCCCTTGCCCTTGCCCATGCGGGTCTCCGGCGGGCGCTTGGTCATCGGCTTGTCCGGAAAGATGCGGATCCAGATCTTGCCGCCGCGCTTGGCGTGGCGAGTCATCGCGACGCGCGCGGCCTCGATCTGGCGCGCGGTCACGAGGCCGTGATCGAGCGCCTGCAGGCCGTACTCCCCGAACGCGAGCTCGGAGCCGCGGTACGCTTTTCCGCGTACGCGTCCCTTCTGAACTTTGCGGAACTTGGTTCGCTTGGGCTGGAGCATGTCAGCGGCTCTGCGCCTCTTCGGGCGTTCCGAGTCTGTGCTCGTGGAGCTTCGCGTCGGGGACCAGCCCGCTGAAGATCCAGCACTTCACACCGATGATTCCGTACGGGCAATGCGCTTCCCAGAATCCGAAGTCGATCTGCGCGCGGAGGGTGTGCAGCGGAACGCGGCCTTCCATGTACTGGACGACGCGCGACATCTCCGCGCCGCCGAGCCGCCCCGCCACCTTCAGCTTCACGCCCTGCGCGCCGAACTTCAGCGCCGCGCTCATCGCCTTCTTCATCGCGCGCCGGAACGCGACGCGGCGTTCGAGCTGCAGCGCGATGTTCTCGGCGATCAGCTGGGCGTCGGTCTCCGCCTTGCGGACCTCGCGGATGTTGATGAACACCTCGTTCTTGGTCATCTCGCCGATCTCCCGGCGCAGCGCGTCGACGTCCGCGCCGCGCTTGCCGATCAGGATTCCGGGCCGCGCGGTGTGGATGTTGACGGACATCTTCTCGGCGCGGCGCTCGATCACGATCTTGCTGATGCCGGCGTGAAAGACTTTCTGCTTGATGAAGTCGCGGATGCGCAGGTCCTCTTGCAGCGAGGCCGTGTAATTGCGCTCCGAGAACCAGTTCGACTGCCAGCCGTTGATCACGCCCAGCCGGAAGCCGTACGGATGTACCTTTTGTCCCACGCGGTCTCCTAGCGTTCTTCGAGCACGACGGTCACGTGACTCGAGCTCTTCTTGATCCAGTTGGCGCGGCCCTGCGCTCGCGGCCGAATGCGCCAGCCGCGCTGACCTTCGTCGACGGTGACGGTCTTCACGTAGAGGTTGTCGAGATCGATTCCGGCCTGGTGTCTCGAGTTGTGCTCCACGGCGTTCGCGAGCGCCGATCGAAGCAGCTTCTCGATCGGTCGCGCGGCCGACTTCTCGCAACCGGCGAGTATCTCGAGCGCGCGGCTCGCCGACTTGGCGCGGATCAGGTCCGCCACGAGCCGCCCCTTCTGGGGACCGAACCGCACGCCGCGCAGCTTCGCCCTGACTTCCATCACGCACCCGCTCGCGGCGCGGGCGCCGGGGCCGGCGGAGCGCCGGCGGGGGCGGCCTTCACCTTGCGATCGCCCGAGTGGACCACCGGCTTGCGCGTCGGCGCGAACTCACCAAGTCGGTGACCGACCATGTTCTCGGTCACGAATACGGGCATGAAGAGTCGCCCGTTGTGGACGTGCAGCGTCTGGCCGATCATCTCGGGCGTGATCATCGAGCGCCGCGACCAGGTGCGGATGATCTGGCGGCTGCCCGACTGACTGATCCGCTCGAGCTTCTTCGCCAGCGACGGTTGGACGTAGGGTCCCTTCTTGACGGAGCGCGCCATTACTTCTGTCCTCGGCGGCGCACGATGAACGGATCCGTGCGCCGGTTGTTGCGCGTCTTGTGGCCCTTGGTCGGCTGTCCCCACGGACTCACCGGGTGACGACCGCCGGACGTCCGACCCTCGCCGCCGCCGTGCGGGTGATCGACTGGATTCATCGCGACGCCCCGCACGTTTGGCCGGATGCCGAGCCAGCGCGAGCGACCTGCCTTGCCGACCGCGACGTTCTCGTGCTCGGCGTTGCCGACCTGGCCGATCGTCGCGAGACACGCGGCCAGAACCATGCGGGTCTCGCCGGACGGCAGCTTGAGCTGCGCGTACTTGCCTTCGCAGGCCATCAGCTGTGCGCCCATGCCCGCGGAGCGGACCAGCTGCCCGCCCTTCCCCGGCTTCAGCTCGACGTTGTGCACGAGCGAGCCCGTCGGAATGACTCGCAGCGGGAGTGTGTTCCCCGGCTTGATCTCCGCACGCTCGCTCGTCTGTACGGTGTCGCCGACGCGCAATCCGGTCGGCGCGATCACATAGCGCTTCTCGCCGTCCGCGTAGTGCAGCAGCGCGATCCGCGCGCTGCGGTTCGGGTCGTACTCGACCGAGGCGACCTTCGCCGGGATGTCCCACTTGTCGCGCTTCAGGTCGATCTCGCGCAGTTTGCGCTTGTGACCCGAGCCGCGGTGATAGCTCGTGATCTTGCCGCGGTTGTTGCGCCCGCCGCTGCTCTTCTTGCCTTTCGTGAGTCGCTTCTCGGGCGTCGACTTCGTGATCTCGGCGAAGTCGGGCACGGTCATGCCACGGCGACCGGGCGAAGTGGGTTTGAAGCTGCGGACCGGCACGCTCAGACTCCCTCGAAGAATTCGATCGAGTCACCCGCGCGAAGGCGCACGCGCGCCTTCTTCCAGGACGGGCGCTGACCTTGGAATTTGCCGACGCGGCGCATCTTGCCCCGCACGCTCAGGGTGCGGACGTTCTCGACCTTCACGTCGAAGAGCTCCTCGACCGCGCGCTTGATCTCGTGCTTGTTCGCGTCGGGGTGCACGGCGAAGGTCACGACGTTCTGACTCTCGCGCTCGATCGTGCTCTTCTCGGTGATCACCGGGCGCTGGATGACCTGGCGGAGGTCTTTCACGTGAGTCTCTCCACGACCGCGGGCACGGCGTCGCGCAGCAGAACCAGGGTCTTGCGCAGGAGCACGTCGCGCACGTTCAGGCCGACCACGGGCAGCACGCGCACATGCGGGAGGTTCCGGCCCGCCAGCTCGAGCACGCGGTCGCGCTCGCGGGTCACGATCAGCGCGTCCTCCGCGCCGAGCTCGCGGAGCTTCGCGACGAGCTGCTTGGTCTTGGGCTCGCTGAGACCGAGTGAGTCGACCACGAGCACGCGCTCCTCGCGCTTGCGCAGCGAGAGCGCCGAGCGCAGCGCGGCTTTGCGCACCTTCTTCGGCACCGAGACCGTGTAGTCGCGCGGCCGCGGGCCGTGGGCCACGCCGCCGCCGGCCCAATGCGGCGCGCGGGTCGTGCCCTGCCGCGCGCGGCCGGTGCCCTTCTGCTTCCACGGCTTCTGGCCGCCGCCCGAGACGAGCGCGCGGTTCTTCACCGCGGCGGTGCCGGAGCGGCGCGCCGCCAACTGAGCGACGTTCACCGTGAACAGCAGGTCGCTGCGAATCGGTGCGTCGAAGATTTTCGGGTCGAGGTCCATGCGATCTTCCTAGCGCGAGTTCCTAGAGCTTGATCTCGACGTCCACGCCGGCCGAGAGCTCGAGCTTCATCAGCGCGTCGACGGTCTGTGGGGTCGGATCGAGGATGTCGATCAAGCGGCGATGCGTCCGGATCTCGAACTGCTCGCGCGACTTCTTGTCGACGTGAGGCCCGCGCAGAACGGTGTACTTCACGATCGTCGTCGGCAGCGGAATCGGGCCCGCGGTCCGAGATCCGGTGCGAATCGCGGTGTCGAGGATCTCCGAGGCGCTCATGTCGAGCAGTTTGTGATCGAACGCCTTCATGCGGATCCGGATCTTGGGGGTGCCGACTTCTGCTGCCATGACGAGTTACTCGACGATCTGGGCGACGACGCCGGCGCCGACGGTGCGTCCGCCCTCGCGGATCGCGAACCGCAGCCCCGCGTCCATCGCGATCG
>JBIOJK010000112.1:0-11352 GCA_044450765.1 Myxococcota bacterium | reverse complement strand
GCCCTCGCTCGGCCGTCGCACGGTTTGTCAGCTCGAGGAGTACCGGACCTGAGTCGTCTCGAGCCGTGCGTTGATCGAAGCGACGGCGGAGCGCGAGGCCGCCCTCGCGCGGAGCCCGCAAGCGGCGTAGCCGCGCGCAGTGAGCCGCAGGCGAACGAAGTAAGTCAGACCCTGATCAGACTCTCGTCAGCCAGGACTCGTACTTGCGGTCGCGGCCTTTGACGGCGTCGAAGAAGGTGGCTTGGATGGTCTTGGTGATCGGGCCGCGGGAGCCGGCGCCGATCGCGCGGTCGTCGACCTCGCGCACGGGGGTGAGCTCGGCGGCGGTTCCGGTCAGGAACATCTCGTCGGAGCAGTAGACCTCGTCGCGCGTGATGCTCTGCTCGACGACCTCGATGCCCTTGTCGCGCGCGATCCGGATCACCGAGTCGCGCGTGATTCCCTCGAGCACCGACACCAGCGGCGGCGTCTTCAGCACGCCGCGGCGGACGATGAAGATGTTCTCGCCGCTGCACTCCGCGACCAGCCCGTTCGTGTCGAGCATGATCGCCTCGTCGTAGCCGAGCCGCGTGACTTCGCGCTTGGCCAGGATCGAGTTCACGTAGTCTCCGCAGGTCTTCGACTTCGTCATCGACACGTTGGGGTGGTGGCGCGTGTACGACGACACCTTTGCGCGGATGCCGCGCTCCAGCGCCTCGTCGCCGAGATAGGCGCCCCACGGCCACACGATGATCGCGACCTGGGTCGGGTTGTCCTTCGGCAGCAGCCCCATCGCGCCGGCGCCGAGATAGACGAGCGGCCGGATGTAGCCCTCGCTCATGCGATTCGCGCGCAGTGTGTCGAGGATCGCGTTCTCGATCTCCTCGCGCGTGTGCGACATGGCGATCTCGACGATCTTCGCCGATCCGAACAATCTCTCGACGTGCTCTCTGAGCCGAAACACGCTGCCGGCGCCGTCGTCGCCCCGATAGCAGCGGATGCCCTCGAACACACCGAGCCCGTAGTGGAGTGTGTGCGTGAGCAGGTGAACGTTCGCATCGTCCCAATGGACGAGTCGTCCGTTGTGCCAGACGCGCTCGGTCTTCTCGACGGCCACTATTTCTTCTTTCTTCCGAAGAGCCGCCCGGTGACCGTCTCGTCGCCCTTGGCGCGACGCATCTGGATCAGCCGGAGCTCGCGGCTCGCCTCGACGTGGTCGGGGCGCAGCTCGATCGTCTTGCGGAACATTTTCTCTGCTTCCGCCTGATCTCCGCAAGCCTTCCGGATCTGAGCCAGATAGTAGTACCCCGCAGGTGATTGCGGTGAGAGCGTGATCGCCTTCTTGATCTGGTCGAGGGCCGGCTCCGAGCTCCCACCGCCTTGGTCCTGCTGCTGCAGGAACAGCACCCAGCCACGCAGCGCGTAGAACTCGCCCTCGTTCGAGTCGAGCTCGAGCGCCCACTTCAGCGCGTCGAGCGACGCGTTCCAGTCGCGCCGGCGCATCGCCTCCTCGGCGCGCTGGAACTGCTGCTCCGCGGTCAGGATGCGCGACACCTCCTGGCGGTCGGCTTGCGCCGAGCGGTTGCGCTTCAGCTGGGCGACGTAGACCTGTCGCTTTTCGGGACTCGCGAGCGTGTCATGCGCCTCGGAGAGGCGCGCGAAGACCTTGCCCGCGAGCTCGACGAGCTCCGGCGAGCGGCGTCCGACCTTGTCCGGGTGGAACGTCTTGGCGAGCGTCATGAAAGCCTTGCGCACCTCGTCGGGCGGCGCGTCGTCGGCTACGCCGAGCACCTCGAAGTGATTCTGAGCCTTGTGCTTGGCCAACAGCTCGCGCAGCCTGCCCTCGAGCGCCAGCGCAGCGGCGGCCGCGCCGACACCGGGGAGTGTACGAGGCGTGGCCGACTCGTCGACGTGCACGGCGAGCGCGCCGATCAGCCACAGGCCGTAGAGCGTGCTCGCGTGGTCCTTGATCAGCGTCCCGAGCCGCCGGGGCTCGCCGAGCGCGTCGCTGAGCAGCTTCACCGCGTCGGCGTTCTCGCCTTCCTCCAAGGTGAGTGACTCGCGCGAGACCTCGCAGCCCTGGTACGGCTCCAGGCGCCGGGCGATGGTCGAGGCGCTGACGCGGTGGACGCCGCGCAGGATCGTGAGCCGCGCGGTCCAGCCGACGAGCTCCGAAGAGAGACTCACCGCGCGCACCCCGGCCTGCGTCCAGGTGCGTCCCTCGGTCCAGGAGAAGATCTCGGTCAGCTTGTCCGCGGACTGGTCCGCGAGCACGTCGCGCAGCGCGGACTCGGTGATCGCGCCCATCTGCACCAGGAGCTCGCCCTGGCGCTTGCCGGTCACCTTCGAGCGCCGGACGGATTCGTTGTAGGTGAGCTCGTCGATCCGGCCCGCGTCGAGGAGCCTCCGGCCGAGTGACTCGCGCGCCAGATTCGAGCGCACGGCCAGCGGGTCACCCGCTTCGAGCACGACGACTTTCTTGCGCTTGCCCGCCTCGAAGTGGACCGCGCCGGTCGTCTTCGCGCGCATCGCGCTCCACAGCACTTCGATCGGGGGCTCGCTCGCCAGGTCGACGGTGTCGGCGGGAGCCGCGAGATCGGGGGGGGTGGGCTTCCCGATCAGCCGCGAGACGTGGTCGACCAGGGTCTGCGACTCGATCGGCTTTTCGAGGAACGACTTCGCGCCGGCCGCGATCACGCTCTTCATCGGGTCGGCGCCGCGAAACACGCCGCTCATGGCGATGATCGGGATCGTCCGCGTCGCGTCGGCGGCCTGCAGCGTCGCGATGACCGCCTGGCCGTCCTTCTTCGGCAGCAGCAGGTCGACCAGAATCAGGTCGGGTGCGGCCTTGCCGACCTCGCTGAGCGCAGCGATCCCGTCGTGCGCCTGCCGGCAGCTATAGCCCGATTGTTCGAGCGCGCGCGCGAGATTGCGAGCGAGCGCCCGATCATCTTCGACGATCAGGACTTCCAACGACGCGATACTCCGTGGGACACCGCCGTGCTTCCACAGGAGTCATCGGCCGCCGCGCGCGCCGCGTTGAGCCGCAAGACCCGGCGCAAGGGGCGGCCGGACCACGCCTCGCTCGGTGATGATGGCGGTCACAAAGTCCGCGGGAGTCACGTCGAAGGCCGGGTGCAGGGCCAGCACGCCCTCGGGGGCGATCCGGCGGCCCGCGAGCGTGGTCACCTCGTCGGAGCTGCGCTGCTCGATCGGAATCTCGCGCCCGCTGGCGAGCGACAGGTCGACGGTCGAGAACGGCGCCGCCACGTAGAACGGAACGCCGTGCGTTCGCGCCAGCACCGCCGCGGTGTAGGTCCCGATCTTGTTGGCGACGTCGCCGTTCGCCGCGATGCGGTCGGCGCCGACGATCACGACGTCGATCTCGCCCTGCGCCATCAGCGCGCCGCCCATCGAGTCGGTGATCAGCCGGACCGGAATTCCGTCGCGCGCCAGCTCCCAGGCAGTGAGTCGCGCGCCTTGCAGGAACGGCCGCGTCTCCTGCGCCACGACGTACTTCAGCCGGCCGTCCCGCGCGGCGCTGCGCACGACCCCGAGCGCGGTGCCGTAGCCGGCGGTCGCCAGGGCGCCGGCGTTGCAGTGAGTGAGCACGCGCGCCGCAGGCGGCAGCAGCTCGGCGCCGGCGTCGCCGATCGCGCGACAGCTCGCGACGTCCTCGTCGGCGATGCCCTGCGCCGCCGCGCGCGCCGCGGCGCGAACGTCGCCGCCGGCCGCGATCACGGGCGCGAGCTCCGCGCGCATGCGCTCGAGCGCCCAGCGCAGGTTCACCGCCGTCGGCCGCGTGCGCCCGAGCCGCTCGATGACACGCTCCAGGGTCTGCTCGAGCGAGGCGCCCGCCGCGCGGCCGAGCTCGACTGCGACCCCCATCGCGGCTGCGACGCCGATCGCGGGCGCGCCGCGCACCGCCATGTCCTCGATCGCGCGTGCGACCTCTTCGCCGCTCGCGAGGCGCAGGTAAGTCTCTTCCCGGGGCAAGCGGCGCTGGTCGAGCAGCGCGACGGAGTCTCCGTCGAGCCGCACGGTGAAGAAGGTCATTTGTCCTTCTTCTTGCTCCCGCCGCCGAGCAGGCCGTCGAGCACGCTCTGGACGGCCTCGCCCCCGCCGGGCCCCAGCACCTTGTCGAGCTTCTTCTTCACCTTCTCGTCGCCCACGTAGGCGTACGCCAGCGACGCCAGCGCCTTCTCGTCGAGCTCCACGCGCGGCGAGTCGTAGGTGCCAGTGACTCGCGTGATCGGAATCACGCGCTCCTTCGCGCGGCCGGTGCCCGCGAACTGCGCGTCGGCCTTCTTCGAGATCACCACGCGTCCGGAGAGATCGAGCGCGCGGTCGAAGAGCCCGATCGAGCCGTGCAGATAGGCGGTCGCGTCCTGATACGCGAGCTCCAGATTCTCGGTGTGCACGCGCCCGTCGCTGATCGTGTAGTCGGCGGTCAGGTGGTCGAACTCTTCCTGCTCGTACTTCGAGATGTCCTTGCCCTTCGCGGCGAGCGCCAGCGCCGGCAGCGTGGCGAGCGAGCCCATGACCTGCTTCGCGAGCGAGAAGCCCTGAATGCGGCCGGGCCGGATCGCGATCTTGCCCTTGCCGCCGAGTGTCTCCAGCCCCGCCTTCTGTGTGTCGACGTGGCCGTTCGTGTCGAGCGTACCGTCGAGCTCCTTGCGCCCCGAGAGCGCAGCCACGAGCGCCCCGAGCTGGCTCTTCGCGAGCGAGTAGTCGGCGAAGATCGCCCCGCTGTCGAGGTGGTAGCCCGCAGAGAGGCCGATCTTCTGGCCGCCGACGAGCGCCGTCGCGTTCTCGAGCTCGACCGTCTCGCCCTTGCCGCGCACCGGACCGGAGATCGAGACGGGGCCATGCTCGAGCTTCGTCTCTACACCGTCGAGTGTCGCATTCCCGGTGACGCGCAGCGGCGAGAGCTGCACGTCGAAGCCCTGCACCGCGAGCCTGCCGGAGAGCGCCGGCTTGTCCGGAGGCAGCAGCTCGCGCAGCTTCGCGAGGTCGAGCGTGGTCTTGCCCAGGTGCGCCTTCATCGGCTGCTTCGCGAGCTCGAGAGAGAGCGGAAGCTCGTTCTGGCCGATCTTCACCAGCGCCTCGCGCAGCGCCGCGAGCGACGGCTCCTTGCCGAGCTTGCCGGTCACCGACAGGGTCGTGCGCTTGGGTTTCGCGAACACGCCCGCCTGTTCGACGCGCGCATCGGACAAGTCGAACGAGTAACTCTCGCCGAGCACGGCGTGACCGCGCGCCGGGCCGGAGACGACCAGCGCGCCGGAGCGCAGCAGGAGATCCGGCAGGTCGACGCTGGCGCTCGCGGCGCGCACCTCGCTGCCGATCAGCGTGACCGCGTACTCGCCGGTCGCCTTGCCGGACACGTCCTCGCTGAGCGCGAAGCGCTTGCGCACGTCGGCGAGCTCCGCGGCGAACTCGCCGCGCGCATCCACCTGCGGCGCAGCGCTGGTGAGCTTGCTGAGCTCGAGCTCGCCCGCCCGGAGCAGGGCGAGGCCCGGCAGGTTCATCGAGTACTTGAACGCGCCGCTGCCGTCGAGCGAGAGGTGCCCGTCGATGTTCGCGTGCTCGACCTTCCACGGACCGGCCGTGACTTCCGCGTCGTGGATCGCGATGCGATCGACGGCGAGCGCGAGACCGGCCGACTCACTCGGCGCAGACTTCTCGCCGGACTTCTCGGGCGCCTTCTCGCCCGGGTTCTTGGCCGCGCCGGCCGGGAGAATCGGCTTGCCGTCCTTGTCGAACGGCACGTGGATGCGCGGTGAGTCGAGCTCGAGCGCGCGCAGCACCACCTTGCGCGCGATCAAGGGCAGCAGGGCGACGCGCAGGCGCAGCTCGGCGATCTGCGCCAGCGGCGGATCGCTCGGCTTGGGTCCGGCGATGCGCACGTCGTCGATGCGCACCGCGGGCAGCGGCAGAATCGCCAGCGAGATCTTGCCGAGCGTGACGTCGCGGCCGAGCGCGGCGCTCGCCTGCTGCTGCAGCGGTCCGCGAAGCTTCTCGGTGTCGAAGAAGTAGAGCGCCACGCCGACGAGGATCAGCACCAGCGCGAGGGCGGCAGCGGCGACGAGCAGCCAGCGCCTCACGTCTGCACCTCTGCGGGCACGCGCTCGTGGAAGTCCGTGTGCCGCTGATACGCGTCTCCGGCGCGCAGAACGCCCGCTTCGTCGAGCGGCCGGCCGATGAACTGCAGGCCGACGGGCAGACCCGCGGACGTGAAGCCGCACGGCAGCGACAGCGCGGGCAGGCCGGCGAGGTTGGCAGTCACCGTGTACACGTCGGCCAGATACATTTGCAGCGGATCGTCGACCAGCTCACCGAGCCGCCACGCCGGCCCCGGCGTCGTCGGCGCCGCGATCACGTCGCAGAGCTCGAAGGCGCGCTCGAAGTCGCGCCGAATCAGCGTGCGGACTTGCTGCGCCTTGCGGTAGTAGGCGTCGTAGTAGCCGGCCGAGAGCACGTAGGTGCCGAGCAGGATGCGCCGCTTCACCTCGGCGCCGAAGCCCTCGGAGCGCGTCTTCTCGTACATCTCGTCGAGCGTCGCGGCCGGCGCGCGGTAGCCGTACTTCACGCCGTCGTAGCGCGAGAGATTCGAGGACGCCTCGGCGGTGCAGATCAGATAGTAAGTCGCAATGCCGTGCGCGCTGTTCGGGAGCTCGACGTCGACCGTCTTTGCGCCGAGGCCCTGCAGTGTCTCGAGCGCCTCGCGCGCGCGGGCCATGGTGTCGCGGTCGGCGCCCTCGCCGTCGAAGAAGCCGCGCGGCAGGCCGATGCGCAGGCCGGAGATCTCGCCCGAGAGCGCCGCGACGAAGTTTGGCGCCGGAGCCGGGTAGGACGTCGCGTCGTGAGGATCGTGACCCGCGATCGCGCCGAGCAGGAGCGCCGCGTCGGCGCAGCTGCGCGCGATCGGCCCGATCTGGTCGAGCGAGCTCGCGAACGCCACCAAACCGTAGCGAGACACTCGGCCGTAGGTGGGCTTGATCCCGGTGACTCCACAGAGCGCCGCCGGCTGGCGGATCGAGCCGCCGGTGTCGGTGCCCAGCGCGGCCGGCACGAGTCGCGCCGCCACCGCAGCCGCGCTGCCGCCCGACGAGCCGCCGGGAATCCGCGTCCGGTCCCACGGATTGCGCGTCGGCCGGAACGCGGAGTTCTCGGTCGACGACCCCATCGCGAACTCATCCATGTTCGTGGAACCGACGACGACGAGCCCCGCCTCGCGCAGCTTGCGCAGCACGGTCGCGTCGTAGGGTGCGCGGAAGCCGGCGAGGATGCGCGAGCCGCAGGTCGTCTCGAAGTCGCGGCTCGCGAAGATGTCCTTCACCGCGATCGGCAGCCCGTGCAGGCGCGAGCGCGCTCTGCCCGCCGCGCGCGCGCTGTCTGCCTCGCGCGCCTCCGCGAGCGCGGCCTCCCGGCGCAGGCGCACGAACGCGCCCAGCTCGCCGTCGAAGCGCTCGATGCGCCCGAGCGCAGCCGACACCACCTCGTGACACGACACGTCTCTGCTCTCGACGTGCAGCGCGAGCTGCGCGAGCCCGGCCTTCCAGATCTCGTTCACTCGAGCACCTTCGGCACGACCATCGCGGAGTCAGTGTGGTCCGGCGCATTGCGCACCACCTCGGCGACCGGCAGCACGCCGACGACTTGGTCGCGCCGCATCGGAGTCGCGATCTCGAGCACGTGCGTCGTCGGCGGAACACCCGCGGTGTCGAGCTGACCCAGCGCGTCGACGTAGCCGAGAATCGCATCGAGGTCGCGCCGCATCGGCTCCACCTCGCCGTCGGCCAGCCGCAGGCGCGCCAGCTTCGCGATGTACAGCACGGTATCGCGCGAGATGTGCATGGTCCTAGCGTAGCCGAGGCCCGCGGGCGGGGCCCCCCTTCGGCGAGCGCCTGGATCCCGCGGCGCCTCGGAGCCAGACTGTGTGGGTGCCCGAGCTGCCCGAAGTCGAAGTCACCCGCCGCCGGATCGCGCCGCATCTCGTCGGCCGGCGCATCGCGAAGGTCTTCACCACGCGCCCGAGCTATTTCTTTCTCACGCCGCCGGCGCGCCTCGAGCGCGAGCTGCCGGGCCGCGTCGTGGAAGCGCTCCAACGGCGCGGAAAGTACCTGGTGGCCGCGCTCGACGACGGCCGTCGTCTGCTGCTCCACCTGGGTATGTCCGGCCAGCTCTTCACCGAGAACGCCACCTCGGTGCGGCTGCTCTCGGCCGCGACCCGCGCCTCGCTGAGTCCCGGCGCGCAGCGCGCGTTCACGCCCGACCGCCATACACATTTCCGCGTCGAGTTCGACGACGGCGGGCCGGCGCTGTTCTTCCGCGACGTGCGGAAGTTCGGGAAGGTCCGCCTGCTCGGCCCCGCGGACCGCGAGCCGCGCCTCGACCGGCTCGGCGTCGACGCGCTGGCGGCCAACGGCGACGACCTGCTCCGCCGCACGCGAAAGCGCACGGTCGCGATCAAGGGCGTGCTGCTCGACCAGGCGGTGATCGCCGGCGTCGGGAACATCTACGCGGACGAGGCGCTGTTTCTCGCCGGAATCCGACCGCGCCGCGCGGCGGGGCGACTCTCGCGCCGCGAGTGCCACGCGCTGGTGTCGGCCCTGCAGCGCGTGCTGCTGCGCTCGATCGAGACCGGGGGCTCCTCGATCAGCGACTACGTGGCGCCGGACGGCTCGGACGGCGCCTATCAAGACGAGCGCCGCGTCTACGCGCGCGCCGGCGAGCCCTGCACGGTGTGCGGCACCGCGATTCGGCGGATCGTGATCGGCGCGCGCGGCACTCACTTCTGCCCGGCCTGTCAGCGCTAGAATCCCCGCCAGTGAAAGTCGTCGTCCACTACGCGGAGATCGGGCTGAAGGGCCGCAATCGCCCGCGCTTCGAGGACTGCCTGCGCGTGAACCTCGAGCGTGCGCTCGCGGGCTTGGGAAAGGTGCGCGCGCGGCGCCTGTTCGGGCGCCTGCTGGTCGAGCTCCCGGACGAGATACCGCCTGCGGCGGTCGCCGAGCGGATCGCGAAGGTCTTCGGCGTCGCCTACGCGAGCGTGGCGACCAGCGCGCCTCCGACGCGTGAGGGAGTCACGGAGCTCGTCGACCGCTTCGTCGGCGAGCGCGCGTTCAAGAGCTTCGGAATCCGCGCGCGCCGCGTCGACAAGTCGCTGCCGTTCCGCTCGCAGGAGCTCGCGCGCGAGCTGGGCGAGCGCGTCCGCCTGCGGACCGGCGCGACCGTCGACCTCGAGACACCGGACCTCTGGATCGAGCTCCACGTGATGCACGCGGAGGCGCTGCTGCTGCACGACCGCTGGCCGGGACCGGGCGGCTTGCCGGTGCGCTCGGCCGGCCGCGCGCTCGCGCTGATCTCCGGAGGCATCGACTCGCCTGTCTCGGCCTGGCTCGCGATGAAGCGCGGCTGCTCGGTGTCGTTCGCGCACTTCCACAGCGCCCCCTACACCAGCGAGGCGTCGCAGCGAAAGGTGCGGGATGCCGTGGCGCATCTCGGCGCCTGGCAGGGGCCGTCGCGGCTCTGGCTCGTCCCGTTCGCGGAGCTCCAGCAGACGCTGGTCCGGGAAGCGCCCGCCGAGCCGCGCATCGTCCTCTACCGGCGCTTCATGCTGCGCATCGCCGAGGCGCTCGCGCAGCGCGACGGCGCGCTCGCGCTGGTGACCGGGGACAGCATCGGCCAGGTGTCTTCGCAGACTCTCGCCAACCTCGACACGATCAACCGGGCGGCTACCCTGCCCGTGCTTCGACCGCTCGTCGGCTCGGACAAAGCCGAGATCGTCTCACTCGCCCAGCGCGTTGGGACCTACGCGATCTCGATCGAGCCGGACGAGGACTGCTGCAGCTTCCTGATGCCGCGGCAGCCGGCGACCTGGACGAGACCCGAGGCGATCGAAGCGATCGAGCGGGGTCTCGACGTCAAGGGACTGGTCGAGGCGACACTGTCCCGTGTCGAGCTGGAGAGGATCGAGCCGATTTCATGAGCGCCAAGCGATGAGCGCGACGGGCGCCGAGCCGCCGCAACCGCCGACCCCGGACGAAGAGCTGCTCGGTTTCGAATCGTTCTCCGAGCCGATCCGCCGCGCGGTGACCGAGATGGGCTGGGCGGCGCCGATGCCGGTCCAGAAGCGAGTCACTCCGGTCATGCGGCGCGGCCGCGACCTGATCACGCAGGCCATGACAGGCAGCGGCAAGACCGGCGCGTTCGGACTTCCGGCGCTCGAGATCATCGACCCGGCCCTGCGCGCGCCGCAGGTGCTGGTGCTGGCGCCGACGCGCGAGCTCGCGCTGCAGATCGAGAACGAGCTCAAGCTCATGGGCAAGTATCTCGAGATCGGCACGATCGCGGTCTACGGCGGCACCGCTTACGGCCCGCAGCTCGACGCGTTCGCGCGCGGGGCGCAGATCATCGTCGCCACGCCCGGCCGCCTGCTCGACCACCTGGGCTCCGGCAACGTGAAGCTCGACAAGCTGCGGGTGCTGATCTTCGACGAGGCCGACGAGCTGCTGTCGCTCGGCTTCTGGCCCGACATGCGCGAGATCCAGAAGTACATTCCGAAGCGGCGACTCACCGGACTCTTCTCCGCGACCATGCCACAGCGGGTCGTGTCGCTCGCGCGCGTGTTCCTGCACGAGCCGGAGTTCGTGTCGCTCACCGCGGGCGGCGTGCGGGCGCCCGAGGAGATCGAGCACTGGCACTACGTCGTGCCGGCCAACGCCAAGGAGCAGGCGCTGCTGCGCATCCTGCGCTTCGAGGAGCCCGACTCCGCACTGGTCTTCTGCAACACGCGCGACGACGTGCGCTTCGTGAGTCGCTACCTGCAGCGCAACGAGATCGACGCGGACATGATCCAGGGCGAGATGACCCAGGCGGCGCGCGAAGCGGTCATGAAGCGCATCAAGGCCGGCGAGCTTCGCGTGCTGGTGGCCACCGACGTCGCGGCGCGCGGCATCGACATCAGCGACCTCTCGCACGTGATCTCCTACACGTCACCGGACTCGCCCGAGGTCTACACGCACCGCACCGGCCGCACCGGGCGCGCGGGAAAGTCGGGCACGGCGATCTCGCTCGTCTCGGGTCTGGACATTGGCAACTTCCGAACCCTGCAGAAGGTGAACCGAATCGTGATTCCCGAGCGCAACCTGCCCAACGAGGCCGACGTGGCGCGCCGCGAAGCGGAGCGCCTGCAAGCCGAGATCGAGCGCCACCTGCGGGACGTCCCCGAGCGCGATCGCCAAGCGCGCGAAGAGACTCACTTGCCGACGGTCGAGTCACTCGCCGCCAGCGCCCCCGGCCGGCGCCTGCTCTCGGCCGTCCTCTACGAGTATCTCGAGCACCGCCATCCGGCGACCCCGGCGCGCGAGG
>JBIOJK010000111.1:0-11357 GCA_044450765.1 Myxococcota bacterium | reverse complement strand
TCTCTGCCGAGGCTCTCGGCTTCCGCCCTCTGCGCTGGCAGGCGGTGGCGTGGGGCGGGGCGCTGGCGTCGTTCTTCATCCGCGGATTCGGGCCGGCGGTCTACGCGGCGATGCGACGGCTGCAGCTGCGGGGCTTCGAGGGTGGGTTGGCGCGGCTCGAGGCGCTGCCCTTCTGGTACCTGACCCTGGCGGTGTTGATCGGCGGAACGGTGGAGGAGATCCTGTACCGCGGCTATGCGATCGCCCGGATCGAGACACTCACCGGAAGTCTCTGGCTCGCGGCCCTGATCCCGGTCGCGATCTTCGCGCTCGCGCACCTGCCGCTCTGGGGTCCGGCGCCGGCGCTCTCGGCGCTGTTCGCCGGCGCGATTTTAACGCTCGTCTATCTCTGGCAGCGCGACCTCGCCCCGGTCGTGATCGCGCACGTGGCCACGGACTTCGTGGGGATCGCGCTCGCGCGCCGCCCGCTCCGCTAGAAGCCGGCGAGCGCGAGGACGAGCGCGGCGCGGGTCACGGCAGCACGATGAAGCCGAACTTGCGGAACGTCTCGCGCGCCGCCGGCTGCCGGAGTGACTCGACGAAGCGCGGCGCTCCGGTCCGAGCACCGCGGGTCACCGCGACCGGATAGACGATCTTGAGATGGGTGTCGTCGGGAAACGTGTCGACGACGCGCACCCCCTTGTCGACCTGCGCGTCGGTCGCATAGACGATGCCGAGCGGCGCCTCTCCGCGCGACACGAACGCGAGCGCCGTGCGCACGTTTTCCGCGCGCACCAGGCGGTCGGCGACGTCCTTCCAGACGCCCAGCGTCGTCAGCGCGGAGCGCGCGTAGCGGCCGACGGGCACGGAGTCGGGGTCGCCGGTCGCCAGTCGCCCGCCTCCGAGCGCGTCGGCGAGCTTGAAGCCCGGCGCGATCTTCAGCTGCACGTCGCTCGCTGCGGGCGCGATCAGCACGAGCCGATTGCCGAGCAAGTCGCGTCGCGTTCCACTGTCGATCAGCTGGCGCGTCTGCACGTAGTCCATCCACTCGGCGTCCGCGGAGAAGAATACGTCGGCGCGCGCGCCCGCCTCGAGCTGGCGCGCGAGCGCGGAGCTCGCGGCGTACGAGAACTTCACCCCCTGACCGGTGTCTCGCGTGTACGCGACGCCGATCTCGTCGAGCGCATTGGTGAGCGATGCCGCGGCGAACACGAGCAGCTCGGGCTGCGCGGCGTCCTGCGCGCAGGCGAACGGCGCGAGCCACAGCAGCGCGAGCGCGATCGAGAGAAAGCGGCGCGTTATGTTCATCGGAACACAACGATACCCGGAGCTCGCTTCGGACTTCAAGCTCGGCGCGCGGCTCGCGTCCGAGTACCATGGCGGCGGATGGCGAAGCGACCCTCCATCGACGTGCGCCTGCGGATCGACTTTGCGCCGAGCGGCTCGGTCGGCCCCGGCAAGATCGCGCTGCTCGAGAGGATCGACGCGAGCGGGTCACTCTCGCAGGCGGCGCGCGAGCTCGGGATGAGCTACCGGCGTGCCTGGGGGCTGCTCGACGATCTGAACGGCGCCCTGCGCGAGCCGGTCGCGCGGGCGAGCGTCGGCGGCACCGGCGGCGGCGGAGCGCGCCTGACGAAGTACGGGCGCGCGCTGATCGCGGCGTATCGCGAGGTCGAGCGCGTCGCCGCGAGGGCGGCCGCGAAGCGGTTCAGCGCGCCCGAGGTGGCGCGTCCGCGCGAAGCGTCGCGGAGCTCTGCGCTGCGGCGCCCGCTGACTCGCCCCCTCGCGAAGCGTCGGAGAGCGCGTACGCGCGCGACCAAGCGCCGTCGACCAGCAGACTGACTCGCCGACCCGGCGCGAAGGCGGCGGCGCCGGAGGAGGGGACTCGCGCGAGGAGCAGCGCACCGCCCACGTCGACTTCGGCGAGCTGCGATTGACTCGATTCCCGAGTCAGTGATGCGATCGTTCCCGACAGGACGTCCGCGGCGACGGCCGCCGTCGGCGGGTCGAGCGCGAGCAGCACGTCGCGCGCGAGCAGGTGCAGGCGCACGCGCTGGCCCGGCGACGCTCCCTCGAGCGGGACCGACAGTGAGCCCGCGCCGACTCGCACCCGTGCGAGACCCGTGCTCGGGTCGTTCGAGAGGAGCTCGCCCTCGACCACGGTGCCGACGCCTTCGGGTCCCAGGATCTCGCGCAGCGCGGGCGAGCGACTCAGCGCGGCGACGCCGCCCTGCGCCGCGACGGCCCCGTCGTCGAGCACGACGACGTGCGTCGCCAGCCGGACGACTTCGTCGAACTGGTGACTCACGTACACGATCGGGATGCGCAGGCTGCGGCACAGGCGCTCGAGATACGGCAGCAGCTCGGCGCGCCGCGCCAGGTCCTGAGAGGCCAGCGGCTCGTCGAGCAGGAGCAGGCGGGGCTGGGACAGAAGCGCGCGTCCGATCGCGACCCGGTGCCGCTCGCCACCCGAGAGCTGATGCGGCCGGCGCGACAGCAGCGCGCGCAGGCCGAGCAAGTCGATCACTTCGTCGAGCTCGATCCGGTGCGCGTCGCGCGGCGCGCGCTTCGCCCCGTAGCGCAGGTTGCCGAGCGCAGAGAAGTGCGGGAACAGGCGCGCGTCCTGGAACACGCAGCCGATCCGCCGGCGCTCCGCCGCTTCGTTCGTCCGCCCCGCCGCAAAGAAGACGCGGTCGTCCAGCGCGATGCGCCCGTCGTCGGGGGTGAGCAAGCCCGCGATGGCCAGCACGACCGTGGTCTTCCCGCAGCCGGAGCGGCCGAACAGTGCGATCACGCCTGGGGTGGGCGCTTCGAACGCGACGTCGAGCGCGAAATCACCGCGCCGCAGCTTCAGGTGAACCGCGAGCATCTAGCCGCCCAGCCGCCTGCGCGCGCCGCGCGAGACGCCTTCCGCCGCCAGCAAGCCGAGCGCGCCGAGCGAGAAAGAGATCAGCGCAAGTCTCGCCGCGATCGCGTCGCCGTCGGGCATCTGGAGCGCGGTGTAGAGCGCGAGGGGCAGGGTGCGAGTCTCGCCCGGAATGTTCGAGACGAACGTGATCACCGCGCCGAACTCTCCCAGGCCCGCGGCGAAGGCAGTCACTGCGCCCGCCAGGACCCCGGGCGACATGAGCGGCAAGGTGATCGTGAGAAAACGGTCCAGCGGCCCCGCGCCGAGCGTGCGCGCCGCCTCCTCGAGACCGCGGTCCACGTGCTCGAGCGAGATTCGGATCGCGCGGACCATGAGCGGGAACGACATGACCGCGGTCGCGAGCGCGGCGCCGGCGCGCGTGAACACGAGCTCGATCCCGAAGGCGTGCTTCAGCCAGCCGCCGAGCGGGCCGCGCGTCCCGAACAGCACCAGCAGCAGATACCCGACGACGACCGGCGGCAGGACCAAGGGCAGGTGCACCGCCGCGTCGAACAGCATGCGCCCCGGAAAGCGCCGGCGGGTCAGCAGCCAGGCGACCCCGATCGCCAGCGGCAGGCTGAACGCGACGCTGCGCAGCGCGACCGAGAGGCTGAGATTCAGCGCCTCCCATTCGAAGCTCGAAAGCGGAAAGAAGCTCGCTATGTCCCGCAGGATATGACGAACGGACCCCGCGCTGCCGCTAGCTCTGCGGCGGCACCAGCGACTTCTGCCAGGCAGGCAGGGCGCGAAACGCGTCGTACCAGCGCACGATCTCGGGGTACTTCTCGAGCGGGAACTGCGCGGCGTGCGAGAACACCATGCCCGTCGCGACGCCGAAGTCGGCGATCGTGAGCGAGTTCCCGACCAGCCACTTGCGGCCGCGCAGATGCCCGTTCAGCACGGCGGCCAACGGGTGGAAGAGCTGCTCGCCGCGCGCGATCTCTGCCGGGTTCGGATCCCCCATGCCCCCCAGCTTCTTCACGACGCGCTCGAAGGCGAACGGCGTGCACGCGGGACTCCAGTGCGCCGACTCCCAGTTCAGCCAGCGCGAGACGTCGGCCTGGCCGCGGATGTCCGCCGGCCACAGTCCGCTCTCGGGCTTCTTCGCGGCTAGATACTGGAGGATCGCGTTCGACTCCCAGAGCACATAGTCGCCGTCCTCGAGCGTCGGCAAGCGCATGTTGGGGTTCAGGGCGGCGTAGCCCGGCGCGCGCTGCTCGCCCTTGAACAGGTCGACGAGACACTCCTGCACGTCGAAGTTCAAGTGACTCGCCAGCGCGCGCACCTTCAGCGCGCGCGGCGACGGGGGAAACACGTACAGCTTCATCACGATCTCTCTCCTTCTGCCCGCGGCTAGGCCGCGAAGCGTGAAAGTGCGAAGTCCCAGCCCTTGTCGTAGCCGACGTTCGCCTGGCGCACGGCGTCGCTCAGCTTCTCCCAGCCGCGGTGCTCGAGCGTCACGCGCGTGCCGTCCGCCTCGGCGGCGAAGCGCACCTCGACTTCGGTGTCGGCGTTCCAGGTCTTCGGGCGCCAGGTGAAGGAGACGCGCGCGGGCGGCTCGAAGGCGGTGACTCGCCCCACCGCCAGCTCCTCGCCATCGGTGAAGCGCTCGAAGAAGCGACCGCCGACGCGACCTTCGATGAAGATCTCGTTGGCGCGGTCGCCGCCGAACGACATGCCCTCCTTGAGCGGCCACCAGCGGCCGATGTCCGCGGTGAAATGCCGGAACGCCGCCTCGACCGGCCGCTTCACGAAGATCGACTTCGAAATGGTCATGCGTCCTCCTGTGACTCCGCGAAGCGTTTGAACGCCGCCAGAGCCTGATCCCAACCGCTGCTCATCTGCTCCAAGTAAGTGCGCGCCTCGTCGATGGCGCTCGAGTCCTCGGCCCGCTGGTACAGGACCTCGCGGCCCTGCGGCACCGCCGTCACCAAGCCGGCGCCCTGCAACACGCGCAGGTGTTTCGCGACCGCGGGCCGCGACATCGGCAGCCCGCGCGGCAGGTCCGTCGCCCGCACGGGTCCGCGCCCCACGCGCTCGAGGAGCTGCCGTCGCGTGGGGTCGGCCAGCGCCAGCAGCGTGCGGTCGAGGCGGCTGATGCTGCGGGCTGTTTGAGCCATGCGAGTCTTGTAACCAGATGGTTACATAATGTCAACCAGCCATTGTGGAGCAGCGAAATCGTCGATCAGACGCACGGGGCCGGAGAGGAGTAGAATCGCTTCATGACCGACTCCGTGCTCATCACCGGCGGGAACTCCGGCATCGGTCTCGAATGCGCCCGCGAGCTCGCGCGCGAGGGCTGGCACGTGTGGATCGCCAGCCGCAATCGCGCCGCGTCCGAGGCAGCGGCGCGCCACATGCACGGAAAGGCCGAGGTGCTCGAGGTCGACCTCGGCTCGCTCGACTCCGTGCGCGCGCTGGTGCGCGAGATCGAAGCGCGCAACGTTCCGCTGCGCGCGCTGGTCTGCAACGCGGGGCTGCAGTTCAATCAGGGGCCTCGTCTGTCGCCCGAGGGCTTCGAGCTCACGTTCGCGGCGAATCACTTGGGTCACTTCCTGCTCGCGAACCTCCTGCTCGAACGGCTCGCGGCGAACTCACCGGCGCGCATCGTAGTCGTGTCTTCCGGCGTGCACGACCCGGCGAGGCGGACCGGGATGCCGGTGCCCGCGATCGGCGACCTCGACACGCTCGCGAAGACGGGCGGCCCCAAGCTGGGCGAGTTCAACGGCCAGCGCGCCTACTCCAACAGCAAGCTGTGCAACCTGTGGTTCGCCTACGAGCTGAGTCGCCGCGTCGACCCGAACCGGGTCACCGTCAACGCCTGGGAGCCCGGCCTCGTGGGCGGCTCGGGTCTGGCGCGCGACTACACGCCGGCGCTGCGCTTCCTCTGGAACTACGTGCTGCCGCCGCTGTCGGCCGTGATCTCGCCGTTCTATCCGTCGATCAGCACGCTGAAAAAGTCGGGCGAAGCGCTCGCGCGCATGGTGATGGACCCCGTGCTCGCCGACACCACCGGGTGTTACTTCCCTTCGCACACCCACTGGGAAGAGGCGCGCTCCTCCGACGAGTCGTACGACGTCGAGCGCGCCCGCGCGCTCTGGGACGCGAGCGCGCGCATGAGCGGCCTCGGCGGTGGGGTCGCTTGAGAGCGACGGCTTCGCGCTGCTGAAGAGCGCGCTGCCCGGACCCCTGGTCGAGTCACTGCGCGCCACGTGTGACGCGATCCTCGCGCGGACGTCGAAGCCCCGAATGCGCGTTCCGCTGGAGTGGATCGGGCGGCGACCCTTCAACGACCCGCGCCTGCTCGCCCTCGCTCGCGGGGGGCGGATTCGCGGCCTCTGGATCCGCTGCGCGCCGCCCGGAGGTCGCGAGCAGGCCGTGCACCGCGACGCTTCGTTCTCGCCAGCGCCGCCTACGTGGCTCTCGGCCGACGTGTTGCTCACCCCGTTCACCGCGAGCAACGGCGCGACCGAGATCTGGCCGGGATCCCACGCGATCGAGGACTTCGACGACGCAGACCGGGCGCGGACGGCGGAGCGCGCCGCTGCTCGGCCCTCGCTGGTCGTCGTCGGTGAGCCAGGGGACGTCGTCGTCCGGAACCCGCGGGTCTGGCACCGCGCGGGCGCGAATCGCACGCACTACAGCCGCACGCTGCTGTCGGTCGAGTACGCGCTGGATCGACCTCTACTCGTCGACCGCCGCCATCACGCCTTGTGACAGGCCCTTCGGAGAGTCACTCGCTCCGGAGCGGGCCGGCCTTGTGCATCGACACCTGCTTCGGCGCGGCGCTCGGCTGCGGTGACTCGGCGCGCAGGAGCGCCTGGGCCTCTTCCGCGTCCGCGGCCGTGAAGTCGCGGGTCAGAACCGCGAACTCGACGACGATCCCGTCGGGGTCCTGGGTGTAGATCGAGTGGACCCAGCCGTGGTCGATCTCGAGCACATCGTGCCCGCGGCCGAGCCAGCGCTCGCGGCGCCGCTTCAGATCGTCGAGGTCGTCGGCGCTGAACGCGATGTGATTCGTGCCGCGGTCGAAGCCGAGGTCCTGACTGATGTCCGTCTTGAGTGGCGCCTCCAGCGGAACGTTTCCGTAGTCCCAGAACGCGATCAGCTGGTCGCGCGCGGGGCCGGTCGAGTAGAACAGGTGGCGCGCGACGCCCCCGTTCTTCGGCACGACTTCGACCTTGGCCAAGGTGAACCCCATCGCCTCGGTATAGAAGCGGTGCGTCGCGTCGATGTCCTTCACTGCGAGCGCGAGATGGTGAAAGCCCAACGTCAGTCCTCCCTGTCGGCAATGGTCGCATACCAGTCGAGCGAATTCCGGGGAATCCAGCCGGCCTGCTTCGAGCCCTTCTTCATGCGCTCGATCATTTCGGGCTTGAGCTTGCCCGCCTTGGCCAGCGCGCCGAAGACGGCGCCCGCGTTCATGTGGTCGAAGAAGTCGCGCTGCCAACACCATTTGGAGTCACCCGCATAGCGGAACCACGAGCCGCCGGTGCCGGCGATCTCGTAGGGCTTGCCAGTCTCGTCCTGCTCCGGCGCGAGCTGGCGCCAGACACCGATGACTTCGCCCTTCCGGTCGTCGACGAGCGTCCGCACGTACGGGTAGACCCAGGTGTCGAGGCCGCGCATCTCGCTGCCGAACACCCAGTCGTGAATCTGCTGGCGGCCGCGTGCGGCGAACTCCCAGTTCGGTCCGACGTTCCAGGTGTAGAGCGCATCGTCGGTGTAGAACTGCGACATCCTCGACCAGTCACCGGTCTTGCCGGCGCGGTTGTTCTCGGCGACGAAGCGGCGGATCATGTCCTCGAGCTCGCTGCGGGGGAAGGCGGGCATCGGTCTCTCCTCAATCCTCTTCCAGGCGAAGCGCCCGGGTGGGGCAGAACTTGACGGCGCGCGCGATCGCGGCGCGGAGTGACTCGTCCGGCCGCTCCAGCTTCACGACCACGCGGTGCAGCGCCGGGTCGACCTCGAAGACCGCCGGCGCCTCTTCCCTGCAGACGGCGTGTCCCTGACACAGATCCGGGTCGACGCGGATCTTCACCGCGCTCTCCGCCGGTAGCGCGCGCGGCAGGGCTTGGCGAGCTGCACGACCATCTTGGAATGGTCGTTGCGGTAGCTCTCGGGCGGCTGCGCGAGCGCGAACTCGTATTCGCGCAGGAGCGTGCTGAAGATCGCCTTGAGCTGCATCATCGCGAACGCCGCGCCCACGCAGCGGTGGCGGCCCGCGCCGAACGGGATCCACGCAAACAGCTTCGAGTCTTCCTCGCGGCCTTCCCGGTAGCGATCCGGGTCGTAGCGGTCCGGCTCGGGGAAACATTCCGGCATCCGGTTCGAGATCGCTGGCGACACGGCAACGAGCTTGCCCGCGGGCACGGTCCATTCCCCGTAGTGAAAGTCGAACATGACCTTCCGCATCAACAGGATCAGCGGCGGGTGGAGGCGCAGCGCCTCCTTGATCGCGCCCTCGAGCTCGGGGATCTCGCGCAGCGCCTGGTAGCTGACTTCGCGTCCGTCGGCGCAGAGTGAGTCGAGCTCGGAGATCACGCGGGCGCCGAACTCGGGGTGGCGCAGCAGCTCGATCAGGGTCCACGCTGCGCTGCCCGACGTCGTGTGGTGACCCGCGAACATCATCGAGATGAACATGCCGGTCACTTTGTCGATCGAGAAGCGCGGCGAGCCGTCCGGCGCCTTCAGCGACAGCAGCACGTCGAAGAGCTCGCGGCGCTCGCTCGGCTGCGCCGCCCGGCGCGCGAAGACGGCGGTCAAGAGCTCCACGAGCCGGCGGCGCGCGCGGTCGCGCTGGCGGAAGACGGGCAGCGGCAGGTGCGGGTTCACGTAGGCCAGCGCGTCGGTGCCCTTCTCGAGCTCGTAGAAGACGCGGAAATACTCCGGCGTCAGGTCCTCCCGGAACTGCCTGCCGATCAGGCAGGCGCTCGAGGTGTAGATCGTCAGCTCGGAGAAGAAATCGAGCAGGTCGAGCTCGCCGGAGTCACCGAGTCCCGCCATCATGCGCTGCGTCTCGGCGGCGATCACCTCCGCGTGGCCGCGCATGAACGAGTCGCGCAGTGACTGGTTGCGGAGGCCCTGCTTGCGCTGCTCCGGCGTCGCGTCGAAGAGCACGCCGCGGCCGAAGATCGGGCTCATGAACGGGTAGGCGGCGGCTTGGTCCAGCTGCTCGTCGGCGCCGCGGAAGAAGGCCTCCTGCGCAGCTTCGCCGCTGAGCAGCACGACGCGGTTCCCGGCGAAGTTCATTTCGCCGATCTCGCCGCACTCGCGCCGCACGCGCGCGAAGAGCTCGATCGGACGCCGCCGCAGCTCCTGCAAATGTCCGAGCAGCGGCCAGCCGCCCGAGAGCCGCGGAGGCGCCTTTCCGCGCTTCGGCTCCGGCGCGGGAGCCGGCGCCGGCGCGGGTGTCTCGACCGCGGTGCTCACGCCTTCGCCTCGCCTGGAACGGCGATCAGCTTGGTCTCGAGATACTCGTCGAAGCCCTGCCGGCCGTTCTCGCGCCCGACGCCGCTCTGCTTGTAGCCTCCGAACGGATTGTCGACGTGGAACCACTGCGCGCCGTTCACCGAGACGGTGCCACTGCGGATCCGCCGCGCGACCGCGAGCGCGCGCTCCGTGCTGGCGCTGTGGACCGAGCCCGACAGCCCGTAGATCGAGCGGTTCGCGATGCGCACCGCGTCGTCGTCGCCGTCGAACGGAATCGCGCACAGAACCGGCCCGAAGATCTCCTCCTGCGCCAGGCTTGAGTCGGGATCGACGTCCGCGAACAGGGTCGGCTCGACGTAGTATCCGCGCGGCAAGTGTCTCGGCACTCCGCCGCCGACGAGCAGGCGCGCGCCCTCCTGCCGGCCCTTCTCGATGTAGCTCAGCACGCGCTCCTGCTGGCGCTTCGAGATCTGCGGGCCCTGCATGTGCGCGGGGTTCGTCGGATCGCCGTACTTCCAGCGCTCGAAGGCCGCCTTCACGAGCTCGATTCCCTCGGCGTAGCGCGAGCGCGGCAGTAGCAGCCGCGTGGTGAGCGCGCAGCCCTGGCCGCCGTGCACGCACGTGAAGGCCGTCATCGGCAGCACCGCGGGGAAGGGCGCGTCGTCGAGCACGACGTTCGCGCTCTTGCCGCCGAGCTCCAGAAACACCTTCTTCACCGACGCGGACGCGCACTCCATGATGCGGCGACCCGTCGCGGTCGATCCGGTGAAGCTCACCGCGTCGATGCGCGGGTCACTCGACAGGATCTCCCCCAGCGAGTGGTCCGACGTCGCGACGACGTTCACGACGCCGGCGGGGATGTCGGTCCGCTCCGCGATCAACCTGCCCAGGTGGGTCGCCGACCAAGGCGTGTCGGGCGCCGGCTTCAGGACCGCCGTGCAGCCCGATCCGAGCGCAGGCCCGAGCTTCGCGATGTTGAGATACAGCGGCACGTTCCAAGGGGTGATCAAACCCGCCACGCCGACCGCTTCGCGCCGCAGGATCCGGCCCTGCGCGCGGCCGAGATAGGGCACTTCCGAGAGTCGTTGTTCGTACGGATAGCTCGCGGCGAGCTCCGCCCAGTACGCGACCATTTCGATCGGGTCGTCGATCTGCATGAACGGCGTGAGTGATACGGGTGCCCCGGCTTCGCGCACGACGATCGCGCGCAGCTGCTCCTTCTCGGCGCGCAGCGCCTCGTGGAGCTGCCGCAGACAGCGCGCGCGCAGGGCGGGGTTCGTCGACCAGTCCGTCTCGTCGAAGGCGCGGCGCGCCGCGGCGACCGCGCGCAGCATGTCCTCGCGGGTTCCGTCCGCGCACACGCCGATGACTTCCTCGGTCGCCGGGTTCACGTTCTGGAACACGGCGCCGTTCGACGCAGCGACGAGCATTCCGTCGATCAGGTTGCGGGTCTCGGGGGCGAGCTCGGGAAGCGCCATCGCTATGCCCGAATGACCTGGCCGCCGTCGACGGCGAAGATCTGCCCGGTGACCCAAGACGCGGCGTCGGAGAGCAGAAACAGGCACGCGTTCGCCATGTCCTGCGGCGTGCCGAGCCGCGCGAGCGGGAGCTGCGACACCATTTGGGTTCGGAACGACTCGGGCACCTGCTTGCCGAGCGCCTCGGTGTCGGTCGGTCCCGGTGCGATCGCGTTCACGCGGATCTTCATCGAGCCGAGCTCCCGCGCGAGCGCGAAGGTGAGTCCGTTCACGCCCAGCTTCGCGAGCCCGTAGAAGCTGGCGCCCATCCAGCTCGCGGTCGACGATTGGTTCACGATCGCGCCGCCGCCGCGCTTGCGCATCGAGCGGTAGCAGGCGCGCGTGCAGAGCAGCGCGCCGTTCATGTTCACGTTCATGAACTTCTGGTAGTAGCTCCAGTCGGCGCCGAGCAGCCCCGCCATCTTCATGTCGCCGAAGATCGCGGCGTTGTTGACGAGAAAGTCGATCCCGCCCCACTCGGAAGTGACTCGCTCGGCCATTGCCAAGGTCGACTCGGGCGA
>JBIOJK010000110.1:0-11406 GCA_044450765.1 Myxococcota bacterium | reverse complement strand
CTGCTCGCCGACTCGGCCCAGGAGCAGCGCGAAGGCGATACCGCCGCCGCCAAGGCCTCTGCGGCTGCGGCTGCGGCAATCCTCGGCACCACGCAGACTACGTTCGACGCGAACAACCAGGAGCTTCTCAACACTCGGCCGCAGCCAAACCGCTTCGCGCTCTTCGCGGACTCGGCTGCGCCGCAGCTGCTCGCCGCGAAGAGGGGCTCGAGCAAGATCGGCACCGCGATCTATCCGATCCTCGCGACGATCAATACGCCGATCAACCCCAAGGGCTACTTCAGCAACCTCGGCAGCGTGGACTGGGTCGGCCAGTACGTCAGCGGCCTCGCGGACAGCATGAAAGGTGTGCCGAACGGCGCGCCCGGAAATACCGATGCAGACGGCAACAAGATCATTCTGCCGACGATCAGTGTCCTGGGCGCCATTCCGTACTTTGTGGGACCCGACGGCGTGCGAAACACCGCCGATGATCTGCCCTACGTGACCAACAACGCGGCGGCCAAGGCGGAGGGCTACCACCTCGCCACTCCAATCACCAGCCGCACCGACCAGAACAAGTACGACAACGTCCAGCCATCGGGAAAGGTTCTGATTCCGCTGTTCAAGGAGACTGCGCAGATCACGGTGCCGAGCGCCGCGAACCCGACGATCCCGAAGACGGTCGAGCTGTACGGCGTGTACAACGAGACGTTTCTCGTGCAGCAGTCGTGCGCGAAGTCGACGATCGACCACCTGGGGCTCGGCGGGACCTTCAACAGCACCACCGGCAAGTGTCTCGACAGCGGCGGGCACGACATCACGCAGCAAGCCCTGAAGGCCGGCTGCCCGATCCTCGAGAGACGAAACAGCCAGACCGAGATCAACATCGGCGTGAACGCCGACGGCGACTGCATCGACGTGAACACCTGGGCCAACAACACGCCGGGCGGCCCGTCGGACAAAAACAACCCGAATGGCCAGTTCGTGCAGTACGAAATCCTGAGTCTCCTCTCCGATCCGCGCGCGCGCCCGGCGCAGGCGGGAGCGGAGCCCCCGGACGCGACGGACCTGCGCCTCTACGGAAACAACGAGGGCTACCAGATTCCCGCGCGCCCCCGCACCCAGGGCAACGGCCTCACGTTCACCTCTCCGGGAGTCGCGAACTTCTACGCGACTCACGAAGCCGTCGTCTCCAATCTGGACCTGCATTTCAACGAGGATCAGCTGCAGTGGAACCACGGCGCCAGCCAGCACGAGCACGAGTTCGCCGAGGGGTATCTCGAGTTCGAAATGGCCGACAGCCAGATCTTCGCGCGCGTCGGCAAGCTGATCGTGATCTGGGGCAAGACGGAGTTCTACCGCAACCAGGATCGCAACAACCCGCTCGACATCGGCAACGGCCTGTTCTCGCCGCTCGAGGAGTCACGCGTCGGTCAGTGGGCCGCGGACGTCACGTTCTCGCCCGAGGCGTTCATGCGCGTCGGTCCGGTCGAGGACCTGCGTCTCGAGCTGCTCTGGATCTTCGACAAATTCACCCCGACGGACCTCGGCAAGTGCGGCGAGGGCAGCTCGGTCGATCTGGTCTGCCTGAAGAGCTTTGGCGCGATGGCATCGGGCCTCGCCGCGATCGGGCTCGCCGGTGAGCAGCGGCCGAACAAGGACTACAACAGCTGGGCGACGTGGGACTACGGCGCGCGGCTCGAAGGTCGCTTCGACCGCTTCACGTTCGCGCTCTCCGACTTCTGGGGCTGGGACGACGGCTTCTATCTCAACCTGCTGCAGCAGTACGAGCGCACGGCCGATCTGGCGTCGGGGGCGCCGCTCTCGGTGGGATCGCGCGTGCCCGGCGGTCACTGCAAGGTCCGCACGAACTCGGACGGGGTGGCGGTTGGCCCGAACGGAATTCCTGGCGACGGCGACGACACCTTCGCGAGCGAGGGCAACTGCTTGCTCTGGGGCAAGCCCGTCGCGGATCCGAACAACCCTTCGGCGCCGGCGGCGCAGCACCTGCGCGCGCCCGAGGCGATTGCGTCACTGCACAACGTCAACCAGACACTCTTCCACTCGATCTGCGCGTACACGTTCGACCAGGAGCAGGGCTTCTGCGCCTTCGACCGGCTGAACTACCCCGATACCTTCGGCTTCGTCTCGAGCATCCTCGGCGGCCTCGGTGGTCTCGGCGCGATCGTGATCGACGGCACCGAGACGATTCGCACGACGCCGAACGGATACGACAATCTCACCGCGCAGTTCGGCACCGAGTTCAAGCTGTCGCAGTTCCAGGCAATCAACCCGAACGCGGTGAACGCGCAGAACCCGATCTCGCAGGACCTCGGCGTCAACCTGCAGCCCGAGCAGGCCGCGCTGCTCGGCTGCGGACCGGCGTACGCGAGTCCGTGCAGCAAGCTGCAGGCGGCGATCTGGAACGCGGACCCGGCGATCCACGACTCCATCGCGCGAGACAAGAACCTTCCGCTGCCGGAGGCCGGCGGCGTCGACCTGATGAACGCGGACGCGAGCGTCGTGACTCAGGAGTTCGTCGTGCTGAAGGCTCTCGAGCCGGGCGCGCTGGTCGGTACGCGCGACTTGCCGAATGGCCAGCTGACCTATCTGCCCGGCATCAACTACAGCCGCAACGGCTCGTTCGTCCAAGTCACGAATCCCAACAGCGGTGAGATCGGCGCCATCGAGACGGGCCAGTATCTCAACCTCACTCCCGAGCAGGTCCTTGCCATGGGCCGCGTGGGTCGGGCCCAGTACCAGAACGACCCGAACGACCCGAAGCAGGCGGACGGCTGGATCGAGCCGATGCCGTGGAAGGTCGACCAGGCGGCAAAGAAGAAATGGGGCGCGATCGTATTCGAGGACGATCCGAACAACCCGTTCGACCTGAAGAGCCCTCTGAACCAGTTCAACTTGATCGACAAGAACGGGCCGATCCAATACAACAACATCGACGGCGAGTACTGCGCGCGCTGGATGAACTCGGACCCGCAGAACTACGCCACGCCGTTCAATCACGGCTGCACGGTGCTCGAGAGCGCGTCCGCCAACTTCGAGCGCCTTCTGATCGCGACCGAGATCATCGGCTTCGACCGCGTCTTCGATCCGCCGGAGAGCCTGACCGAGCTCTCGAATTGGGGCTCAGGCAGCACGGCGAAGCAGGCGACCGGCGATCCGATCGCGGGCCCGGACGGAATCTTCGCCCGCAACGCCATGGTCTTCAACGACCAGGAGCAGGACTTCGAGGTGCTGACCGCGCGGCAGGTCCAAGGTGGCGTGATCACCGCGCCCGCGGACAAGGCCGCCGCCAAGGCGTTCCTCACCGGCTACAACCCGTCGAGCTGCCCGCAATCGAATTGCTACCTGAATGTGTCTCCGGTGCTCACCGATCCGACCGACGTGAAATCGAAGTTCCCGCTCATCATCGACATGCCGATCTCCACGCCGATCAACGTCGTCGCAGAGCCGAACGATCCCAACGCGGGGCCGCCGACGTTCGTGCGAACGACGAAGGTCAACCTCGCGGGCCTCGAGCTCAACGACCTGAAGACACTCCGCAAGGTTCTCTCGGGTCAGGTCGTGAAGATCAACGGCGAGACACTGCAGCTGAGCCAGCAGCAGCTCCGCGGGCCGACCGGCTTGTTCGGGCCCAGCACCGGCGACTTCAAGGCCGTGCAGGACTCCAATACCGACGGGGTGAACGACCTCGACCAGAACCGCGACGGCATCTGGGACGGCATGGACGACTACACGCCCGGCCCGATCACCGACGACAACATCCTGTGCGGCAGCGGCGTGCGCGGCGATCCGCTCCAGGAAGCGGCGCAATACGACCCGTACCGGCTCGACGAGGCGCCCGGCAGCGCGAAGTTCAAGGCCAAGTTCCCGAACGGTCTGCCGCCCCGCTCGCCGGTGTTCTGCAAGAGCATCGCTGGCCTGCTGGCCGCCTCGACGCAGACACTGCCGGTCAAGAAGGCCGGCGGCGACGGCAGCTTCGGTCGCCGCGACTTCCTGTGGCAGGGCGGCCGCGAGGTCTCGACGCGCTACCAGAAGAAGAACGTGTTCGGCTTCGGCCTCGACTTCGCCGAAGACACGACCAAGACGAGCTGGGGCATCGAGTTCTCGTGGATGGCCCGCAAGCTGTTCGCGGACTCGACCACGTACTCGGGTCTCACCCAGTCGGACGAGCTCGTGCTGTCGGTCTCCGTCGACCGCCCGACCTTCTTCAACTTCCTGAACCCGAACCGCAGCTTCTTCCTGAACTTCCAGATGTTCGTGCGCTACCTGCCGAACTACTCGGGCGGCACCCTCTACAAGAACGGCATGTACGGCTACGCAAAGGGGCCGTTCTCGGGGAACATGGTGTTCACGTTCTTCACCGGCTATTTCCAAGATCGGCTCGCGCCGCGCGTGTCGATCCTGTACGCGCCGTTGGAGTCACAGGCCGCCATCATCACCGGTCTCTCGTACCGGTGGAACGATGCGTTCTCGACCTCGATCGGCTATTCGAACTTCTTTGGTCACGTGTACGATCAACAGGGCGCGTACTTCCCGATCGCCCAGTACAGCTCGGTGGAGACGGAGCACAGCGCGGTTCTCGGCCGCGGAATCGCGCCGGTCATCAACCGCGATCAGATGGAAGTCCGCTTCCGCTACACGTGGTAGCTTTCGACGGGAAGGGATGAGCGAGGCGCCTTCCGGCGACGAGTCGGGAGGCGCCTCCGTCTTTTGGAGGGAGCCGTGACTCTGCGCATCGCGGTGCTGATCTCCGGGCGCGGCACGACGCTCGAGTGTCTCGTGGAGCGGCGCGCGAAGGGCCTGCTCGATGTCGAGTTCAGCGCGGTGATCTCGTCGAAGCCCGAGGCCCTCGGGCTCGAGCGAGCGCGCGCGCACGGCATTCAGGCCCACGTCGTGTCGCGGCGCGAGCACCGCGACGAGCGCGCGTTCAACGACGCGCTGCACGGCGTGCTGGCGCAGGACCCGCCGGACCTGCTCGTGCTCGCGGGCTTCCTGTCGAAGATCGAGCTGCGCGGCTACAACTGCCGCGCGATGAACACCCACCCCGCGCTGATTCCCGCCTTCAGCGGCAAGGGCTTCTTCGGCGAGCGTGTACACAAAGCGGTGTTGGAGTTCGGCGCGAAGGTCACGGGCGCCACGATCCACTACTGCGACGAGCAGTACGACACCGGCCCCATCATCCTGCAGCAGGCGATCGACGTGCGCGAAGACGATACGCCGGCGTCGCTCGCCGAGCGCGTCGCGGCCGTGGAGCGCGAGCTCTACCCGCGCGCCATCCAGCTGCACGCCCAGGACAAGCTGCGCATCGAGGGGCGGCGGGTCCGGATCCTCTCCTAGCGACACGCGCGCCGCGCGCGCCGGCCGCGCCTCCCGACGCGGAAAGCGTCTCAACCCAGCGAAGTTTCACGCCGATTCTGCGCAACGGAGAGTCGCGAGCGGAGGGACCGACGCGGTGGACAAGCGGGTGCTGGTCGTCGACGACGACCGCCTGATTCGCGAGATGACGCGGGACGCGCTCGTCCAGGAGGGGTTTCGCGTCGCAACCGCCGCGTCGGGGCGGGAAGCGCTGTCGCGCCTGGGCGACGAGGGCCCGTTCGACCTGGTGATCACCGACCTCTCGATGCGCGAGATGGACGGCCTCGAGCTCCTCGAGCGCGTGAAGCGCGCCTCGCCGCACACCGAAGTCATCGTGCTGACCGGCTACGCCTCGCTCGAGAGCGCGCTCCAGGCGATGCGCCTCGGCGCCGCGGACTATCTGCGCAAGCCGGTCTCGGCGCCCGAGATCACTTACGGCGTGAAGCGGACGCTGCTGCGCCGGCGCCTGATCGACGAGAACGAGTCACTGCGCGGCTGCATCCAGGCGTTCGAGGCGGCGCGCCCGCTGGCGTCCTGTCTCGAGAGCGGCGACGTGCTGCCGCTCGCGCTCGACATCGTGCTGCGAGTCACCGACCGCAAGCGCGCGATCGCGCGCCTGGTCGACCTGCCGTCGCACGCGGGCGAAGGCCTCGAGCTGCGCGGCTTCCCGGCGGATCGCGCCGGCCTGCTGCGCGCTCAGATCGAAGAGGGAAAGCTCTTCGACCCCTCGGATCTCGAGCGAACGGAGGTCTCCGCGCTCGACGACGCGTCCACCGCGCTCGCGCAGCTCGAGCTGGGCGAGGGGCAGCAGCTCGCGCTGCCGGTGCGCGTCGAAGGCCGCATCGCCGGCGGGATCTGGCTCTTCTCGGAGGGCCGGCCTTTCGCGCGCGACGACCTGGAGCGCGCGGAGCTCGTGGTCGAGCAGGCCGAGCTGGCGCTGATCAACTCCGAGCGCTTCCTGCAGGCGCGCGAGAAGGCGTTCGTCGACGATGTCACTTCGCTCTACAACGCGCGCTATCTGCTCTCGGCGCTCGACCGCGAGGTGAATCGCGCGGCGCGCTCGCAGAGCAAGCTCTCGGTCCTGTTCCTGGACCTCGACCGCTTCAAAGCGGTGAACGACCGCTTCGGTCACTTGATCGGATCGCGCGTGCTGCGCGAGCTCGGCGGGCTGCTCCAGGACTCCGTGCGCGCGATCGACACTGTCGGCCGCTACGGCGGCGACGAGTTCACGATCCTGCTCGTCGACACCGGGCTCGACGGCGCGCTCTCCGTCGCGGACCGGATCCGCCAGTCGGTCGCCGAGCACCCGTTCGGCGCGGAGCGCGGCCTCGACCTTCGGCTCACGATCTCGGTCGGCGTCTCGACCTTCCCGGTGCACGGCGAGAGTCGCGAGCGATTGCTCGACCTGGCCGACAAGGCGATGTATCTCGCGAAGGCGCTCGGCCGCAATCTCGTCTGCTCCGCGGACGACCTCTCGCAGCCGCCGCGCGCACAGGGATCCGGCTCGGCCCTTTGACCCTCCCGCAAGCCCTTGGTAGGCTCCGCGGTTCGCGCGACCCGATCGCGAAGCTGAGGCGACGTGCTGAGACTCGATCCACTGGGCGACCTGCGCCGAACACATTTCTGTGGCGACCTGCGCGCGAGCGACGTCGGCCGCGAAGTCGTGCTCTTCGGCTGGGCGCGCAAGCGCCGCGATCACGGCGGCGTGATCTTCGTCGACCTGCGCGACCGCACGGGTCTCGCGCAGGTCGTGTTCAAGCCGGACTCGGCGCCCGCCGCGCACGAGCGGGCGCAGGCGGTGCGCTCCGAGTTCGTGCTCGCGGTGCGCGGGCGGCTCGCGCGGCGCGACGGGGACGCGGTGAATCCGAACCTGCCGACCGGCGAGGTCGAGCTCGTCGCCGAGGAGCTGCGCATCCTGAACTCCGCCTCGACGCCGCCGTTCGCGGTCGAGGACGACGTCGAGATCGACGAAGCCGTGCGCCTCGAGCACCGCATCCACGATCTGCGCCGGCCGATCATGCAGAAGCGACTCTGGGCGCGGCACAGACTGTGTCAGTCACTCCGCGAGAGCTGTTCCGGGCGCGGGCTGATCGAGATCGAGACGCCGATCCTGGCGCGCGCGACGCCGGAGGGCGCACGCGACTTCCTGGTCCCGAGCCGCGTCCACCACGGCAGCTTCTTTGCCCTGCCGCAGTCGCCGCAGATCATGAAGCAGATGCTCATGGTCGCGGGCTTCGACGGCTACTTCCAGATCGCGCGCTGCTTCCGGGACGAGGACCAGCGCGCGGACCGGCAGCTCGAGTTCACGCAGCTCGATCTCGAGATGTCCTTCGTGCGCGTCGAGGACGTCCTCGAGTTGCTCGAGCACATCACCGTGCGCGCGTTCCGCGAGGTGCTCGGCGTGGAGCTCGAGCGCCCGTTCCCGCGCGTGTCGTGGGGTGACGCGATGTTGCGCTACGGCTCCGACAAGCCGGAGCGGCGCATCCGCCTCGAGCTGGTCGAGCTCAGCGACGTGGTCGCGAAGACCGAGTTCAAGGTGTTCGCGGGCGCGCTCGCGGCGGGCGGCGTGGTGCGCGCGCTTCCGATCCCCGACGCCGAGTCACTCTCCCGCAGCGACCTCGACAAGCTGAACGACATGGCGCGCGGCTTCGGCGCCAAGGGGCTGGCCTGGGCGCGGATCAACCCGGACGGCAGCTGGCAGAGCCCGATCGCGAAGTTCCTCTCCGACGCGGAGCGCGCGGGCATCGGCGCGCGCGCGGGCTTGCGTCCGGGTCACGTGGTCCTGTTCGGCGCGGACCGCCAGAGCGTCGTGTGCGACGTGCTCGGACGGATCCGTCTCGAGCTCGGCGCGAAGCTCGGGCGCTTCGACGGCCGCGTCTGGGACCCGCACTTCGTCGTCGGCTTCCCGCTCTTCGAAGAGACCGCCGACGGCAAGCTCACGTACATGCACATGCCGTTCGTCGCGCCGCTCGAGAGCGAGATCGCGAAGCTCGACTCGGACCCGAGGAGCGTGCTGGCGACTCACTACGATCTGGTGCTGAACGGCGTCGAGCTTGGTTCGGGAAGCTTGCGCAATCACCGCTCGGACGTGCAGCGAAAGATCTTGTCGATCATGGGCTACACCGAGAGCGAGTCCCGCGAGCGCTTCGGATTCATGCTCGACGCGCTCGACACGGGCGCGCCGCCGCACGGCGGCTTCGCCTTCGGCCTGGATCGCTTCGCGCTGATGCTCGCGGGCGGTGACAGCCTGCGCGACGTGCTCGCGTTTCCGAAGACGCAGCGCGCGCAGGACCTGTTCATGGGGTCGCCGACCGCCGTCGAACCCGCGCAGCTGAAGGAGCTCGGCGTGCGGCTAAGTGGTGACTAGCGCTTCGACCCGCGCGGCTTCGTAGCCGACCCAGCTGTGAGTCGCGAAGTCGTAGAGCTTGCACGCGCGCGTCGCGCGCAGGTAGTCGGCGAGGCCGTAGCGGCGTTCGCGCACCACGTCCGGGAAGGCCGCCAGGATCGCCTTGGACGCCTCCGGCAGGTGATAGAACGGGATGCGCATGTCCACGTGGTGCGGCACGTGCAGGAAGATGTTGTGGTAGAAGAAGTTGGCCCACACAGGAATGTGTAGGATCGTGGTGCCTTCCATCTGGCCCTTGAAGCGCGTCCACTCCCGGCGCCCGTGCCACGCGATGTCGGGCGAGATGTGGTGCACGTAGACCGAGATGCCGATCGAGTAGTTCCAGATCGCGAACGGCACGGCGAAGACCTTCGTCCACATCCAGAGCGCGCCGCCGGCGCCGCCGTACATCTCCGCGCCGAGCGCGAGCAGCGCGGCAGTGACCACCGCGGCGTACGCGAGCACGATCCGCCGGTCGCGCCGCACGTCCTGCGCGATCTTCTCGGGCGGCTTGAAGTTGATCATGTTGCGCCACCAGATGTCCCAGCCGTAGTAGATGCCGGCGCCGAGCCACGACCACTTCACGCGGTGGATGGCGCGCTCCGGCAGCGACATCGCGCGGTAGGCGTCCGGGCTGGCTGGATGCCAGACATAGTCCATGACTTCGCGCACGGTGTGACCGTGGTGAATCCGGTTGTGCCCGAACACCCAGGCCTCGTACACGTGCAGACCGGGCAGCATCGCGAGCTGGCCGATCACGTAGCCGAGTCGCTTGCTCTTGAAGAGCGCGCCGTGCGCGGCGTCGTGACCCACGATGAAGAGCGTGCTGATCATGACCCCGGTCACGATCCAGAGGGGCACGAGCAGAAGGGGGTTGTTCACGAACACCAGCGCCGCGACGAGCAGCACGTAGATCGCGACGTCGCGCGCGAAGTACGCGAGGCCGATCGCCGTCGGGTTCTCGTACACGCCGTCCGGCAGGACCGCGATCACGTCAGCGATGGTCGGGCCCGCCTCGGGGTCCGCCGATGCGTCGGGGGTTTCGATTGGGGCTGCCATTGTGCAGCGACAGATTAACGACCGGAGCCGCGGGTGGCGCGAGGCGACGGGTCAAAGTTCGGTCAAAGCGCGGTGACGGAATCCGTATAATCGCGTGTGTGAAGGTGAAAGCAGCCGTCGCGTGGGAAGCGGGGCGTGCGCTCGAAGTGGCTGAAATCGAGCTCGCCGGGCCGCGCGCGGGCGAGTGCCTGGTCAAGCTCTCCGCCACCGGTGTGTGTCACACGGATGCGTACACCCTCTCGGGAAAGGACCCGGAGGGGCTGTTCCCCGTCGTTCTCGGGCACGAGGGAGCCGGTGTAGTCGTCGAGCTCGGCGCCGGCGTGCGCTCGCTCGCGGTCGGGGACCACGTCATCCCGCTCTACATTCCGGAGTGTCGCGAGTGCAAGTACTGCCTCTCGGGCAGAACCAACTTGTGCGTGCGCATCCGCGAGACTCAGGGCAAGGGACTCATGCCCGACCACACGAGCCGCCTCTCCGCGCGCGGGAAGACCCTGCACCACTACATGGGCACGTCGACCTTCGCGGAGTACACGGTGGTTCCCGAGATCGCGCTCGCGAAGGTGCGCGCCGACGCGCCGCTCGACCGGATCTGTCTGCTCGGCTGTGGAGTCACGACTGGGATCGGCGCGGTGCTCCACACCGCGAAGGTCGAGCCCGGCTCCAGCGTCGCGGTCTTCGGCCTCGGCGGGATCGGACTCTCCGTGATTCAGGGCGCGGTGCTCGCCGGCGCCGAGCGGATCATCGGCGTCGACGTCAATCCGCGAAAGTTCGAGCTCGCCAAGGCGTTCGGCGCCACGGAGTTTCTCAACCCGAAGGACACCCCCGACGTTGCGGCGGCGATCGTGTCGCTGACCGACGGCGGCGTCGACTACTCGTTCGAGTGCATCGGCAACGTCGACGTCATGGGCCAGGCGCTCGCCTGCACGCAGCGCGGCTGGGGTCAGTCGATCGTGATCGGCGTGGCGGGCGCGGGTCAGGAGATCCACGCGCGCCCCTTCCTGTTGGTGACTGGGCGCGCATGGCGCGGCACCGCGTTCGGCGGCACGAAAGGGCGCACGCAGCTGCCGCGCTTCGTCGACCGCTACATGAGCGGCCGCATCAAGCTCGACGAGATGGTGACCGCGGAGCTGCCGCTCGAGCGGATCAACGAAGCCTTCGACCGCATGCACGACGGCTCCGCGATCCGCACGGTGATCAAGTACGGATGAAGCCGGCGGACGACCCGGCGGTCGACTATCGAAGACTCGTTCGCGAAGGCTACGACCGCTGCGCCCCGGCCTTCGCCGCGGCACGCGCGGGCGAGGAGCAGCCCGGCCTCGAGCTCCTGCTCCCGCGGCTCGCGCCCGGATCGCGCGTGCTCGACCTCGGCTGCGGACCTGGGGTACCTGTCGTGGCGCGGCTCGCGCGCGAGCACGCGGTGACCGGCGTCGACTTCTCGCCCGCGCAGATCCGCCTCGCGCGCGCGAACGTGCCGTCGGCGCGCTTCGTCGAATCGGACCTGATGGGCGTCGACTTCGCGCCCGCGTCGTTCGATGCGATCGTGTCGTTCTACGCCATCTTCCATCTGCCGCGCGAAGAGCACGAGGAGCTGTTCCGCCGCATCG
>JBIOJK010000109.1:0-11467 GCA_044450765.1 Myxococcota bacterium | reverse complement strand
GGAGACACAGCCTTCGCGGGTGGCGCGTGCGATGTCGGCGCAGTCGTGGTTCTCGTTGCGGCACGAATCGATCGAGGCGAAGAACGTGTCCTGGCACGTCTGTGTGCAGGTGCTGCGCTCTGCCCGCGCGTCCTGCACGCACAATCTCGTCGGGTTGTTCGGGTCGCTCTGCCCGGCATGCGCGGGTGCGGCTCCGATCCCCAGAAAAGTGACGCCCATCACCAATCCAGCCAACCATCGCAGCTTCATACTGTCTCTCCTTCGTGTAGGGGCATGTGAGATCGCCCTGGCTTCTCCAGAACTGGATGAGCAACCGGCGTGGCGCGCGCGAGTTGCGCCGCTACGCTCCGCCGCCGCCATGATTCGCCCGTGCCTGTTGACCTTGGCGCTGGTCTCCGCATTCGGATGTGCGCGACAGACGCAGCTGCGCGTGGCGGTGATCGGCGACTTCGGCGGCGACAACGCCGCGGAAGCGCAGGTCGCCGCGATGGTGGCCGGCTGGACGCCGGACCTGGTCGTGACGGTCGGCGACGACAACTACCCGAGCGGCGCCGCCGAGACGATCGACCGCAACATCGGCAAGTACTACGCGGCCTTCATTGCGCCCTATCGCGGCGCCTTCGGTCCGGGCGGAACGGTGAACCGGTTCTTTCCGACGCTCGGGAATCACGACTGGGGCACTCCGGGCGCGCAGCCGTATCTCGACTACTTCGAGCTGCCGGGCAACGAGCGCTACTACGAGCTCGAGCGCGGCAGCGTTGCGCTCTTCTTTCTCGACAGCGATCGCCACGAGCCCGACGGCGTCGCGCGCGACTCCGCGCAGGCGCGCTGGCTGCGCGACGCGCTCGCGCGCTCGACGGCGCAACACAAGTGGGTGTTGTTCCACCATCCGCCGTACTCGTCCGGCCCGCACGGCTCGACCGCGGAGCTGCAGTGGCCATTCCGCGCCTGGGGCGCGACGGCGGTGTTCTCGGGGCACGACCACGACTACGAGCGCCTGGAGATCGGCGGGATGCCGTACGCCGTCGTCGGCACCGGCGGCATGGGCCTGTACGCGTTCCGCGAGCCGCTCGCGGAGAGCCGCGTGCGGATCGCGGATCAGCACGGCGCGCTGCGCATCGACGTGACACGCAGTGGTGTAGAGGCGCTGTTCGTCAGCGCGCGCGACGGTGAGCGCGACCGCTTCGCGCTGCCGCCGTCGAGCGCGCTGCCGGTTCCGGCGCCGCTCGTGGCCGCGGGCTCGGGCTGGAGGGTGCGCGACGGCGTCGAGCCGCCGGCGACCTGGCTGGGCGCGCGCTTCGACACCACCGATTGGGCTTCGGCCGAGACTCCGTTCCGGATCGTCGACCGCGGCGCGGCGGCCGGCGCGCAGAAGCGCACGACTTACTACCGGACGGAGTTCGACGCGAATGCGCCGGAGTCGCTCGTCGCGCTCGAGCTCGGACTGCCACGGGATCAGCCCGCGACCGCGTATCTCAACGGGCGCGAGGTCGCGCGCTTGGAGCGCTCCCCGGAGCGCGAGGCTCACTGGCTCGTCGCCCGCGGGCCGCGCGCCGCGACGGCGGAGCCGATCCTCGTGCACCGCTGGCTCGATCCGCATGGGCTCGCCGCCGGCACCAACGTCCTGGCAATCGCGATCGAGCGCGAGCCGGAAGCGGGCGGCGATCCCAGCTTCGCTGCGGAGCTCGTTGCGTATCCGCGAACCCCTCCTTAGCTGCGCGCGCGCGCGACTCCAGCAGGCGAGTCTCTGCGCCGAATACGATGGCGTGGAGAAGTCCGTGTCGGTTGTGCTGCTCGACGACGGCGAGCTGGACCGCGTGCGCGTGATTCTGGAGCGCGCCGGCGCCGATTTCGCCCTCTGCCGCCGGCCGCGCGACGCGGCCGAGATTCCGCGCGCCCGGGACCTGCTCATCAGCACCGGCCGCCGCGCGCTCGAGCTCGGCGCGCGCGCTGCGTCGGCCGACGCGGCGCCCGGTCCGCGCTGGCTCTGCGTGCACGGCCAGGACTTCGGCGAGCTGCGTGCGCAGTTGCGCGAGCTGGGCGTGCACTATTTGGTGCACAGCTCGGTCGACCAGGAGACCCTGCGCCTGCTGGTCGCGATGCTGCTGCACGACCGCGGCGAGCGGCGCGGCCGCTCGCGCGTGCCGCTCGGCGGCGAAGCGCGCGTCTCGGTCGGGCGGACGAGTCACTCGGCGAAGCTCGTCGAGCTGTCGGCGTCCGGGGCGCGGCTGCGCGTCGAGGCGCCTCTGGAGGCGGGTGACTGGATCGAGCTCGAGCTGCCCGCCGAGCTGCGCAGCGCCGCGCTCGACGCGCTCTCGGGTCACGTGGCTCGCGCGGATGCGGAGACCGGCGCCGGCGGCCGCACCACCTGGGTGGTCGCCGTCGAGCTCGATCCGCCGACGCCCGAGGCGACCGCCGAGCTCGAGGCGATCCTGCGCGGCGCGCATCCCGGCACGCGCGTCTCGGCGCTGGCCAAGGTGCCCGAGACGGCGGGGCGCGAGCGGCGCAAAACGGAGCGCCGCGCGTACCGGCGGCGCGTCGCGGCACTCACCGCGTTCGACGCGGAAGCGCCGCAGGTCGTGCTCGGGCACGATCTCTCTGCGGACGGAATCCGCATCGCGCGCCAGCCGGGCCTCGCGGTCGGGCAGCGGCTCGCGCTCGGTCTTTACGGGACCTCGGGCGGCGCGCCGCTCGTGATCGAAGCGGAAGTCGTGCGCGACCACGGCGCGCGCGGCTTCGGGCTGGTGTTCCAGGGCGTGAAGCCCGAGCAGCGGCGCCAGCTCGAGGAGCTGGTCGCGACGCTGACTCCGCTCGAGTCACTCGGCGGAGACAGCGCGACTGCGCGCCATCTCGTGGTGTCGCGCGTGCTCGAGACGCGCGCGCTGACGGACGCGACCGACCTGCGCACTCAGAAGCTGTAGTCCACGATCGCGCCACGCGCGCGCAGGCGCTCGCGCAGCGCTTCCACGGGCACCTCGGCCACTCGCCCCGCGTGCTCGAGCGCGAGCGCCGCGGCGGCCCCCGCCGCCTCGCCGGTGGCGAAGCAGGGCGGGATCTCCTTGGTCGCGTTGTGCGTGCGGTGATCCGACGAGATGCAGCGGCCGCTGACCAGCAGGTTCTCGATCTCGCGCGCCTGCAGACACGCGTACGGGATCGCGTAGACCGCGCCGTACTTCGTCCAGTGACCGGTGATCGCGATCGCGCCGGGCAACGGCTTCTGGCGGTCCGCGTGGCCGAGGACCTGCCGGCCGACCAGGCGCCGGCTCTCGGTGACCCCGATCAGGCGCGCGATCTCGCACAGGTGTGAGTCGCGCAGCTCCGCGAAGCGCTCGCGCAGCGCGCGAAACTCCTCCATCACCATCCGCCTGCACGCCAGCTCCGCGAAGGACAGGTCGCGCGGATCGGTCGCGTCGATCTTGCGGTCGATGCGAGTCGCACTGCCCCAGGGGAAGAGCGCCTGTCCTCGGTTGGGCGTGCGGAAGATCGGCGCGCCGGCGGCGATCGCGGCGTCCACATCGGAGATCCCGCCGATCCGGAACCAGAGCCACGGGTGCACGCGCTCGAGCTCGAACGCGCAGCCCGCGGACGCGAGCAGGTGGCCGTCACCGGTCGCGTCGATCACGACGTCCGCGGCGATCGCGTGGCGCCCGGCGCGCGACTCGAACGCGACGCCGGCGACGCGCCCGCCCTCGACCAGCGCGCGCGCTCCCCAGACGTGGAACAAGAGGTCTACACCCGATTGTGTCACGAGGTCGTTCAACACCTCGCGCAGCACCTCGGGGTCGTAGGCGACCGAGTAGCGCACGACGTGCTCCGCGCGCGCGCCGCCCCAGACCAAACCCCAGCTCGCGTAGCGCTGCACGAGCTCGGGGTCGGCGCGTCCCCAGTGCTCGGCCGGCGGAGCGAAGGCGCCGCCCAGCGCCTGCATGCGCTCGGTGACTTCGCTGCACAGCCCCGAGATGACCTGCTTCCCGCGCCCGTCGTCGAGCGTGAGCAGCAGCGCGATCAAGCCGTTGGTCGCCAGTCCGCCGAGGGAGCTCGACGCCTCGGCGAGCACCACCCGCGCCCCCGAGCGCGCGGCCGACACGGCGGCGGCGACTCCCGCGCTGCCTCCGCCGACGACCAGCACGTCCGCGCGTGCGAGCAGCGCGAGGTCGCGCGCGGGCTCGTGCAGGGCTGACATCGCCGCGATTGGAGCACACGTGCGCGCGCGCGTCGCGCGCGCTATCTCGGCCGCGTCGTGTCTCCGCCGACCCACAAGATCCACATCACGCCCGAGGGCGCGCGCCGGCTCCAGGAAGAGCTCGAGCGCCTGTGGCGAGTCGAGCGCCCGCGCGTGACCCGCGAGGTGGCCGCGGCGGCGGCGCTCGGCGACCGCTCCGAGAACGCCGAGTACATCTACGGCAAGAAGCGCCTGCGCGAGATCGACCGGCGCATCGAGTTCCTGCGCAAGCGCTTCGACCAGCTCGTGGTCGTCCGGCCCGGCGAGGTCGCGCGCGACCGCGTCTACTTCGGCGCGTTCGTCACGCTCGAGGACGAGACGGGCGCGGAGCTCTGCTACCGCTTGGTGGGCCCGGACGAGAGTGACGTGGGGGCCGGGGCGATCAGCATCGAGTCACTGCTCGGGCGCGCCCTCGTGGGCAAGCGCGCGGGCGACGAGGTCGACGTCCAGCGACCCGCCGGGCGCGCGCGCTTCACGGTGCTCGAGATCCGCTACGAGGACGAATGACTCAACCGGCCTCTCCGCAGCTGGCGCGTCTGCTGCGGCGCCTGGCGCTGCGCGACCTGGGCGGCGACTGCTACCTGGCCGAGGGCGGCAGCGGCCGCGCGCGCCTGTTCGGCGGCTTGGTCGCGGCGCAAGCGCTGATCGCCGCCGCGTCCAGCGTCGACACCGGCGCGTGTCACTCGCTGCACGGCTACTTCCTGCGGCCGGGCCGCTCCGACGCGGAGATCCGCTTCGAGGTCGAGCGCACGCGCGACGGCCGCCGCTTCAGCGCGCGGCGGGTGGTCGCGCAGCAGGGCGGCCAGCCGATCTTTCAGCTCGCCGCCAGCTTCGCGCGCGTCGCGACCGGCATCGCGCACGCCGACCCGATGCCCGAGCGCGCCGGGCCCGAGAGACTCGATGACTGGGAGGAGGCGCGCGCGAAGCTGGCCGCCGATCTGCGGCCGCGGCGCGAGTTCGAGGCCTTCGACGTGCGCGTGCTCGAGCCCGAGCGCGACGCGCCGGGCGCTCGCTCGGCGCCGTCGCGCGTGGCCTGGATCCGGCTGCGCGGAGCCCCGCCGGAGGATCCGCTGCTGCGCATGGCGCTGCTCGTCTACGCCACCGACCGCACCTTGCTGCGTGCGGCGGCGCGGCCGCACGGAGTGCTGTGGAAGGAGCGCCCGCCCGCGAGTCTCGACCACGCGGTCTGGCTGCACCGCGCGCCGGATCTGTCCGACTGGCTGCTCTACGACTGCCATAGCCCGGCCGCCAGCGCGGGCCGAGGGCTGGTCCTCGGCGCCGTCTACCAGCGCAGCGGCGAGCGTGTCGCGAGTGTTGCGCAAGAGGGGCTGATCGACACCTGAGCGCTATGGTGTTTCGGGCTGCGCGCCGATCCGAAGCCTGATACAAGGGAAGTCGCATGCTGATTCGAACGATCGCCGCCGCGCTCGCGCTCGCGTTGTTGGGCGCGCCCGCACAGGCCGCCACCACGCGCTACAACCCGCTGCGCGCCGGCCATCCGCTTCGGATCATCGCGTACGTGCTTCACCCGGTCGGAGTGATCGCCGACGAGCTGCTCTTCCGCCCGGCCTGGTGGCTGGGCACCCACGAGCCCCTGCGCACGCTGTTCGGGGTCGAGGTCGTGGTCGACGACTCGGAGGAGGTCGCGCGCGCGGCCGAGGCGCGCAACGCCCAGCTCGCTCCGAGCGAGGAGCCGCGAAGCGACTCCCCGCCCGATTCGGCGCCCGACTCCGCGCCCGCGCCCGCGAATCCCTGAGCGCTCGCGGCGGCCTGGGAGGCGCATCTGCTTCCCCCAAGGTATGCTTCTTGCTTGTCGAGAACGCGCTCCGGCGGGGAGCGTGGGGTGACCCCGAGGAGAGCGAGCGGTGCGTTTGCGAGGGAGACCGGCGCGGTGGCTCGTCAGCGCGTTGGGGGCGGCAACGCTGGCCTGTAACTCGAATCTCGACGCGCTCGAAATCGGCGTCGTGCGCCCCGTGGTCGAGATGCCGCCCATCGAGATGGAGGGCGTCCGCTTCGAGGGCTACCACGGAGATCTGCGCGACGTCTCGGTGATTGCCTCGTCGGCGATCGTCGACATGAAGTCGAACTTCGCCGACCTGCGCGAAGTCTCGATCTCGTTCGCGTCGGACGACGAGGGCGCGGGCAAGATCTCGATCGCGGCGCCGGTCGGCGAGTTCCACCTCGACGTCGACGACTTCAAGCTCTCGAAGGGCGTCACCGGCGAGACCGAGGAAGGGCAGCGCTTCACGACCGACACCGCGCGCTACATCGGGAGCCGCCGCGTGATCGTGAGCGACGTTCCCGTCGAGCTGCGCCGCGACAACCTGGTGGTGTCCGCGGCCGGCATGGAGATGGAGGTCGCGACTCACAGGCTGCGGCTGAACGGCAACGTGAGGGCCAGGGTGAAGCCGAAGTGAGTCGTACGGCGCTCGCCGTCGCCCTCGCGCTTGTCCTGGCTGCCCGTGGCAGCCGCGCGCAAGACGCGAAGCCCCCCGAGCCGAACCAGCCCGTGCCGAAGTCACCGGGCGAGGCCGCGGAGCGTTTCGGCCTCACGTTCCAGAAGGGCGCGGAGCTCGTGATCACCTCCGACCAGGCCGAGGGCGTGAAGGTCCCGGGCGGGCGGCAGAGCGTGGTGTTCACCAAGAACGTGAAGGCGCACCAGGGCGATCTCTTCATCCAGAGCGACTGGCTCGAGGCGATCTACCCGGAAGGCAGCTCGGGCCGCCCAGACAAGATCACGGCGCGCGGCGCGGTCGTGATCACGCAGGGCGCCAACACGGCGCATTGCACGGACGCGCTGCTCGACAACGTCGCCTGCACCTCGGAGTGCCGAACCCAGGGCGGCAAGGCGAAGCTGACCCGAGACACCGACGAAGTCGAAGGCGACACGATCTACTTCGACATGTGCAAGGGCACCGTGAAGGCGGTGGGCTCGGTACAGGTCCGCGTCCGCGAGAAGCAGGACACGCCGGGCGCGCCGGGCGCCCCGGGCGCGACGACCCCAGGCGGTGCGGCTGCGCCTGTCGCGCCGCCGCAAGCGCCGAAGGCGAGCGGCGGATGACGCCGACCCTGCACGCGCGCGATCTGTGCAAGCGCTTCGGGTCCAAGGAGGCCGTGCGCGACGTGCGCATCGCGGTCGGGCCCGGCGAGGTCGTCGGGCTGCTCGGCCCGAACGGGGCGGGCAAGACCACCACGTTCAACATGATCGTCGGGCGCATTCACCCGACGGCCGGCCGCGTGTTTCTCGGTGAGGAGGAGATCACCGATCTGCCGATGTACCAGAGGGCGCGGAAGGGAATCACCTACCTGCCGCAGGAGCCCTCGATCTTCCGCAAGCTGACCGTGGAGGAGAACATCCTGGCGATTCTCGAGACGCTGCCGCTGCGCCGCCACGAGCGCCACGAGCGCGCCCGGACGCTCTTGGGCGAGCTCGACCTGGTCGCCAAGCGCAAGCAGAAGGGCTCCACGCTCTCCGGCGGTGAGCGGCGCCGCGTCGAGATCACGCGCGCGCTCGTGCTCGATCCGCGCTTCATGCTGCTGGACGAGCCGTTCTCGGGCATCGATCCGATCGCGGTGATCGACATCCAGAAGATCATCTCGCAGCTGCGCGAGCGCGGGATCGGGATCGTGATCACGGATCACAACGTGCGCGAGACACTCCAGATCTGCGACCGCGCCTACATCATCAAGGACGGGCGCATCATCCGCGAAGGCTCGCCCGCGGAAATCACCGAGGATCCGACCGTGCGCGAGATCTACCTCGGGCAGAACTTCCGGCTCTGATCATGGCGCTCGAGCTCAAGCAGACGATCAAGCTGACTCAGTCGCTGGTGATGACACCCCAGCTGCAGCAGGCGATCAAGCTGCTGCAGCTCTCGCGGCTGGAGCTGCAGAACACGATCCAGCAGGAGCTCGTCGAGAACCCGGTGCTCGAAGAAGCGCTCGAGGACGAAGCGGCGCCCCAGGAGCTGGCCGACGACGAGAACGAGCCCGGCGAGCCGCCCGTGCAGGCCGAAGTGGCGCAGCCGCAGGCCGCCGAGGTCGACACCGCGACCCCCAGCACCGACGACATGGTCGGCGACCTCGACTGGGAGAGCTACATGGAGTCGAAGCCGCAGACGAGTCTCTCGCGCGGCGACGACGACCGGCCGGCGCTCGACGCGAATCTGACTCCGGGGACGTCGCTCGTCGACCACCTGATCTGGCAGCTCGGCTTCATCGAGCTCGACGACACGGAGCGCGAGATCGCGCTGCAGATCGTCTGGAATCTGAACGACGACGGCTATCTCGAGGAGGAGCTGGACGCGATCGCCGCCGAGACCAAGACCGATGTCTCGACCGTCGAGAAGGTGCTCGCGCGGGTCCAGGAGCTCGATCCAGTCGGTGTCGCGGCGCGCTCGCTCGCGGAGTGTCTGCTGATCCAGATGCGCTTCGCGGGGATCACGGACGGCCTGGCGATGCGCATGGTGGCGCAGCACATCGACGGCCTGCAGAAGCACGACTTCCGCGGGATCGCGCGGGTCGAGAACGTCGACGTCGCCGAGGTCGCGGCGGCCGCCAAGCTGATCGGCAGCTTCGAGCCGCGGCCCGGCCGGCAGTACACCGAGGACGAGCCGGTCTACATCACGCCCGACATCTTCGTGCACAAGCTCGGTGACGAGTACCACGTCGTGCTGAACGAGGACGGGATGCCCAAGCTGCGAGTGTCCGCGGCCTACCGCGAAGTGCTCGCCAACAAGGACGGGAACGGCAAGCAGACGCGCGAGTATGTGCGCGAGAAGCTCCGCTCCGCGATCTGGCTGATCAAGTCGATCCACCAGCGGCAGCGCACGATCGTGCGCGTCATGGAGTCGATCATCCGCTTCCAGCGCGAGTTCTTCGACAAAGGTCCCGAGCACCTGCGGCCGCTGAACCTGCGCGACGTTGCGGACGACATCGGCATGCACGAGTCGACCGTCTCGCGCGTCACCACCAACAAATACACGCAGACGCCGCATGGGGTCTTCGAGCTGAAGTTCTTCTTCAACTCGAGCATTCGCACGTCCGACGGCGACGGCATCGCGTCCGAATCGGTGAAGGAGAAGATCCTCCAGATCATCCGGGCCGAGGACACGCGAAGTCCGCTCTCGGACCAGAAGATCGCCGAGATGCTCTCCGATGCGAGCATCCAGATCGCGCGCCGGACCGTCACGAAATATCGCGAAGCGCTGCGCATCCTTTCTTCGACGCGGCGGCGTCAGATCGGCTAGATTCCGCGGCCGCTGCGGCGGAGTTGGGAAGATGAAACTCACCGACGTACTCGTGCGAGACGCCTGCCGCGTCGACCTGCGCGGCGCGACGAAGCTCGAGGTGCTGCGCGAGCTCGCCGACGCCCTCGCGCGCCAGGTCTCGGGGCTCGATCCGGGGCAGCTCTACGCGATGCTGATCGAGCGCGAGAAACTCGGCACGACGGCGATGGGGGACGGCATCGCGATCCCGCACGCGCGCGTCGAATCGCTCGACCGCCTGCTCGCGGTGTTCGGACTGTCGCGCAACGGCGTCGCGTTCGAATCACTCGACGGCCTGGAGACTCACTTGTTCTTCCTCCTCGTCGCGCCCGGCAAGGAGGGCAGCGCGCACCTGCTCCTGCTCGCGCGGCTGTCGCGGCTGCTCGGCTCGGAGGCCTTCCGGGCGCGCCTGCGCCAGGTCCAGACCACCGACGAGCTGTTCCGCGCCTTCGAGGAGGAGGAGTCGAGGCAGTAGCATGGGCGAGTCGTCTCCCGCGCCGTCGCGCATCCACGGCAGCCTGGTGGAGGTCGCGGGCGTGGGCGTGCTGCTGCTGGGGAAGAGCGGGATCGGCAAGAGCGAGTGCGCGCTCGAGCTGGTCATGCGCGGGCACCGGCTCGCGGCGGACGACGTCGTCCTGATCGGCGTGGGCGCCGACGGCGTCCCGCTCGGCTGGAGCCCCGAGCTCGTGCGGCACTACATCGAGCTGCGCGGCATCGGGATCGTCCACGTGCCGAGTCTGTTCGGCGAGCGCTCCGTCGTCGAGCGCGCGCGCGTGGAGCTCGTGATCCAGCTCGAGGCGTGGGGCGCGGGCGAGGTCGAGCGGGTTGGCCTCGACCAACACAGAGAAGTGTTTGCCGGCTTCGAGATCGCGGCGCTGCACCTGCCGGTGGCGCCGGGCCGGAACATCGCGTCGCTGGTCGAGGTCGCCGCGCGCGTGCACCTCTTGCAGGCGCAGGGCCGCAGCGGCGCGGCAGAGCTCGACGAGCGCCTGTTCGCGCTGTTGCGCGGCGAGCGGCCGTGAGTCTCGGCCCATCGCTCGTGATCGTCTCCGGTCTCTCCGGAGCCGGCCGCACCACGGCCATGAAGGCGCTCGAGGACCTCGGCTTCTTCTGCGTCGACAATCTGCCCGTCGTGCTGCTCGAGCCGTTCGTCGAGCTGTTCCGCGCCGGCAGCGATCGGCTCGCGGTCGCGGTCGACGTGCGCGAGCGCTCGTTCCTGGCGGCGTTCCCCGAAGTCCACGACCGGCTGCGCAGCGGCGGCCTGCCGAACCAGCTCTTGTATCTCGAGGCCAGCGACGAGGTGCTCGCGCAGCGCTTCAGCGAGACGCGCAGGGTCCACCCGGCGCGCGGCAGCGGCTCAATCTTCGAGGACATCGGGCGCGAGCGCGAGATGCTCGTGCCGATGGCGCGCCGCGCGGATCTCGTGATCGACACGAGCCACATGAGCGTGCACGACCTGAAGCGGCAGGTGACGCGTCACTTCACCGGCGCGCAGCGCACCGCGCCGATGGAGATCGAGCTGGTCTCCTTCGGCTTTCGCCACGGCGCGCCCGAGTCTGCGGATCTGATGATCGACGTGCGCTTCCTGCCGAATCCGAACTTCGAGCCCAGCCTGCGCGAGCACACGGGGCTCGATCCGGACGTCTCTGCCTTCGTCCTGGACGCGCCGGGCACGCGCGAATTCATGGCCCGGCTGTGCGAATTCGTCGACTTTCTGGTTCCGCGCTACGAAGAGGAGGGCAAGGCCCACCTCACCGTCGCGCTCGGCTGCACCGGCGGACAGCACCGCTCCGTGGCGGTGGCGAGGGCGCTGGAAAGACACCTTCTGGAGCGCAAGATCGACGTTCGCGTGACTCATCGCGACGTCGCGCGAGTGCGGAGGATCGAGACGTGATCGGAATACTCATCTTGTCTCACTACGGGTTGGCCGACGAGTTCGTGGGCGCGCTGCGCCACATCGTCGGCGACCTGCCGCACG
>JBIOJK010000108.1:0-11694 GCA_044450765.1 Myxococcota bacterium | reverse complement strand
TTCCGCGCGACGGCGATCTGCGCGCTGGGCAGCAGGCCCTCGCGCACCTCTTTCTCGGCGCGCTCGAACAGCGCGTCGAGCTGCTTCGAATCGATTCCGACCTCTTCCGGTGTACCCGCGACGAGTCTTTGGTCGAGCATCGCGCGAGCATACCATCAGTCCTCCGGCTCGGGTTCCTCACCGCGCTTGATCTGGAACGAAAGACCGGCGCGCGCGACTTCGCCCTCCGCGCGCTCGAGCGCCCGCGGGCCGAAGCGGGCGCGAATCTGGTCGAGCGTCTGGTTCAGCCGCGCGCGCCGCTCGCGCAGCGCGTGCGTCTCCGCGAGCAGCGAGAGCTGCTCGACTCCCGCCTCTTCGAGTCGCTCGGCAGCGAGGCCGACGAGCCGGACCGGCTCCTCGAGCGCGGCGCGCGCGAGCAGCGCGCAGCCGGCCGCGGCGAGCACCTGGCCGTCGTCACTCGGCTCGGCGAGCGTGCGCGAGCGGGTCAGGATCGGGAACTTCCCGCCGCCGAGGCTCCGCGCGAGCTTCAGCTTCAGACGCACGCCGCGCGCGCGCACCCCGTCGACGCGCAGCCGGCGAGAGACTGCGTCGGCGTGCGCGCGGATCGCGCGCTCGAGCGCGAGCGGGTCCGCGACGTCGCGCTCGAAGGTGTTCTCCTCCGAGTAGGACTTCGCCTCGCGGTACGGCTCGACCTCGCGCTCGTCGTCGCCGCGCGCGAGCCGCGCAGCGGCGGGGCCGAAGCTGCCGAGCAAGTCGCGCAGCTCGAGGTCCGGCCGCCGCGCCAGCTCGCCGATCGTCGCGATGCCGGCCTGCTCGAGACACGCGCGCGCGACGGGGCCGATGCCCCAGATGCGGCCCACCGGGAGCGGGGCGAGAAACTCGGCCACCTCGCCGTTCCGCACGACCAGCAGGCCGTCGGGCTTGGCCAAGTCACTCGCGATCTTCGCGACCAGCTTCACGGGCGCGAGCCCGACCGAGACCGCGAGCCCGGTCTCGGCGCGCACCGCCTCGCGCAAGCGCGCAGCCGTTCGCTCCGGAGCCCCGAACAGCCGCTGCGTGCCGGTCAGGTCGAGGAACGCCTCGTCGAGCGAGATGCCTTCGACGGCCGGCGTGAAGCGCGCGAAGATCGCGAAGATGCGCCGGCTCTCGCGCTTGTAGACCGACATGCGGCCCGCCACGAACACCGCGTCCGGGCAGAGCTTGCGCGCCTGGGCGGACGGCATCGCGGAGTGAATCCCGAACGCGCGCGCCTCGTAACTCGCGGCGGCGACGACGCCGCGCGCCGACGCGCCGCCGACCACGACCGGCCGGCCGCGCAGCGCCGGATCGTCGCGCTGCTCGACGGCCGCGTAGAACGCGTCCATGTCGGCGTGCAGGATTGCGCGCGCGGGCTCCACGGCGCGAGCTTGGCCCGCGCCCGTCGGTGCTGCAATTCTCGCGGGCTAGGCGGCCTTGCGGCGGACGGCGAAGGCGGCGATCGCGGCGCCGAAGGCGTACAGCGCGACGGTGCCGGGCTCGGGAATCGGATTCACCTGCCCGAAGAACAGCTGGTCCTGCTTGGTCGCGTTCACAGCCCAGATCGCGCTGGTCGAGTAGGAAGACAGATCCGCGGCGCCGAGCTGATTCAGGAAGTCGCGCGACAGATTCATCACGCCGTCGCTCGCGCCGCCGGCCGCGATCGCGAAGGAGCCGCTGTAGAGATTGTAGTTGCCGGGTGTCTCGGCCATGACTTCCCAGACGGCGACCTGCAGCGCCGCGATCGCGGTCTGCCGCGTGACGCCGAACGAGACCGAGTCGCTCAACGGGTGGACCATCGAGCCGATCTGCGGCTCGAACGTGTCGACCAGCCAGGCCGCGCGAATCACCTGGTTCGAGAGCTCGGGCGAGTTCAAGCTCCAGCCGCCCGAGGTCCCCGGACCGATGCTCTGCGCGAGATCGACGCAGTAGCTGTATCCCGAGTTGCCGGCGACGGTGAGGTCGAGCTGAGCGGTGTTGACCCATCCGTTCTCGCTGGCCGAGACCACGTTCACCGACTCGCCGAGCGTCCAGCCGCTCACCGTGAGGCTGGCGGCAGAGGCATCGCCCGCGGCGAAGGCGAGGAGACACAGAAGTGTGGGGAGCAGCGACTTGCGCACGGAGAGGTGGGGCGTCATCGCGCGGCGACAATTGCAATGCGTGTGCCTCGCGCGGAGCGCGCAGCGAGCCCCGCGCGGCGTGCGAGGGAAACGCTGCGGATGAAGCTGCGCGCAGGTTGCGCGCGCGCTGCCGATACGAGGCGAAATGGTTCCCAACCTGGAAGCCGAGGACGCGGAGCTCGCAACGCTCGTGGCGGGCATGGCGCACGAGATCAACAACCCCATCAGCTACGTGCTCGGCAACTTGAACGAGCTCGCGGCGACCTGCGCGGCGATGGCCGAGACACTCGCCGGCTACCGGCGCGAGCTCGCGGAGCTGGCGGGCGCGTCCGCTCCGGCGCGCGTCGCCGACATCGAGGCGAAGCTGCGCGATCTGGGCGGGATGGATCTCGCCGACGAGCTGCTCGCGGACGCGTCCGAGGGCGCGCGCCGGATCCGCGACCTGGTCCGCGATCTGCTCTCGGTGTCTCGCTCCACGCACGCGTCCTGCGCGCCGCTGCGCATCGACGACGTGCTCGAGCAGACCTTGCGGCTGGTCGCGCGACCGCTGGGCGCGCGCGCGACGCTGGTCCGCGACTTCGCCGCGACGCGCACCGTGCTCGGCGATGCGGTGCGCCTCGGGCAGGTGTTCTTGAACCTGCTCACGAACGCCATCGACGCGTGCGCTTCGGCGCCCGGCCGCTCGCACCAGATTCAGGTGCGCACGCGGGATCTCGCGCGCGCCGTGCGCATCGAGATCGAAGACACGGGCGCCGGCATCGAGCCGGCCGAGCGCGCGCGAGTCTTCGCGCCCTTCGTCACGACCAAGCCCGCCGGCGCCGGGACCGGCCTCGGCCTCTACGTGTCTCGCCGGATCGTTCTCGCCCACCGCGGCGAGATCGGATTCGACGACCTGCCCGCCGGCGGCACGCGCTTCTGGGTCGAGCTGCCGGCGAGTCCCGCGCCGAAGTAGTCAGTCGGTCTCCGCGCTGCGCCAGAACGCGAAGAAGTTGAACCACTGGAACGGCGTCTCCGCGCAGCCCCGCTCGAGCTCCGACGCGAAACGCTGGGCGAGCTCCTCGGCGTGCTTGGCGCGGTCGCTGCGCGGCACGATGCCGGCGGGCGCGAAGGCGCGCGTGCGCGCGCTGTAAGTCGCCGGCCCGCTGCGCACGCAGGTGGTGAGCAGCATCGGGCAGCCGAGCACGCCCTGCAGCAGGTACGGTCCCAGCGGGAAGCGCGCACGCCGGCCCAGGAACGAGACTGACACCGTTCGGTGTTGCTCCGACGGCCAGATGCGGTCGCCGAGGATCCCGACGAACTCGCCGCGCTCGATCGCCGCGCGCATGTCGAACGCCGCGCTGAGCGAGCCGGGCTCGACTTGGATCAGTCGCAGGTTCCGGCCCGCCTGGAGTCTCTCGAAGAAGGAGTTGATGCGCTCCGCGTGGCGCGTGAACATCAGCACGTTCAGCATGATTCCGGTCTGCGCGGAGAGCTCGCGCAGCATGTCGAAGCTGCCGAGGTGCGAGGAGAGCAGGATCGCGCCGCGCCCGGCGCACACGAGCTCTTCGACGAGCTCGCGGCCGTGATTCTCGATGCGGATCGACTCGACATCGCCGCTCCACAGGATCATCCGGTCGAGCAGGTTCTCCGCAAACGCGAACAGGTGCCGGAAGACCTGGCGCCGGTTCGGCGGCGCCCCGAGGCGCGCGCGTCCCTCCGGTGTCTCCCACAGCGTCCGCAGGTAGTCGAGCGAGGCCGCGCGCGCGGCGCGCCCGGTCGCAAAGAAGTAAGCGACGATGGGAACCAACATCGCGACCGACGCGCGGCGCCCGAAGATGCGGTACCAGGCGCGCAGCATGAACAGCGCGCGCAGCGACCCGCGCTCTGCCATTCCCGCCCATGTACTCTGCTCGGCCACTCGCGTCTCCGCAGCGAAGCTGTCCCGAGTATGCACGAGCGCCCGCCGCGCGCGCTCGGCTATGTTGGCGCGCTTGGCGGTCTTGCAGGCGCTGCTCTTGATCGCGTATCCGCTGCTCGTCTACGTCGCGCTCGGCTTCGCCCCGCCGCGCGCGATCGCGCTGTGCACGCTCGCGCTGCTCGCCGCGCGTGCGGCGCTCGGCTCGCGAGCTCGACTCGCCGCGCTCCTGCGCGTATTCGCGCCCGTCGGCGCCGCGTTCGCGGCGGCCAGCCTCGTCTCACTCTTCTCGAACGATCCGCTGTGGCTGTTGCTCGCCCCTGCCCTGCTCAACGCCGCGCTGCTCGCGGTCTTCGCGAGCTCGCTCTGGCGGCGCCAGTCGGCGATCGAGATACTCGCTCGCGCGCAGGTCGGGACCCTCAGCGAGGGGGAGGTGACTTACTGCCGGCGCGTCACCCTGGTCTGGTGCGTGTTCTTCGCGGCGAACGGCGCGCTGTGCGCCGCGCTCGCGCTCGCCGGCTCGCGCGAGGCCTGGGCGCTCTACACCGGACTCGCGGCGTATCTGCTCATGGGGCTCCTGTTCGCGTGCGAGTACGTCTACCGGCACTGGCGCTTCCGGCGCTACGTCGGGGGCCCGGTCGACCCGGTCCTGCGTCGGCTGTTTCCGCCCGACGCGCGCGGTCGCTAGTGGGAAGCCTCGTCCGGATCGTGCAGCGAGAGCGCGAGCGCGTGTATCTCGGCGCCGATCTCGGACGCGAGCGCTTCGTACACCATGCGGTGGCGGGCCAGCCGCGCGACGCCGCGAAAGCGCTCCGAGACCAAGCGCACCGAGAAGTGACCGGCCCCGCCGGCGGCGCCGGCATGGCCGCGGTGACGGGCGCCGTCGTCCAGGACCTCGAGCTCGAGCGGCGCGAACGCCGCGCGGAGCGTCGTCTCGATGCGCGCTCGCCGGTCCATGGCGCCCAGTATGGGGCGGAGTCAGTCCGCGCGCGAAGGGCGCGCCTCTGCGACACTTCCGCTGCTTGAGCGACGACGGCACGAACCAGCGCGAGCGGCGCTCCGCAGAGCAGGAGCGGGTCGCATCCTCCAGCCGGGCCGCGGCCGGCGAGTGGAAGCAGATCGGACCGTACCTGAGCGAGCGCGCGTGGGGCACCGTGCGCGAGGACTACAGCGCCGACGGGCGAGCCTGGGAGTACTTCCCGCACGAGCACGCGCGCTCCCGCGCCTATCGCTGGAGCGAGGACGGGCTGGCGGGGATCTGCGACCTCGAGCAGCGCATGTGTCTCGCGCTCGCCTTCTGGAACGGGCGCGATCCGATTCTGAAGGAGCGCATCTTCGGGCTCTCCGGACAGGAGGGGAACCACGGCGAAGACGCGAAGGAGTACTGGTGGTACGTGGACGCCACGCCCACCTCGTCCCTGCTGCGCTGGCGCTACCACTACCCGCAGGCCGAGTTCCCGTACGCGCGCCTGCGCAGTGAGAACGCGCGCCGCGGCAGGTCGGACCGCGAGTTCGAGCTGCTCGAGACCGGGATCTTCGACGCGGACCGCTACTGGCAGCTCGAGGCCGACTACGCGAAGGCCGCGCCGCGCGACATCTGCCTGCGCCTGCGGATTCGCAACGCGGGACCCGAGTCTGCCGAGCTCCACGTGCTGCCGACGCTCTGGTTCCGCAACCGCTGGTCCTGGAAGGCCGGTGCCTCCCGGCCCGAGATTCGCGCCGTGGCCGCCAGCTCGGCGGGCACTGCGTGCGCCGTCGCCGAAGAGGAACAGCTGGGCCGCTGGCGCCTGACCGCAGGCCCCGACCCCGGCGGCCGGCTTCCAGAGCTCCTGTTCTGCGAGAACGACACCAACACGCGGCGCGTCTTCGGCATGGGCGAAGCGACTCCCTACCCGAAGGACGGGATCAACGACCGGGTCGTGGCGGGCGCCGCGACGGTCAATCCCGCGCAGCGCGGCACCAAGCTCGCGTGCTGGTACCGCGTGACGGTCGCGCCGGGCGCGAGCGCCGAGCTGCGGCTGCGCCTCGCGCGAAGTGACTCGTCGGGTGCGCTCGATCTCGGCGCCGGATTCGAACAGACGTTCGCCGCGCGCGGGCGCGAAGCCGACGAGTTCTACGAGTCACTCCGCCCCGCAGGCGCGACGGACGAGGAGGCGTCCGTGATGCGCCAGGCCTTCGCCGGCGTGATCTGGAGCCAACAGTTCTTCCACTTCGACGTCGCGCGCTGGCTGGACGGCGATCCCACGCAGCCCAAGCCGCCCGAGTCGCGCAAGACCGGGCGCAACGCCGGCTGGCGCCACGTCAGTAACCGCGACGTGATCGCCATGCCCGACAAGTGGGAGTATCCCTGGTACGCGGCCTGGGACGTCGCCTTCAACTGCGTGACTCTGGCGGCGCTCGATCCCGCCGCGGCGAAGCACCAGTTACTGCTCCTCTGCCGCGAGTGGTACATGCACGCGAACGGACAGCTTCCCGCCTACGAGTGGGCGTTCGACGAGGTGAATCCGCCCGTACACGCTTGGGCGGCGCTCGCCGTGTTCCGCATCGACGGCGGCACCGACTTCGAGTTCCTGGCGAGCGCGTTCCACAAGCTGCTGATCAACTTCACCTGGTGGGTGAATCGCAAGGACGCGCTCGGAGACAACATCTTCGAGGGAGGCTTCCTCGGGCTCGACAACATCGGGCCGATCGATCGCTCGCTGATGCTGCCGGCGGGCGAGCTGCTCGAGCAGTCCGACGGCACCGCGTGGATGGCCAAGTTCTGTCTGAACATGCTCGAGATCGCGCTGCGCCTCGCTAACCGCGACCGCTCTTACGAGGGCGTCGCCGTGAAGTTCTTCGAGCACTTCGGGGTCATCGCCGCCGCCATGGACGAGCTCTGGGACGAGCAGGACGGCTTCTTCTACGACCGATTGCGCCGGGCCGACGGCTCGGTGCTGCCGCTGCGGGCGCGCTCGATGGTCGGGCTGCTTCCGCTCTTCGCGGCGGTCCGGCTCGACGCCTCGCTCTGGGAGCGGCTCCCGGACTTCCGCAAGCGCGCGGGCTGGTTCCTCGCGAACCGGCCGCAGCTCGCGGCGACTCTGAGCGGCTTCACGAAGGGCGATCGGCCGGAGCTGATCGCGCTCGTCGACGAGTCGCGGCTGCGCCGCGTGCTGGCGCGAATGCTCGACGAGGACGAGTTCCTCTCGAGTCATGGCCTGCGCTCGCTCTCGCGCGATCACGCCCGGCACCCGCTCGTGGTCGCGGTCGGCGGTCACGAGGCGCGCCTCGACTACGAGCCGGCGGAGTCGACGACGGGGCTGTTCGGAGGCAACTCGAACTGGCGCGGGCCGGTCTGGTTCCCGCTGAACTTCCTGGCGCTCGAGTCACTCCGCAATCTCCACGCGGCGCTGGGCGACGACTTCACCGTCGAGCTGCCGACCGGCTCGGGCGTGCGCGCGCACCTGGGCCAGGTCGCCGAGGAGCTGGAGCGGCGGCTGCTGCGGCTGTTCCTGCGCGGCGCGGACGGACGCCGCCCGGTCTTCGGCGGGATCGACCTGTTCGAGCGCGAGGGCTGGCGCGAGCAGCTGCTCTTCCACGAGTACTTCAACGGAGACACGGGCGAGGGGCTGGGCGCGTCGCACCAGACCGGCTGGACCGCGCTCGCGGCGCTGCTGATCTCGCGCCGGGGCCGGACCCGGGCGCCGTAGCAGTCACTCCGGGTCGTGCCAGCCGCCGACGTCGGCGGTGAGTCGATCCGCCTCCGCGGGTCCCCAGCTGCGGGGCTCGTAGGGAAGCGCGGGGGTCGCGGAGCCGAGCACCGGATCGACGATCGACCACGCCGTCTCGACGGCGTCCTGGCGCGCGAAGAGCGTCGCATCGCCGGCCATCGCGTCCCCGAGCAGGCGCTCGTACGCGTCCATCTCGTCGCAGTCCGCGCGGTGCATGAACGACAGCTCCGTCGGCGTGCCCACCATCTTGTCGCCGGGCTGCTTGACGCGCGCTCCGAGCGCGATCTCGAGCTGGGGGCTCAGGCGGAAGCGCAGGTAGTTGCCCTGGTGTGGAAGCGGGCGGACCAGCGGCGGCCTGCGCAGCGAGACACGCACCTCGGTCGTCGTCAGCGGCAGACACTTGCCCGCGCGGATGAAGAACGGGACGCCCTCCCAGCGCCACGAGTCGACCTCGAGCCGCAGCGCCGCGAAGGTCTCGACCTGCGAGTCGCGCGCGACGCCCGCCTCGTCCCGGTAGCCGCGGAACTGCCCGCGCACCAGGTGAGCCGGGTCGAGCGGCGAGATGGCGCGGAACACCTTGACCTGCTCGTCGCGAACCGCCTCGGTGTAGGTGCCGACCGGCGGCTCCATCGCGAGAAAGCCGATCACCTGAAGCATGTGATTCTGTACGACGTCGCGGATCGCGCCGGCCTCTTCGTAGAACTTGCCGCGCCCCGCGACGCCGAAGCTCTCGGCCATCGTGATCTGCACGCTGCGCACGTAGGTGCGGTTCCAGATCGGCTCGAGGAAGGTGTTGCCGAAGCGGAAGAACAGCAGGTTCTGCACCGCTTCCTTGCCGAGATAGTGATCGATCCGGAAGATCGACGACTCGTCGAAGACGCCGTGCAGCGTCTGGTTCAGCGCCCGCGCGGAGGCGAGGTCGCGGCCGAAGGGCTTCTCGAGCACCACGCGCGCGCCGGCGGCGCAGCCGGAGCGCGCGAGACCTTCGACCACCTGCGGGAACAAGCTCGGCGGAATGGCGAGATAGTGAGTCGGCTGCGCCGCGCCGCTGAGCGCCTTCTTGAGCCGATCGAACGTGCTCGGGTCGCTGTAGTCGCCCTCGACCAGGCGGAGCTGGGCGAGGAGCTTCGCGAACACGGCTTCGTCCACGCCGCCCCCGTGCTCCGCGAGGCTCGCCCGGGCGCGCGCGCGCAGCCGCTCGAGACCCAGGTCGGGTCTCGCGACGCCGATCACGGGCACGTCCAAGCGACCGCGCCGGATCATCGACTGGAGCGCCGGGAAGATCTTCTTGTAGGCCAGATCGCCGGTCGCGCCGAAGAACACGAATGCGTCCGAGCGGGTGACAGTCACTTGCCTTCCTTCCACAACAGGAATCCGCCGCGAAACGCGTTGGCATTGTCGCCGAGGCGCGCGCCGGCGGGCGCCGAGTCGAACAGGCGCGCGTTGCCGCCGCCCAGCACGACATAGTCCGCTTCCAGGGCCGTGCCGAGCTGTTTCACCACTTGGCTCACCTCGTTGCGCCAGCGCTTCTTCCCCAGCCGCCGCAGCCCGCGCAGCCCGACGTAGTCCTCGTAGGTCTTGCCCTTCTTGTAGGGCAGGTGCGCGAGCTCCATGGGCTCGAGCGTGCCGTCGACGATCATCGCCGCGCCGAGACCCGTCCCGAGCCCGAGGAAGAGCATGCGGCCGCCCGTGTAGCTTCCGAGCGCCTGCATCGCGGCGTCGTTGATCAGGCGCACCGGCTTGCGGAACGCCTTCCGGAAGTCGAACCCGACCCAGCCGCGGCCGAGATTCCTCGGCTCGGTCACTGCCTTCCCGTGCAGCACCGGCCCGGGATAGCCGATCGAGACGACGTCGTAGCGCCAGTCCGCGGCCAGCTTCTCGACCGCCGCGACCATCCGCCGCGGAGTCAGCGTCGGCCCGGATTCCACGGAGCGCCGCGCGCGCGCGCCCGTCGCGAGTAGCTTCACGTGGGAGCCGCCGACGTCGATCACCAGGACTCGCCGCTTCGCCACCTGTGAGTCACCTCGGCCCGAAGTCGGAGGCCGCACAGCCGACCAGATCTCCGATCCGCGCGAAGCAGAGATCCGCCGGAGGATTCGCGGAGAGAACGCCGGGGTCGCGCGCGTACGTTCCCTGGCGCACGAAGACGGTCGTGACTCGCCGCGCCCACGCCTTCTTGACCGCGGTCAGGATGCGCAGCTTGTCGTCGACCAGGACGTAGTGCCGCGCGGGGAAGCGGCGCTCGACGTCGGCCAGCGCCTCCTCCTTGTGGATGTAGATCAGCACGCGGCCCGCGACGGCCTCGGCGATGCCCGACCGCTCGACCTTGCGCGGCTGGAAGACGACGTCGCCGTCGGAGAGGACGACCGTGGAACCGAAGCTCGCGAGATGCTCGAGCGCGTCGAGCGCGCCCGGGAACAGCCGATTCGCGAACGGATAGTCGACGAGATACGACGACATCGAGAGCAGGTGCGCGTCCGACGGGTGCTCGACCCGGAAGCGCTGCAGCGCGCCCAGATAGTCGCGGTAGCCGAGCTCGGCGAAGAGCTGCTCGAGGATGCTCCAGTAGCGATCCCGGCATTCTGCGCCGAAGTCGCGCTCCAGGCGGCGGCGCAGGTCGTCCTGGATCCGGTCGTTGTCGAGCAGCGTGTTGTCGACGTCGACCAGGAACACGATCGGGGCGAGCGCGCTCACCTGGGCGGCTCGTTCCACAGGCGAATCACTGGCTCCGCGCGGTCGTGTTCGTAGCCGAGCGCGGAAAGACTCGCCGTGCCGAGCAGGAAGAGTCGCCCGGCGGCGGGCTCGAGCCCGAGCCAGCGCGCGGTCAGCACGCGCAGGATGTGCCCGCTGGAGAAGAGCGCGACGCGCGTGTCGAGTGCGCGCACGCGCCGCAGCACGCGATCGGCGCGCGCGCCGACCTGCTCCGGCGACTCACCCCCCGGGCAGCCGTCGCGGAACAGATCCCAGTCGGGTCTCTCCGCGCGGATCTCGGCGCTGGTCCGCCCCTCGTACTTCCCGTAGTCCCACTCGACCAGGTCGCGGTCGACTTCGGCGCCGGCCGACAGCCCGGCCAGCTCGCAGGTGCGCGCGGCGCGCCGCAGCGGGCTCGTGAGCACGCGGCCGAACGCGAGCCCGCGCAGCCGTGCGCCGAGCTCGCGCGCGCTCTGCTCGCCGCGTCCAGTGAGTGGCAGATCAGTGAGTCCCGTGTGTTGCCCCGAGAGAGTCCAAGCGGTCTCGCCGTGCCGCGCCAGGTAGATTTCTGGAAGCGCTCCGCTCATGTCTCGCCGCCGATGAATGGCCAAGCCTAACCCGTGTAAGATGGGCGCGCGATGCAAGACGAGCGAGCGCATTGAAGTCCGCGGCGTGGCAGGCGCTCGAGGCGCATCACGCCCGGGTCCGCGGGCTGCATCTGCGCCAGCTCTTCGCGGACGACCCCGGGCGCGGCGAGCGGCTGACGCTCGACGCGGCGGGCGTCTACCTGGACTACTCCAAGAACCGGATCACCGACGAAACCGTGGCGCTGCTGCTGCGCCTGGCGCGCGAATCCGGCCTGCGCGAGCGCATCGACGCCATGTTCCGCGGCGACGAGATCAACGTCAGCGAGCAGCGCGCCGTGCTCCACGTGGCGCTGCGCGCGCCGCGCGGCGCCGCGATCACCGTCGGCGGCGAGAACGTCGTGCCCCAGGTGCACGCGGTGCTCGACCGGATGACGGAGTTCGCGAACCGCGTTCGCGGCGGCTCCTGGAAAGGGCAGACCGGCAAGCCGATCCGCAACGTCGTGAACATCGGCATCGGCGGCTCGGACCTCGGGCCGGTGATGGCCTACGAGTCACTCCGCCACTACAGCCGGCGCGACATGGCGTTCCGCTTCGTGTCCAACGTCGACGGCACGGACTTCGCGGAGGCGGTCCGCGACCTCGCCCCGGACGAGACACTCTTCATCGTCTCGTCGAAG
>JBIOJK010000107.1:0-11756 GCA_044450765.1 Myxococcota bacterium | reverse complement strand
GGCCGACGCGCTGCTCGCGCTGACATCGAGCTACGCGGCCACGCGCGAGCAGTTCGGCAAGCCGATCGGCTCGTTCCAGGCGGTGAAGCACCCGCTGGTGAACGTGCTGATCGGCGTCGAGTCCCTGCGCTCGCTGGTCTACGCCGCCGCGACCGCGATCGACGCGGGCGACCCCGACGCCGAGGCGCTCGCGCGCATGGCGAAAGCCAAGGCGTGCGACGTCTACGTGTTCGCTGCGTCGCGCGCGGTGCAGCTGCACGGCGGATTCGGCTTCACGCTCGACTGCGACGCGCACCTGTACCTGAAGCGCGCGCAGGCGACGCGGCCCGCCTTCGGCGATGCGATGCAGCAACGCCGCTGGCTCGCCGAGAAACTGCTCGGGCCCGCGCCGTGACAGAATCGGACTCACACCGGAGGTCACCATGAAAGCTGCCGTGATGCGCGCGTTCAAGACGCCGCTCGAGATCGAGGACATCGACATCAGCCGGCCCGGCCCGCGCGAGGTGCTCATGCGCACCGTCGCCACCGGCGTCTGCCACAGCGATCTGCACGTCCTCGAGGCGGGCTTGCCCGTGCCGCCGCCGCTCGTGCTCGGCCACGAGCCGGCGGGCATCGTGGAGGCGGTCGGCGAGCTCGTGACTCACGTGCAGCCGGGCGACCACGTGATCGGCTGTCTGTCCGCGTTCTGCGGGAGCTGCGAGTACTGTCTGACCGGCCGGCCGAACATGTGCGGCGGCGCGGCGACGATGCGCAGGCCCGGCGAGCCGCCGCGGCTCTCGAAGGGCGGCGCGGCGATCAACCAGTTCGCGCACCTGTCGTCGTTCGCCGAGAAGATGCTGGTGCACGAGAACGCGGTGGTGAAGATCCGCAAGGACATGCCGCTCGACCGCGCGGCGCTGATCGGCTGCGGGGTCACGACGGGCGTCGGGGCCGTGCTGAACACCGCGCAGGTTCCCGCGGGCAGCACGTGCGTCGTCATCGGCTGCGGCGGCGTCGGCCTCGCCGCGATTCAGGGCTGCCGCATCGCGGGCGCGAGCCGAATCATCGCCGTCGACACCATGGCGTGGAAGCTCGAGCTGGCAAAGACCCTCGGCGCCACCGACGGCGTGAACGCCAAGGAGTCCGACGCGGTCATGCAGGTCCAGTCACTCGTGCCCGGCGGCGTCGACTACGCGTTCGAGTGCATCGGCACCAAGCAGACCGCCGCGCAGACCGTCGCGATGATCCGCAAGGGCGGCACCGCCGTCTGGGTCGGGATCGTGCCGATCGGGCAGACGATCGAGATTCCCGGGCTCGACGTCGTGATCAGCGCCAAGAAGATCATCGGCTCGATGATGGGCGACAACCGCTTCCGCGTGGACATGCCGCGCTACGTCGACTTCTATCTCTCGGGCCAGCTGAAGCTCGACGAGATGATCTCGGCGCGCCTGAAGCTCGACCAGGTCAACCACGCCTTCGACGAGATGCGCAAGGGCACGGCCGCCCGCAGCGTGATCGTCTTCGACGCCTGAGCTCGCGCGCGATGGCCGACACCCGAATGAGCCGTGCCGAGCGCGAGGCCTTCCTCGCCGACGTGCGCGTCGGCGTGCTGAGCATCTCGGACGGCCCGCGCGGGCCGCTCACCGTGCCGGTCTGGTACGGCTACGAGCCGGGCCGCGATCTCTGGTTCGTGACCGACCGCGAGTCACGCAAGGGAAAGCGGCTGCTGCTGGTCGAGCGAGTCAGCCTCTGCGTCCAGACCGAATCGGCGCCCTACAAGTACGTCTCGGTCGAGGGACCGATCGCCGGTATCGAGATCGCCGACCTCGAGCGACACCGCCGCGTGTTGGCGCACCGCTACCTGGGCAAGGACCTCGGCGACGGCTACCTGGCCGCCAGTGGCGCGGACGACGACGGGAGCATCGTCGTCCGAGTGCGGCCCGAGCGCTGGCTCAGCGTGGACTACGCGAAGGCGTTCGGCGCCTGAGGCGGCTTCGGGCCCGCGTGCAGGACGACCGGGCATCGGCCCGTGGGCGCGACCTTTTTTCGAGAATCACGGTGCCCATTCGAAGTCCTGTGATAAGCTCCCGCCCGGATGGCCTCCATTTCGGAGGTCTTTGCAAGGGCTTCGTCGCCGCAAATGCCGGCCCGGAGTCAAGGCGAGTAGGGTGCCGCCCCGGTCCTATGGAGGGCCCGGCACCGAGGAAACTGTTTTGGGTAAGAAGCTCTACGTCGGGAACCTTCCGTACACCACCAACGACGCGGACCTCCGCGCGGTCTTCGAGAAGCACGGCCGAGTCGAATCGGCCAACGTGATCTCCGATCGCGAGACAGGTCGATCGCGCGGCTTCGGCTTCGTCGAAATGGAAAACGACGCGGCGGACGCAGCGCGCAATGCGCTCGATGGTCAAGACTTCGGCGGCCGCAAGCTCCGCGTCAGCGAAGCGAACGAGCGCCGGGGTCCGGGCGGCGGCGGTGGTGGCCCCGGCGGACCGCGCGGCGGTGGGCCTCGCGGCGGCGGTGGCGGCGGCTTCCGCGATCGCGATCGCGACCGCTACTAGCAGCTGAATCGCGCGGGTTCGCCGCCCGCGCAGCACGTCTCTGATGCGTGTTTCGGGTCGCCCTGGCGGCGGCGGACGCTCTTGGTCCGCCCGCTAGCGGCCCTGGAACTTCGGCTCTCGCTTTTCCAGAAAGCTCTTCATTCCCTCGCGGAAGTCGGAGCTCTGGAACAGCGGCAGCAGCTGCAGATAGACGTGGTGCACGTGGTCGTCGAACTGCTCTGCGAGCGCCATCCGCATCATGCGCTTGGCGCCCTGCACGGCGAGCGGCGCGTTCGCGGCGATCTCGTTCGCGAGCGCGCGCGCTTCGCCGAGCAGCGCGTCGTCGGCGACGACCTTGTTCACGAGCCCGAGCTCGAGACACTGGTCCGCGTCGAGCGTGCGGCCGGTGAAGATGATCTCGGCGGCCTTCGCCCAACCCACCAGGCGTGGCAGCAGCCAGGTTCCGCCTGACTCCGGCAGGACACCGCGCTTGGTGAAGGCTGCGGCGAGCTTTGCGCGCTTTCCGGCGATGCGGATGTCGCAGCCCAGCGCGAGGTCCATGCCGTAGCCGGCGGCGCCGCCGTTCAGCGCGGCGATCACCGGCTTGTCGAGTGAGTGGAGCACCGTCGGGGGCGCGCTGCGCAAGTCGAGCGTCGCTGGCATTCCGCCGCCGCCGATTCCCGCGCCGCTGGTCGCGTCCTGCAGATCGAGGCCCGCGCAGAAGCCCCGCCCTGTGCCGGTGATGATCACCGCGCGCACGTCGCGGTCGCCGTTGGCCTCGATGAGGCGCTCCGAGAGCGCGGACAGCATCGGCCCCGAGATCGCGTTCAGTCTCTCGGGCCGGTTCAGCGTGATGGTCGCGATCGGGCCGTCCTTCTCGTACAAGAGCTCGCTCATCGGGTCCTCCGTTTGGGGCGACTTTATCAAGCCGGGTGCAGCTCCGTCTGGATTGACTTTCGTTTTTTCTTCGTCCATGGTCTCGGGATGGCCCGCTACCGAGAGCCGATCCGCGGCCGGGGCACGCAGGCCGCTCCGCCGAACCGCTTCGAGAGCGCGGCGGTCGAGCCGGAACCGGAGGACGGCTTCGACGACGAGCTCGCGCCCGACCCGCGCACGCGTTTTCTGCGCGACGCCTCGCGCTCCGCGATCGCCCGCAACCAGAGCCCCGACGTCGGCTTCGACGTCAGCATCAACCCGTATCGGGGCTGCGAACACGGCTGCATCTACTGTTACGCGCGGCCGACTCACGAGTATCTCGGGTTCTCGAGCGGGCTCGACTTCGAGACGCGGATCGTCGTGAAGCACGAGCTCCCGGAGCTCTTGCGCGGGCAGCTCGCGCGGCCGAGCTGGCGGCCGCAGGTGGTCGGGATCTCGGGAGTGACCGACGCGTATCAGCCGGTCGAGCGGAAGCTGCGCCTCACGCGGCGCTGTCTCGAGGTGCTGGCCGACTTCCGCAATCCGTGCTCCCTGATCACCAAGAGCCGCCTCGTGGTGCGGGACGCGGACGTCCTGCAGGAGCTCGCGCGACACCATGCGGTGTCAGTATCGCTGTCTCTCACGACGCTCGACCCCGATCTCGCGCGGCGCATGGAGCCGCGAGCCGCGCAGCCCCGCGCGAGACTGGCGGCCGTCGAAGCGCTCGCACGCGCGGGCGTTCCGGTCGGCGTCAACCTCGCGCCGATCGTGCCCGCGCTCACCGACCACGAGATCCCCGCGCTCGTCGCGGCCGCGGCGTCGGCCGGCGCGGGCTGGGCCGGCTGGCAGATGCTGCGCCTGCCCTACTCCGTCAAGGACTTGTTCTCGGCCTGGCTCGCCGACCACTTCCCGGACCGGCGCGAGAAGATCCTGCACCGCATCGAAGCGGTCCGCGACGGAAAGCTGAATGAGACACAGTTCGGTGTACGCCACCGCGGGATCGGCCTGTTCGCGGAGCAGACCGCGAACCTCGTCGCGCTCGCCCGCGCGCGCCACCGCCTGGCGGCTTCGGGTCCGGCGCTCTCGGCCGCCGCATTCCGCAGACCCGGCGGCGCTCAGCTCGCGCTGCTCTAGTCGCTCACGCCGCGGCTTCGGCCGCGTCGGCCTTGCTCGACTGCTCCTCGGCTTCGTTGCGGCGCATCAGCGACGACGCGACGCCCGGCCGCAGGATCGAGTAGAGCGCAGGCACCAGAGTGACTGCCGCCAGCATGTTGATCACCATCAGCACGATCAGCAGCTGGGCCATCTCGGCCTGGAAGCGCAGGTTCGAGAAGACCCAGAAGCCGATCCCGCCCACGACCGTCGTGCCCGTGAACGTGACCGCCATGCCCGTGGTGCGAACCGCGGTGCGGATCGCCTCGTCGAGATCGCGGCGCACGGCCATCTCCTGGCGGATGCGGTCGACGATGTAGATCGCGTAGTCGACGCCGACCCCCACGCCGACCGCCTGAACCGGAAGCGTGTTGATGTTCAGGCCGACGCCGCGCACGGCCATGTACGCGAGCGAGAGCAAGGTCGCCGTCGCGAGCTGCAGGAAGATGATCCCGCCGCTGGTCGCGGATCGGTAGGTGACGGAGTGCAGGACGAAGATCACGAACAGGATCAGCGAGATGTTGGCCAGGTGGCCGCGCTCGACTTCGTCGTTCACGGCCGCCAGCGTTCCCATGGCGCCGCCGGCCAGCACGAACTGCACGCCGCGCGTCCACGACTGAGTCGCCTGATATGTCGGTGCGGAGCCCTGCGCCTTCTGATCGTCGACGAGCAGGTCCTGCGTGTTCACCGCGACCGCGCGGATCCGCAGCTCGTCGTTCTCGAACCACTGATCGACCTTGTGCACGTCCCAGTCCGCGAGCCGCGAGGGCCAGATGAACGAGTGACCCGGCTTCACGTTCTTCTTCTCTTTCGCGTACTTCTCGACCGCGCGCTTGTGGAACTCGTCGATCCACGGCGGCAGCCCGTCCACCGCGGTCCGCTTGATCTCGAAGGGAACGTACGAGTTGTCCTGGCGGCGCAGCACCTGCAGCGTGTGCGCGCGCACCGGGAGCAGCGGGCCGATCATGTAGTAGAAGAAGTCCTTGACCCGCTCGCCGTTCCAGAACGGAGCGCCCGGCTCGGCGCGATCGACGTCGAGGCGGATCGAGATCGCGCCCATCGGGTTCTTCGCGATGAAGTCCTGCGCGACCGACACCGCCCGGCGTATCGTCTCGCCCTTGTGGTCGCGGTAGATGGCGGTCACCTGAGCGAGCCGACCGTTGTTGGAGATGATGGACGAGAGAGCGCCCGGCGGGCTGTTGAAGCGCAGGAAGATCAGAATGGCGCGCGCCGCCTCGGGGATCATCTCCTGCTTGGGCTCGCCGTAGCGGAAGGTCTTGTTCGCGACGCGCACGAGCGGCACCGGCGACACGACCGCGATCGCGCCCGTCTTGCGCCGCAGCACGCGCTCGAGGTCCTGCATCTTCATCAGCACTTCCTGCTCGCCGACTGACTCGTCGCGGTCGCCTTCGGCGTAGATCACGAAGCTGTCCGCGCCGCCGAACTTCTCGGCGATCTTCCCGATCGCCTGATTGAACGGGTGATTCGGCCAGAACAGCGGGATGCCGGGCTTCGCTTCGCCGATCGTCGACCAGGCCGCGACCGCGGCTGCGGACGCGACGAAGACCAGCGCGAAGGTCCCGACCACCACCCAGCGTCCGCGCGGGTGAGTCACCAGGTCGCCGAGTGACTCGACGAAGCGGCGCATCGAATTCGGCGTGTAGTGGTGGAAGTCCTTGGGCGCGGGCAGCCAGCAGATCAGAATCGGATGCAGGATCTCGACGGTGACCGCGATCGACGCGACCCAGAACGCGCCGAAGAGGCCGAGATCGCGCATCTGGGGGATCGTGGTCACGAGAATCACGAGCAGCCCGGCGACGTCGGTCAGGATGCCGAGCGTGCCGGGCACGATCAGCTCGCCCATCGCGATCGCGGCCGCCTCGAGCTTGGCGCGCTGCGCGTCGCCGTAGAGCGGGAACAGCCGCTCGTAGTCCTCGAAGAAGCGCTCGGCCATCTGCACGGTGTGCGAGACCGCGCGCGCCGTGATCAACATCGGAATCACGAGCACCAGCGGATCGAAGGTGATTCCGGCCCAGCCGGTGAAGCCGACGCCCCAGATCACGGTCGCGAAGGCCGCGACCATCGGAATCAGCACGCCGTGCCAGCGCCGGAAGTACGCCCAGAGCAGCACGAAGATCGCGGCGATCGCACCGGCGACCGAGGCCGAGATCTCCCACAGGTGCGCGAGCAGGTAGCCGACCGCCAGCGGCTGACCGGTGATGTACAGGTGGTGGTGCTCGTCGGCTTCGCGCTTCTGCAGCTCCATCAGGTGCGCGAAGACGGCCTCGTAGACCTCGAGGCTCGAGAGTCGGTCGGTGACGAAGCCCGCGGTGATCAGCGCCGCCTTCTCGTCGGGCGAGACGAGCAGCCGCTTCGCCTCTTCCGGCATCAGCTCGTTCACCTTCTGCCGGATCTCGTCCGCCTTCGCCTGTGTCTCGGGCGGAGCCTCCATCAGGAGCTGCGCAGCGAGCGACCCGTCCTTCTCCAGAATCACCACGCGCGTCGACAGGTGAGTGAGTGAGCGCACCTGGTCGTGATTGACCGGATACGGCGGGAAGCGCCGGTCGAGCTCCGCGTTGATCTCCGCGCGCGGCTTGCCCGCCTTCTGCAGGCGCTCGCGCTCGGCCTTGCGCTCGTCGGTTCGCGCGTCGTAGTCCCAGCCGTCGAGTGACTTCGTGATCTCGTCGATCTTCGCCAGGTTCTCCGGCGTGTAGATCGTGCCCTCGTCCACCGTGTAGAGGATCGCGACCGGGGTCGAGTTCCCGAACTCGCCCGCGAACTTCGACTGCGCGTGGATGAACGGGTGATCGGGCAGCTGCGCGCGCGCGTCGCTGTCGACGCGCACGCGCGGGCCGGGCAGCGGATGCCCGAACTTCGTCGAGATCGCGTTCACCGTCGGGTAGAGGAAGAACGCCGTCGAGAGCACGAGCAGGAGCGCGATCGGCCCCCGCTGCCGGACGACGAAGTGGCCGAATCGGGTCGTGGCTCGCTCGCTCAATGCAATCTCCAGGCAATTCGCAGATCGATCATCTCGCGCAGAGAGTCGTCCGCGGAGGGGAAACCGTGGCGCCGCGCGCGAGTCACTTTCCGATCACCTCGACCGTCTTGCCCGCGCTCTGCACGGCGATCTCGGCGAACTCGGCCAGGCCCTCGCCGTGCTGGAACACGCTCGCGGCGATCAGCCAGACTGCGACGATGCGCCGCGGCGGCTCGCCGATCGCGGCGCGGTAGTCGGCCTGCACGCTCCGCCGCTCGCTCTGCCACGCGCCGAGACCGCTCGCGCCGGAGCGCACCACGAGGTGGGTCTCGCGCGGGGTCCACTGCGGGATCGGGCAGGCGAAGCTCGTCTCCGGCGCGAGGCTCGAGCTCCAGAACCACGAGAGGTCCCGGCCGTTCTCGAACTCCAGAGCCACCGAGAGGTAGTCGTGACACAGCAGCGTGTCTTCCGGGGCGCGCGATGGCAGCTGGTCGACCTTCCAGCGCCAGCGAATCTCGGTGTCGGAGCCGAGCGGGAGGTCGATCGAACGCCGCAGGATCGCGACGTCGTCCTCGCAGCGGCAGGCGATCGAGTGACTCCCCTTGCCGCGCTGCGTGCGGTACACCTCGCTCTGCCCCAGAAACCACAGATAGCTCCAGCCGGCGGGCCGCACCGCGGGCGAGGCGAGGCGATCCAGCTCCGCCGCGAACAGCGGCTCGGAGGGCGCCGCTGCGCGGACGGCTTCGAGCCCCGGGCGGCCTTCGCCGCGCCAGCGCACCACCAGCGCCTCGATCGCACCGGTGACTCCTGCGTAGGCTTCGACGGGCGTCGCGAGCTTGCCGTCGGGGGTCTTCCACTCGCCGTTGTAGATCGCGAGCTCGAGCGCGCCGTCGCGCTCGGCGCGGAAGGTCTGCGTGTCGCGCGTGCCCGTCCAGATCGGACCGCGGCCGGCGATGCGCCCCCAGAGCGCGAAGCGGGGTCGGAACGAGAGACCGGCGGCTTCGGAGGTGACCACGCGTCCCTCGGCCAGGATCGAGACCTCGTCGCCCTTGGCGATACGCACTCCTGTGTCGGTCCAAGGCGGCACGTTGCCGGGCATGCGCACGACGCGGGCCTCGGCGATCGTGCGCGCGCGCAGATCCGCCGGAAGTCGCGCTTCGACGCGCTCCCAGCGCTCTGTGAGTGCACCCGTACCCATGGCCACGTTCCCCTTCCGCTGCGCCGGCGACGGCAGCGAACAGCACCCTAACCGCTCGGTCGCATTCGCGTCTACTGCTGACTCGAACGCGCCTAGAGCACGAGCTCCGCGATCTTGCGCAGGACTTGCGGGTCCTGCGCGGAGACGAGCAAGGTCGACACCGGCGTTCCCTTCCACGCCGAGAGCCGCTCGCGAATGCGCTCGACCGGTCCGACGAGTGAGATCTCGTCGGCGAACTTGTCGGGCACGGCGGCGATCGCCTCGCCGCGCCTGCCCTCGAAGAACAGCTCCTGAATCCGCTCCGCCTCCGCCTCGAAGCCCATGCGCGCCATCAGCTCCTTGTGGAAATTGTGCTGCTTCGCGCCCATGCCCCCGATGTAGAAGCCGAGCATCGCCTTCACCGGGCCGAGCCCCGCCGCGATGTCGTCGGTGATGTTCACCGCGAGGCCCTGCACGATCTGGAAGCCCGGCTTCGCGCCGGCGAGTGACTCGGCGTAGACCTCGGGGCGGAACGGCGAGTAGTACAGCGGCAGCCAGCCGTCGCAGATCTCGGCCGCGAGCGCGACGTTCTTCGGGCCCTCGGCCCCCAGATAGATCGGCAGATCCGCGCGCAGCGGGTGCACGATCGAGCGCAGCGGCTTGCCGACCCCCCAAGCGCCGGGGCCCGTGTACGGCAGCGGATAGTGACTGCCGGCGTTTGCCACCGGGGCGTCGCGGCGCAGCACCTGGCGCACGATCGACACGTACTCGCGCGTGCGCGCCAGCGGCTTGTCGAAGGGTTGCCCGTACCAGCCCTCGACGACCTGCGGCCCGGAGACGCCGAGCCCGAGGATGACTCGCCCTTTGGACAGGTGGTCCAGGGTCAGGGCGTGCATCGCGGTCGACGCCGGCGTGCGCGCGGAGATCTGCACGATCCCGGTCGCGAGCTTGATGCGCGTCGTGTGCGCGCCGATCCAGGCCAGCGGCGTGAAGGCGTCCGAGCCCCACGCCTCCGCGGTCCACACCGAATCGAAGCCGAGCCGCTCCGCTTCCTGGGCGAGCGCCACGTGGTTGGTGGGCGGCTGCGCCTGCCAATAGCCGAGCTGGAGTCCGAGCTTCATCGGGCGATTCTACAGTCCCGCGCCATCCGGAGCCGAGCAGGCCGCCCCGAGCGAGGACGCAAGCGCCGAAGGCGCGCGCAGCGGGGCGAAGCCGCGAAGCCGCGCGTAGAAAATCAGACTGTAACGTGTTCTAATCCGCGGATGCGTCGCACCCCCTTGGCCACGCTCGCGCAGGCGAGCGCGGCGCCGCCGGCAAAGCTCGTCGCGAGTCAGCTGCGGCGCATGCGTCGAATCGTAGACGCGGCGGTCGAGCTGGCGGAGCAAGGCGGCTTCGAGGCGGTGCGGCTGCGCGACGTCGCGGAGCGCTCCGACGTCGCGCTCGGCACGCTCTACAAGTACTTCCGAGGCAAGGAAGACATCCTCCTGTTCGCCTTCGACGAAGGCGTGACTCGCCTCGAGCAGAGCCTCGCGGCGCGGCCGGCCGCGGGCGGCAGCGCGCAAGAGCGCGTGACCGGCTTCTTTCGCCGCGCCACCCGCGGGCTGTTGCGAAATCCGGACCTCGGCAGCGCGCTGATCCGCGCCATGTCCGGTAGCGAGCGCGAGACCGCGCAGCAGATCGCGGCGTCGAACCGGCGCATCGCGCGCATGATCGTGGCATCGCTGCGCGACGAGCCGAGTCTCTTGCTGGCGGAGCTCGCCGCATTCGAGCCGAGCGCGACCGAGCGCGAGCTCGCCGACGCGCTCACCGGCGTCTGGTTCGCGGCGCTGATCGGCTGGGCGATCGGCGCAGATCTCGACCCCGCCTCGATCCCGCGCAAGATGCGCAGCGCGGCGAGATTGATGCTCGACGGGCCGCGCGGCGACGCGGCGACTCACAGCGCTCGGGAGGAGTGACGCTTGGCGCACGGGAATTCCGATCAGGACACGCCGCTTCGCGCGCCGCACCACTTGGAGTACGCCTACCGCCGGTCGGTCGGCCCCGTGCTCGGGCGATTCTTCGGCGAGCTGCGCGAGCGGCGCATCGTCGGCGTGCGGACGCGCAGCGGGAAGGTGCTGGTGCCGCCGTCGGAGTACGATCCGGCGACCGGCGACGCGACCTCGGACGAGTTCGTCGCCGTCGGTCCGGGCGGCGTCGTGAAGAGCTGGACCTGGGTCACGGTGCCGCGGGCGAAGCAGCCGCTGCAGCGGCCGTTTGCGTACGCGCTGATCCAGCTCGACGGCGCCGACACCGCGCTGCTGCACGCCGTCGACGCGGGGAGTGAGTCGCGCATGCGCACGGGGCTGCGCGTGCGCCCGCGCTGGCGCGCCGAACCGAAGGGCGAGATGGCGGACCTCGCCTGCTTCGAGCCGGAGGCCTGACCGTGGAACTGGTGAAGAGCATCGTGACTCCCGTCGTGCTCGACTACGACTACGTCACGGGTCGCGCGCAGAGCCGCTTCCTGCGCGGCATCGCCGAGGGGCGCATCCTGGGACAGCGCTGCATGGAGTGCCGCCGCGTGTACGTGCCCTCGCGCGGCGCGTGTCCGCGCTGCGCCGTGCCGACCGAGGAGGAGATCCAAGTCTCCGACAAGGGCACGGTGACGACCTTCTGCATCGTGCGCGTGCCGTCGGAGAATCTCTCGTTCAACCCGCCGTACGCCTGCATCGCGGTCCTGCTCGACGGCGCGAACATCCCGTTCAATCACGTCCTGCAGGAGTGCGCGCTCGAGGACGTGCGCATGGGCATGCGCGTGCAGGCGGTGTGGGCGCCGGCGCAGGAGCTCGGCCCGTCGATGACGAGCATCCGCTACTTCAAGCCGCTCGCCGAGCCGGACGCCGAGTACGACAGCTTCAAGGAGCACCTCTGATGCGCGACGTGGCGATCGTCTCGTTCGCGCAGTCCGCGAAGCCGCGCGAGCTGCGCAACGAGATCGAGATTCTGATGCCGGTGGTGCGCGAGGCCGTGAGGGCCTCGC
>JBIOJK010000106.1:0-11838 GCA_044450765.1 Myxococcota bacterium | reverse complement strand
CGGCATCGACCGCTGCCGCAGCGCGATCGGCTCCGACGAGCCGGAGGCCGCCGAGCGACTCACTCGGCTCGGCGCCGAGGCGCGCGCCTGCGGCGACGAGATCCGCGAGCTGATGAACGAGCTGCGGCCGACGGTGCTGGACGACTTCGGCGTGAGCGAGGCGCTGCGCGAGTACGGCGTCGCGCTACAGGCGCAAGGGGAGCTCCGCGTGCGGCTCGCGATCGATCCGGCGGCGAACGCGGCGCGCTCCGAGGTGAACGTCGCCCTGTTTCGCATCGCCCAGGAGGCGGTGCTGAACGCGCGCAAGCACGCCGAGGCGCACGAGCTCGACATCGCCCTCTCGCGCGACGGGCTCGGCGATCGGATCGTGCTCTCGGTGCGCGACGACGGCTGCGGCTTCGACGCCCGCGCGCCCACGCGCGGGCGCTTCGGCCTGCTGACGATGCGCGAGCGCGCGGAGGCGTGCGGCGGGAGACTCGAGCTCGACAGCGCGCCGGGGCGCGGGACTCACTTGCGCGCGGTCGTCCCCGCGGGGGCGAGCGCGTGAGCATCCGCATCTTCCTGATCGACGACCACACGGTCCTGCGCCAGGCGGTGCGCCTGATGCTCGAGGCCGAGGCGGAGCTCGAGGTGGTCGGCGAGGCCGGCGACGGTGAGTCGGGAGTCCGAGAGATCGCGCGCCTGCAGCCCGACGTCGCGATCGTGGACTTGAAGCTGCCGGGAAGTCCCGGCCTGCTCGCCATCCGCAAGATCCAGGCAGCCGCGCCGAAGACCGCGGTGATCGCGTTCACCATGTACAACAACCCGGCCTACGTCTACGAGGCCATGCACGGCGGCGCCAGCGCGTACGTGCTGAAGAGCGCGAGCAAGGAGGAGCTGCTGCAGGCGGTGCGCGCGGTGCACGCGGGCTCTGGCTTTCTGCAGGCCGAGATCACGAAGCCGCTGCTGCGGAGACTCGCGCTCGAGTCGAAGTCGGGTGCGGGGAAGAGCGCGCCGAGCGCGCGGGAGCTGCAGGTCCTCGAGCTGGTCGGCGAGGGCAAAAGCAACAAGGAAATCGCGACGGCGCTCGCGATCTCCGACGAGACCGTCAAGACTCACTTGCGCCATCTCTACGAGAAGCTCGGCGTCTCCGACCGCGCACAGGCCGTCGCCATCGCGCTGCGACAACAGCTGATCGACTAGCGACGATCGACTCGTCGCGATCACCCCGAGCGACGATCGACTCGTCGCGATCACCCCGAGCGACGATCGACTCGTCGCGATCACCTGTACGGGGTACTGGGCACTCCCTCCAATGATCGATTGAGGACTCGTGCGCCGCGGCCGTAAGGTACGTTCGATGGCGCAGGGGCGGCACGCGGTGGTGGTCGGCGGCAGCGTCGCGGGATTGGCCGCGGCCGGCGCGCTCGCGCGGCATTTCGCGCGCGTCACCGTGATCGAGCGCGACGCCTATCCCGCGGAGCCCGCGGCGCGGAAGGGCACACCGCAGGCGCGACACGTGCACGTGTTGCTGAAGCAGGGCGAGCGCGCGCTCGAGGCGCTCTTCCCCGGCTTCTTTGCCGAGCTCGTCGCGCGCGGCGGGCAGCGAGTCGACACGGCGGGCGACGCGCGCTGGCACTACTTCGGCGGGTGGAAGGCGCGCTTCCACAGCGGCATCGAGATGGTGAGCCAGAGCCGCGCGCTGCTCGAGTGGTCGCTGCGGCGCCGGGTCGCGGCGCTCCCGAACGTGGACTTCGTCGCGGGCGACGTGCACGGCCTCGACGCGCCGACACCGACGCGTGTACGCGGCGTTCGCCTGCGGCACAGAGGCGAGCCGGGCGAGGAGTCGGAGACGCTCGCCGCGGACCTCGTCGTCGACGCGAGCGGGCGCGGCTCGCGCACGCCGCACTGGCTCGAAGAGCTCGGCTGCGGCGCGCCGCCCGAGTCCGAGGTCAAGGTCGACGTCGGATACGCGAGCCGCTTCTACAAGCGCACCGACGAGCCGCGTGACTGGAGCGCGCTGCTCTGTCACCCTCGACATCCGGACACGCGCTGCGGCGTCCTGCTGCCGATCGAGGACGGACGCTGGATGCTCACGTTGGTCGGCTGGTTCGGCGATCACCCGCCCGCGGGCGACGTTGCCTTCCTGGCGTGGGCCCGCTCGCTCGCGGTGCCCGACCTGTACGACGCGGTCGCGGGCGCGGAGCCGGTCTCGGAGATCGCGCTGCACCGCTTCCCATCGAATCGCCGCAGACACTACGAGCTCTTGCCGAGGCTGCCGGACGGGCTCGCCGTGCTCGGCGACGCCGCGTGCAGCTTCAATCCGGTGTACGCGCAGGGCATGGCGACCGGCGCGCTCGGCGCCGGCGTGCTCGACGCGTGTCTCGCCGAGGAGCGCGGCGCCGGCAAGAGCGGCTTCTCGCACCGCTTCCAAACGCGGCTCGCGCACCTGACCGACGCGCCCTGGCTGCTCTCGATCGGCGAGGACTTCCGCAGCCCGAAGGCGGAGGGCCGTCGGCCGCGCTACATGCCGCTGCTCGGCTGGTACACGGCGCGGGTTCACGAGCTGACCTGGCGCGACCCGTTCGCCGCGAAGCGATTTCTCGAGGTGATGCACCTGGTGCGCCGGCCGAGCGCTCTCTTCCACCCGCGCGTGATGTTGCGCGCGATTGCTTCTTTGTGACTTCGCTCGGTTTCACCGGCCGGGTGGGCAGCCCGCGGAGTGATTCATGCCTCACTGGCTGAGTGACGAGGATCTCCGCAAGACGGCGCCAGCCGAAAGCGCGGCGTTCCGCGGGCCGATCCCGACGCAGGTCGTCTCGAACGGCGAGTACATGCCGAGCCCGCAGAGCTCCGCGCAGCGGCAGGTCGAGCAAGTCCTCGGCGAGCTCGCGGATCCGATCGCGCGCCGGCTGCGCATGGACCGCCGCAGCTTCCTGAAGACGAGCTGCGGCATGGCCGCCGCCTTCCTGGCGATGAACCGCGTCTACGGGGAGTTGTTCTCGGTCGGCGTCGCGGAAGCCGCCGAGCCGGCCGCCGCGGCCGAGCGCCTGGCCGCGCTCTCCAAGCAGCTCGTGATCGACGTGCAGCTCCACTTCGTGCGCGACGACTTCAACTGGGACGGCCTCCTCGTGCTCGGAGAGTGGGCCAAGCGCTGGAACCCCGTGCTCGAGAAAGAGGGAGTCACTCTGCGCCGCTACAAGTTCGAGAACTTCGTGAAGGAGGTCTTTCTCGACAGCGAGACGCGGATCGGACTGATCAGCGGTGCGCCGTCGGACGACCCCTCTCATGCGGTGATCGGGAGTGCGGAGCTTGCGCGCGCGCGAGACACGTTGAACGCGGTCGCCGGCTCGCGCCGCGTGCTCTCGCACTCGATCCTCCGCCCCGGCCAGGCGGGCTGGCTCGATGAGATCGACCGCGCGCTCGCGGAGTGGAGACCGGACTCCTGGAAGGGCTACACCGTCGGGGATCCGCTCGCGCCCTCGCAGTTCCCGTGGCGGATGGACGACGAGACAGTCACCTACCCCGGCTACGCGAAGATCGCCAAATCGAACCGGCGCATCGTCTGCGTGCACAAGGGCCTGCTGCCCGCCGATTACGAGTCGTCGACCAAGCACTGGCGCTTCGCGATGGTCGACGACGTCGGCAAGGCCGCCGCGGACTGGCCGCAGCTCACGTTCGTGATCTATCACTCCGGGCTGAAGCCGTTCCTCACGCCACCCGACGAGTCGCTCGCGCAGTTCGAGAAGACGGGCCGCATGGACTGGGTCACCGATCTCGCCGAGATCCCGGAGAAGTACGGAGTCACGAACGTGTACGCCGAGCTCGGCACGTCGTTCGCCACTTCCGCCGTGACTCACCCGCGCCATTGCGCGGCGCTGCTCGGCACCTTGATCCGCGGCATGGGCGCGGACCACGTGCTCTGGGGCACGGACTCCGTCTGGTACGGGTCGCCGCAGTGGCAGATCGAGGCGTTCCGGCGCATCGAGATTCCGGAGGACATGCAGAAGAAGCACCGCTTCGCGCCGCTCGGGGCGGCCGACGGCGCGGCGAAGACCGCCATCCTCGCGGGCAACGCCGCGCGCCTCTACGGCATCGATCTCGCCGCGCTGGCGGAGTCGAGCCGACGCGACTCACTCGCCGTGGCGAAGCGCGAGTACGAGGCCGCCGGTCCCGCGCGAAGCAACCTCGCCTACGGATTCATCCGCAAGGCGACATAGGAGAGTCGAATGGCTGCGACCCCCGAACAGATCGTCCGCAACTTCCTCGCGGCTTGGCCGCGGAAGAAAGTCGACGAGCTGATCAGTTACTTCACCGACGATGCGGTCTATCACAACGTCCCGGTCGCGCCGGTGAAGGGCAAAGCGGAGATCCGCAAGGTCTTCGAGGGCTTCGTCGGCGCGTTCTCGATCGAGCTCATCGTTCTGAACGCGGCCGCGAACGGCAACGTCGTCTTCACCGAGCGCATCGACCGCTTCGACATGAACGGCAAACAGTTCGATCTGCCGGTGAACGGCGTCTTCGAGCTGCGCGGCGGCAAGATCGCCTCGTTCCGCGACTATTTCGACCTGGCGTCGTTCGAGAAACCGAGCGGCCTGAAGCTCTGACTCGACTCGTGGTACGGTGGCGTCCGAGGAGATTCGGATGTCGCTGCGCGTCGTCGGAGCCGGGCTCGGCCGAACCGGAACGCTGTCGCTGAAGGTCGCGCTCGAGAAGCTGCTCGGCGCGCCCTGCTATCACATGATGGAGGTGTTCGTGCACCCGGAGCATGCGCCGGCGTGGCTCTCCGCGGGGCGCGGGCAGATGCCGGACTGGGACGAGCTCTTCAAGGGCTACGCGGCGGCCGTCGACTGGCCCGCCTGCGCCTGGTGGCCGGAGATCTCGGCGAAGTATCCCGACGCGCTCGTGCTGCTGTCGACGCGTGACTCGTCCGAGACTTGGTGGAACAGCGCGAACGAGACGATCTTCCCGAGCAGCTCGAAGGCGCCGGCCGGCGTCTTTCGGGACATGCTTTCGGCGATGTTCTCGTCGCGCTTCACGGCGAACATCCACGACCGCGCCGCGGCCATTGCCGCCTACGAGAGACACAACGCCGAGGTGCGGCGGCGCGTGCCGAAACACCGCTTGCTCGAGTACCAGCCCGGCGACGGCTGGGCGCCCCTGTGCCGCGCACTGGGCGTGCCGGTGCCGAGCGAGCCGTATCCGAAGGTGAACACGCGCGAGGAGTTCGCCGCGCGGGTGGCCACGGGGCCAGCGAATCCGGCGTCGTGAGCGCGCTGCTCGCCGCCTGCGGCGGGTTCCTGCTGGCGGTTCTCTGGATGGATCTGATCTTCGACACGCAGGTGCTCGGCGCGCCGCGCGAGGACGGCGCCCTGCCCGAGCCCGTGCTCGCGTCGATCGCTGCCTACTATCGGCGCGCGACGACGGACTCGTACCCGATGAGTCGCCTGATCGCCGCGGTGATGGGCGTGGCCGTGCTCGGCAGCGCCTGGGCGCTGTTTGCTGGCGGCGGCGCGCTGATGCTCCGGCTGGCGGCAGTCACGATCCTGGTGCCGCCGGTGGCGCTCGCGCTCACGCGAATCGTTCCGAGCGCCGCGCGGCTCGGCGGGCGCCGGGACGAGCCCGCCGTGCAGACGGCTCTCGCGCGTGCGATCTGCCGCGACCACCTCGTGTGTCTCGCGTCCATCGCGGCGTTCCTGGCGATCGAGCTCGCGCTCGCCGGCGGCTGAGCGAGCTCCGTGTCTCAGATCTGCGAGTAGCCCGAGCCCGGCACGTCGATGCCGATGCCGCGGCCCTTCTCGATCCAGCCGAACTCGGCCAGGATCTGCTGGCTGTAGGTGACTCGTCCCGAGACTTTTTCGATCGGCTCGGTCGCGAGCAGGAGCGCGGCGCGCGCCATCAGCTCGACCGGCTCCGCGCGCGCTGAGTCGGGGCGATCGATCAGCCGGTGGAACATCACCCCGGGAGTCGCGACGACTTGCGAGGGCGAGAGACAGGTCACGCTGACTCCCTCGCCGTAGACTTCCGCCGCGAGACCTTGCGTGAAGCGCTCGAGCGCCGCCTTCTCGGCGCCGTACAAGCTCCCGCCGCGCAGCGGCGCGTTCTTGTAGGGACCCCGCCCGGGCCCGATCGCCGCCCCGCTCGAGATGTTGACGATCGCGCCGGACTTGCGCGCGATCATCTCCTCGAGCACGAGCCGAGTCATGAAGAACGGCCCGTGCACGTTCACCGCGAACGACTTCAGCCATTTCGCGGGCGGAAACTCGGCGATCGGAATGAAGTAGGTCAGCGCGGCGTTGTTCACGAGCACGTCGATCGGCCCCAGGGCCGCGCGCACCTCGCGCACGATGCGCTCGCAGTCATCGAACGAGGAGACGTCGCCGGCGATCGGAACCGCCTCGCCGCCCGCTCGCGCGATCTCGGCGATCGTGGTCGAGAGCGAGCCCGCGAGCTTGTGCTCTCCCTCCTCGACCGTGCGCGCCGTGCACGCGACCCGCGCGCCCTCCTCCGCGAACAGCCGCGCGATCTCCTTGCCGATGCCGCGGCTCGCGCCCGTGACCAGCGCGACTTTGCCTGTGAGCTTGCCCATGGTGACTCCCTTCGGTGCGAAGTCGCCATTCTATCCGAGCAGCGCGTCCAGCTCCCGGTGGAAGTGCGCGATCGCCCCCTCGAACTCGCCGAACAGGAAGAACTCGTTCGCGCCGCTGGCCATGCCCCTCTGGATCGCGGACACCATGGCCGCATCCTCGGCGCCGCCGGTCTGATTCACGAACGCGGCGTCGCGCGCCGCGTCCGCCGCCGCTTCCGGGTCGCTCGCGGGCCGGTTCGAGAGCAGGAAGGTGAAGACGCGAGTCTCTCCCAGCGAAATCGGCTCCAGCGTCAACAGCACCGTGTGGTGGGAGAGCATGGTCACGATCGCGTTCGGAAAGAGCTGATACACGTACGTGAGCGAGCCCTCGATCCGGCGCTCCTCGGGGGGTAGCGCGGCCAGCTTGCGCATGCGCTGGAACGGGAACGTCACGCGGCTGTTGCGGCCGAAATACTCGACGAGATTCAGGTTGTCGAAGCCGAACGGATAGAAGCTCGTCGGGTGGGTCGTCTTGATGTGGTAGCCCTCGAGAAAGCCCTCGAGGAAGATCTTCCAGTTGGAGGCGATCGTGAACTCGCGGCTGGCGAAGAGCACCTGGTCCTTTCCGATCAGCTCGGGCAGATCGGCGAGCGCGTCCAGGTCGCCGGCGCGCGGCTCCTGCGCGACGAACACGATCCCACTCCGCTCCTCGCACGGGACCGACACCAGCCCGTGTCGCTCGCGCGACAGCTCCGGGAAGCCGTCGGCGTGCGGCAGGTGGCGCAGCCCGCCGTCCAGGCCGTAGGTCCAGCCGTGGTAGCGGCACGCGAACGCCTTCGCGCAGCCGCTTCCGGTCGCGACCTGCATGCCGCGATGGCGGCAGGCGTTGCGGAACGCGCGCACCTGGCCGTCGTCTCCGCGCACCGCGAAGAGCGGCGTGCCGGCGGCTTCGCGCGCCAGGTACGAGCCGGCCCCGGCCAGCGCGACCGAGGGGCAGAACGGCGTCGGCCAGCGGCGCAGAACTCGCGCAAGCTCCGCGTCCAGTCGCTCTCGCGAGCGGTAGTGGGCGACCGGCTCGCGCCAGCAGCCCGCGCTGCGGTCGGTCGTGCCCGCGTCGATGTGAGCGAAGACGCGCTCCATGACACCGCGGTCGTCGAGCAGGGTCGCCATGTCAGTCACTCCCCCATGGGCTCTTCGGTCCCGGGCTGATTTGTGAATTGACTTCACTTCTATTTTCGACGAGCCTCCGGGACGTGTCAACCGAGAGTCTGCCCGCGGCCCCGTCCACGCCGAAGGGCCGCGCCACGCGCCAGCGCCTGCTCGACGTCGCGCGGCGCCTCGCGGTCGCGACGCGCGGCGGCGTCGAGCTGGCGAAGGTGGCCGATGCGGCCGGGGTCGTGCCGAGCCTGGTGAATCGCTACTTCGGCTCGAAGGCCGGGCTCGTCTCGGCGCTGGTCGACGACTTCTTCGACCGCTTCCACGCCGAAGTGCTGGACGCGGACCTCGACGCGGAAGGTGAGTGGGCGCGCCACGAGCGGATCCGCCTCGAGCGGGGCGTGCGCTTCCACTACGCGGAGCCATTCGCCGCGGTCGTCTACGGGCCGCTCGGGCGCGACCCCGAAGTCGCGCGCAAGGAGTCGGCGCGCATCGCCTTCGTCGTCGAGCGCGCGGCGCGCAGCATCCGCCGCGCCCAGCGCCGCGGGGAGCTGCCGGTGGGAATCGACCCGGGGCTCGCCGGCGCCGCCATGTTCGGCGCGATGCGGCTCGTCATGGTCGAAGCGCTCGCGCGTTCGCCGCGGCCGCCGCCGGAGCGGGTGGTCGAGGCTCTCTGGCGACAGGTCGCCGCATCCGTCGGAATCGATCCCGCGCGCAGTCACAGGCGGAAGCCTCGCGACTGACTCGCCGGCCAGAGCCGTGGGCCGGGGGGCTGCCGACCCCGCTCCCCTGCCCTATGGTTGCCGCATGATCCAGCTTCGCCGAAGCGACCAGCGCGGTCACGCGCAGCACGGCTGGCTCGACAGCCGGCACAGCTTCTCGTTCGGTGACTACCACGACCCGAAGCAGATGGGCTTCCGCGCACTGCGCGTGATCAACGAGGATCGCGTCCAGCCGGGCAAGGGTTTTCCTCCGCACTCGCACCGCGACATGGAGATCCTGACCTGCGTGCTCGAGGGCGCCCTCGAGCACAAGGACAGCCTCGGCAACAGCTCGGTCATCAGGCCCGGCGAGCTGCAGCGCATGAGCGCCGGAAGCGGAGTGACTCACAGCGAGTACAACGCCTCGCGCGACGCGCTCGTGCACTTTCTGCAGATTTGGATCCTGCCGGCGAAGCAGAACCTCGCGCCCGGCTACGAGCAGCGCGACTTCGGCTCCGGCGAGATGCGCGACCGGCTCCGGCTGATCGCGTCGCCGGACGGCCGGGAGGGCTCGCTCACCGTACACCAGGACGTGACGCTCCACCTCGGCCGCCTGCCGGGCGGCGCGCGTGTGAAGCATCCGCTCGCCGCGGGGCGCCACGCCTGGGTCCAGCTCGCGCGCGGGTCCGTGCGCGCGAACGGCGAGAAGCTCGCCGCCGGCGACGGCGCCGCGCTCTCCGACGAGCGCGCGCTCGAGCTCGAGTCCCTCGAGCCCTCGCAGGTCCTCGTCTTCGACCTCGCGTAGGGGTCGGACGCAGCGAAACCACGACACAGAGGTGCCGAGGGCCGCCCCGAGGCACCGCGCAAGCGGCGCAGCCGCGCGCAGTGAGCCGCAGGCGAACGTAGTAAGATAAGAACCACTGATGAGCGGCTTCCTGATCCGCCTCGCGATTGGCGCGTTCGCGCTCTGGGTCGCGCAGAAGCTCGTGCCGGGTCTGTCGATCGACGGAACCGCGAGCTTGATCCTCGCGGCGCTGCTGCTCGGGGTCGTGAACGCGGTCGTCCGACCGGTGTTCGTATTGCTGACTCTGCCGCTCACCCTGCTCACGCTGGGGCTGTTTCTGCTGGTCGTGAACGCGGCCATGCTCGGCCTGGTCGCGCTATTCGTGCCGGGCATGCACCTCGCGGGCTTCGGCTCTGCCCTGCTCGCCTCGATCGTCGTGAGTCTGATCTCGTGGGCCGCGTCCGCCTGGATCGGACCGTCGGGTCGCTTCGAGGTGCTCGTCGTCGAGCGCCGGCCGCGCGAGTGACTTCGCTGCCGCCGAAGCTGCTCGAAGAGGCGCGCGCCGCGCTTCCCCGCGCGATCGAGCTGCGGCGCCGAATTCACGAGCGGCCCGAGCTCGGGCTCGATCTGCCCGAGACGACGTCGGCGGTGCTCGAATCACTCTGCGATCTCGGCCTCGAGCTCGCGCGCAGCAGCGAGACGAGCGGCGTCGTGGCGCGCCTGCGCGGCGGCGGCCGCGGGCCGACCGTGCTGCTGCGCGCCGACATGGACGCGCTGCCGATGCCGGAAGACACCGGCCTGCCGTTCGCATCGCGGGTCGCGGGCCGCATGCACGCGTGCGGCCACGACGCGCACACGGCCATGCTGGCGTCGGCGGCGCGCCTGTTGGTGCGGCACCGCGAGTCACTCCGCGGCGACGTGCTCTTCCTGTTCCAGCCGGGCGAGGAAGGCTTCGCCGGCGCGCGCATCATGCTCGGCGAGAAGCTCTTCGATCCGGGTGAAGTGTCTCGCGCGTTCGCCCTGCACATCGACCCGCGGGTGCCCGTCGGGCGCGTCGCATCGCGTGCCGGCTCGCTGCTCGCGTCGGCCGACTTCTTCGCGATCTCGCTCACCGGTCGCGGAGGGCACGCCTCGATGCCGCACGACGCGCTCGACCCGATTCCGGTCGCGTGCGAGATCGTGCAGGCGATCCAGAGCTTCGTGACTCGCCGCATCGACGCGTTCGATCCGGTCGTGATCAGCGTGACGAAGATCGCCGCCGGCACGACCGGCAACGTGATTCCCGAGAGCGCCGAGCTGCTGGGCACGATCCGCGCGACCTCGCCGCGCGCGCGCGAGCGCGCACACGCCGGCCTGCTGCAGGTCGCGGAGGGCATCGCGGCGGCGCACGGCGCGGTGGCGAAAGTGTCGGTCCTGCAGGGCTACCCAGTCACGGTCAACGACGCGGCGCAGAGCGAGTTCGCGCGCGGCGTCGTGGGCGAGGTGCTCGGCGAATCCGCGTATCTGGCGATGCCGTCCCCGCTGATGGGCGCCGAGGATTTCTCGTTCGTTCTCGAGCAGATCCCCGGGGCGATGCTCTTCCTCGGCGTGCGGCCAGAGGACCCGGCGCTGCGCGCACCGTGTCACTCGAACCGCATGGTCCTGAACGAGGACGGCATGGTCCACGGCATCGCCCTGCACGCGGCGCTCGCGCTGCGCTCGCTCGCGTCCTGAGCCGGTATACTCCGGTCGAGCTGCAGGGGGGCTCGAATGAAGCTGCTCGTGCTGCGCCACGAACTGGCCGAGCCGCGCGAAGGCTCGGCGGACGCGGACGCGAAGCGGCCGCTCAGCGACGCGGGCCGCAAGCGCGCTGAACGCGCCGCGCGCGCGCTCGCGCGCATGGTCGGCGAGGTCGACCTGCTCGCGTCGAGCCCGCTGCGCCGCGCACGGGAGACCGCGGACGCGCTGGCACGCGAGCTCGACGACGTGGAGGTGACCGAGGTCGACGTCCTCGCGCCGGGTCATTCGCCTCCGCAGGTCAGCGCCTGGCTCGGCGGCCAGGAAGGCGTCGAGCAGGTGGCGATCGTCGGTCACGAGCCGGATCTGTCTCACTTGGTCGCGTGGCTGGTCTCGGGGCTGTCGACGCCGTGGCTCGAGCTCGGCAAGGGCGGCGCGTGTCTGGTCGAGCTTCCCGATCGCATCGCGCCCGGACAGGGGCGGTTGCTCTGGCTGCTACGGCCGGGCCAGCTCCGAGGGTTGCGGTAGGTACACCGAATGGTGGAGCTCGAGCGCACCGAGGTTCTGCGGCTCGCCGAAGAGGGTGCGCGCCTGCTCGCGCTGCGCCAGCTCGACGAGGCGCGCGCCGCACTCACGCGCGCCGGCGACCCCGAGGACGGCGAGGCGGTTCACGACGTGCGCGTCGCGCTGCGCCGGTTGCGCTGCTCGCTCGGCGCGTACCGCCCGCTGCTCGATGAGGAGGCGGCGCGCTCGGCGCTCGGGCGGGCGGGGCGACTCGCCGGGCAGATGGGCGGCGCGCGCGACCAAGAGGTCTGGCGCCCCTGGCTCGCGCCCCATAGCGCCAATCGTCGCGGCCCGCGGCGCGAGGCCCACCACCCGCACGCACTCGAGCTCGAGGCCCGCCACCCCCACGACCTCACGCCCCCGCGCCAGGG
>JBIOJK010000105.1:0-11975 GCA_044450765.1 Myxococcota bacterium | reverse complement strand
GCGTCCTTCGACCTGATGCGCGTGTTGGGCGCGAACGGCGTCTTCGTGTTCACCGGCGTGCCCGGACGAAAGGCGCCGATCAGCCTCGACGCGGACTATCTCATGAAGCGCATGGTGCTCCACAACCAGGTGCTGTTCGGCACCGTGAACGCCGACCGCGCCTCCTTCGAAGCCGCGATCCACCACCTGGCTGAGTTCGATCGGCGCTGGCCGAAGCAGGTGCGCGGCCTGATCACGGGGCGCTTCGCAGTCGAGGAGCACCAGTCACTGCTGCTGGGCAAGGCGAACGGCATCAAGAACGTGATCGAGTTCGCGCGGGGACTCTGATGCGCGGGCACTGGAGGGAGTACGCGATCGAGGCCGTCCTGCTCGGCCTGTTCATGGTGTCGGCGGGCGTCGTCACCACCGTGTTCGAGGCGCCGGGCTCAGCGCTCCGCCTCGCAGTGCCGAGCCCGTTCGCACGCCGCGCCATGATCGGTGCTGCCATGGGACTGACTGCGATCGCGCTCGTCTACTCGCCGCTTGGAAAACGCTCCGGGGCGCACATGAATCCGTCGATGACGCTCACCTACCTGAGGCTCGGCAAGGTCACGCGGCGCGACGCGCTCGGCTACGCCGCTGCGCAGATCGCCGGCGGAATCGCGGGGATCGCGCTGGTCGCGCTTGCGCTCGGCCGCCCGTTCGAGAGTGAGCCAGTCTCGTGGATCGCGACACTTCCCGGGGTCGGCGGCGCCGGAGTCGCGTTCGCGGCGGAGCTGGCGATCAGCTTCGGGCTGATGAGCACCGCGCTCGTCTGCACGAGCGCACCCCGGCTCGCGCCCTACACCGGCCTGTTCTGCGGCGGCCTCGTCGCCTTGTTCATCACCTTCGAGGCGCCGCTCTCGGGAATGAGCATGAACCCCGCGCGCAGCCTTGCGTCGGCGTTCTTCCCCGGATTCTGGCGCGATCTCTGGATCTACCTCGCGGCGCCGGTGCTCGGCATGTTGGCCGCGGCCGAGCTGGTGCGCGTCGCGCGCGGAGCGGCGCAAGTGCACTGCGCCAAGCTCCAACACTCCGATCGGTACCGCTGCATCTTCTGCGGCTTCGAGCCGCACGGCGAGGGAGCGCAATGAGTCACTGGGACGTCATCATCGTGGGCAGCGGGGCAGGCGGCGGTACGCTCGTGCAGCGACTCGCGCCGACCGGCAAGCGCATTCTGTTGCTCGAGCGCGGCGAGTATCTCCCGCGCGAGAAAGAGAACTGGGACGTGAAGGCGGTCCAGCTCGATGGCCGCTACGATGCCGACGAGACCTGGACTGACCGGAACGGCGCCGCCTTCAAACCCGGCATCAAGTACGCGGTCGGCGGCAACACCAAAGTGTGGGGCGCCGCGACTCTGCGCATGCGACCCTCGGACTTCGGAGAGGTGACTCACGCCGGCGGGCTCTCGCCAGCTTGGCCGATCTCGTACGAGGAGATCGAGCCCTACTATGCGGAGGCCGAGCACCTCTGGCGCGTGCGCGGCGAACGCGGCGCCGAGCCGACCGACGGACCCGCGAGCCGCGGCTACCGCTACCCGGCGATTCGCCACGAGTCGCGCGTGCGCGAGCTCGTCTCCGACTTCGCCCGCGCCGGCGTGCACGCTTCTCCGCTGCCGCTCGGCCTCTTGCTCGACGACGAGCGGCGCGAGCGCGACTCGTGCATCCGCTGCGATACCTGCGACGGCTTCCCGTGTCTCGTGAAGGGCAAGGCCGACGCCCAGACCATCTGCGTCGAGCCGGCGCTCGCGTACCCCAATGTGACACTGCTCACCGGCGCGAAGGTGGTTCGGCTGGAGACCGATCCCTTGGGCCGCTCGGTGCGCGCGGTGGAGGTGGAGCGCGGCGGTCGGATCGAGACTCACTCGGCGGACGTCGTCGCGCTGGCCTGCGGTGCGATCAACTCCACCGCCGTGCTGCTGCGCTCCGCGTCCGAACGCCACCCCGACGGGCTCGCGAACGCCTCGGGTCTGCTCGGCCGCAACTACATGTGCCACCAGAACTCGGCGGCATTCGCGCTCTCGCGCCGCGAGAATCACTCGGTCTTGCAGAAGACGTTCGCGATCTTCGACTTCTACCACGGCGCCCCGGACTCGGAGTTTCCGCTCGGGTTGATCCAGCCGCTGAACCGCACGCCGGCGCAGCTGCTGCGCGGCGCGCCGCCCATCCCCGGCCACTCTCCAGAGTATCTCGCGACCCATTCGTTCGAATTCTGGGTCACGACCGAGGATCTCCCGGATCCACGGAACCGGGTGCGCCTCGGAGCGGACGGTCGGATCGTCGTAGACTATGAGGAGAACAACCGCGAGTCACACGACCGGTTGCTGCGGAAGACCGCGGAAGTCTTCAGCGCGACCGAAGGGGCCGGCTTCGACCCCGACCGCGACTTCCACGCCGACCGAATGCCGGTCCGCGTGTGCTCGCACCAGTGCGGAACCGCGCGCTTCGGAGACGACCCGAAGACGTCGGTGCTCGACCGCGACTGCCGCGTGCACGAGCTCGACAACCTCTACCTCGTCGACGCGAGCTTCTTCCCGTCCGCCAGCGCCGTGAATCCCACGCTGACGATCATCGCCAACGCGCTGCGCGTCGGCGACCAGCTGAAGAAGCGGTTGGGCTAGTGGTGAGAGCGCTCCGCATCTCCCTCGCGGTCGCGCTGCTGGCGCTGGCGGGCGGGCTCGCTTCTGGCGGGCGCGCGGAGCCGGTCGTGCGCGCGGTGGGCTGCCTGCAGCTCACCGTCGGCAGCGCGGACCGCGCGGCGCAGTTCTACGTCGGCGTGCTCTCGTTCAAGCGCGTCGCAGAACGCGAGGTCACTGACTCCGGGCTGGCGGAGCTCCAGTCGTTGCCCGGCCTTCGCGCACGCATCGTGCGGCTCGCGCTCGGGCTCGAGTGCGTCGAGCTCGTCGAGGTCCGCGCTCCGCTGGGCCGCGCGAAGCCAGCGGGCGAGCGGAGCAATGACCTCAGCTTCCAGCACATGGCGATCGTGGTGCGCGACATGGACGCGGCGTACGCCGCGCTGCGCGCCGCGCACGTGCGCCAGGTCTCGTCCGAGCCACAGCGCATTCCGGCGTCGAACAGAGCGGCCGCAGGGATCCGCGCCTTCTACTTCCGCGACCCGGACGACCACAACCTGGAGCTGATCTGGTTCCCCGAAGGCAAGGGCGCACCGCGCTGGCAGGAACCGAGTGAGTCGCTGTTTCTCGGAATCGACCACACGGCGATCGCCGTGTCCGACACGGCCCGCAGCGTCTCGTTCTATCGCGATCGCCTGGGGCTGCGCGTCGGCGGCGAGAGCGAGAACTCAGGCATCGAGCAGGAGCGCCTGAACGCCGTGTTCGCCTCGCGTGTGCACATCACCGGCCTGCGCGCAGCCGCCGGGCCGGGCATCGAGCTGCTCGAGTATCTCGCGCCGGCGGACGGGCGGCCCCTGCCGGACGACCTGCGCGCCAACGACGTGGCGTACTGGCTCACCCGCTTGGAAGTGTCGGGCATCGACGCCGTCGCGCCGGGTGCCGTCGCCGTCGACGGGGCCGCGAATGGCTTCCGCCGAGGTCTGGTGATTCGCGATCCCGACGGCCACGCGCTGCGGCTCGAGGAGAGCCCGTGAGTGCCCCATTCGTCCGCAACCGGAGGAATCCACCGTGAAGATGTCCAAGAATCCGCTCGAGCTGGACGCCGAGTCGACCCGCCTCGCCGCGTCGCCGCATCCGCAAAGTGACTGGCGCAGATGGGGTCCCTACCTCGCAGAGCGTCAGTGGGCGACGGTGCGCGAGGACTACTCCGCGAACGGAGACAGCTGGGGGTACTTCCCGCACGACCACGCGCGCAGCCGCGCGTACCGCTGGGGCGAGGACGGCCTGCTCGGCATTTGCGACCGCCAGGCGCGGCTCTGCTTCGCGCTCGCCCTCTGGAACGGGCGTGACCCGATCCTGAAGGAGCGCCTCTTCGGACTCACCGGGCCCCAGGGGAACCACGGAGAGGACGTGAAGGAGCTCTACTACTACCTCGACTCGACGCCGACTCACTCCTATCTGAAGGCGCTCTACAAGTACCCGCAGGTGGAGTTCCCGTACCAACGGCTGATCGACGAGAACCGCGCGCGCGGCAAAGAGGACCCGGAGTTCGAGCTGTCCGACGCGGGCGCGTTCGACGAGAATCGCTACTTCGACGTGACCGCCGAGTACGCGAAGGCCGAGGCGGACGACGTGCTGATTCGCATCACGGTCGCGAACCGCGGTCCCGAGGCGGCGGTCGCGCACGTGCTGCCGACGATCTGGTTCCGGAACTCGTGGTCGTGGGGTCGCACCAGCGAGCTGCTGCCCCCGAAGGGCTCGATACGCGTGAAGGACGAGGGGCTGCTGCTGATCGAGCAGCCGGGGCTCGGCCGCTACCAGCTCGCATTCGACTCGGCCGCGGGAGTCATTCCGCCCGTGTTGGCCACGGAGAACGAGACCAACAGCGAGCGCCTGTTCGGGGCGCCGAACTCCTCGCCCTGCGTGAAGGACGCGTTTCACCAGCACGTGGTGCACGGCCGAACGAGCGCGACCGCGGTGAACGGCGAGGGCTCGAAGGCGGCGCCGCATTATCGCCTCGAGATTCCGGCCGGCGGGCAAGTCGTGCTGCGCCTGCGCCTCTCGCAGGCCGACACCGAAATGCGTCAGCCGTTCGGTCCGGAGTTCGAGCGCGTCTTCGCGGCGCGCATCCGCGAGGCCGACGAGTTCTATGCGGCGCGCATTCCCCACCCGCTTGGCTCGGATGAGCACCGGGTCGCGCGCCAGGCGTACGCCGGAATCCTTTGGAGCAAGCAGTTCTACTACTACGACGTGGAAGAGTGGCTCGAGGGAGACCCCACGCAGCCGCCGCCGCCCAGGGAGCGCACGCGCGGCCGGAATGCGGATTGGCGTCACTTGAACAACGCCGACGTGATCTCCATGCCCGACAAATGGGAGTACCCCTGGTACGCGGCGTGGGATCTCGCGTTCCATCTCGTGACCGTCGCGCGCGTCGATCCCGACTTCGCGAAGGACCAGCTCGTGCTGATGCTGCGCGAGTGGTACACGCACCCGAACGGCCAGATTCCCGCGTACGAGTTCGCGTTCGGCGACGTGAATCCGCCGGTGCACGCATGGGCCTGCTGGCGCGTCTACAAGATCGCCGCGGCGCGGGGCAAGCGCGACCGCGTGTTTCTGTCGCGCGTGTTTCACAAGCTGCTGATCAACTTCACCTGGTGGGTGAATCGCAAGGACCCCGAGGGGCACAATCTGTTCGCCGGCGGCTTTCTCGGGCTCGACAACATCGGCGTCTTCGACCGGTCGCAGCCGCTGCCGACGGGCGGCCACCTCGAGCAGGCCGACGGCACCGCGTGGATGGCGTTCTACTGCGCGACGATGCTGGCGATGGCGCTCGAGCTCGCGCGCGAGGACCCGGCGGCGGAAGACCTCGCGACGAAGTTCTTCGAGCACTTCGTCGCGATCACCGACGCGATGAACACGCTCGGCGGCACGGGGCTCTGGAACGAAGCGGACGGCTTCTACTACGACCAGCTCCACGTCGACCACGAGTCACGGCCGCTGAAACTGCGCTCCCTGGTCGGCCTCGTGCCGCTGTTCACCGCCGAGGTGATCGACTCCGAGACGCTCGACCGCCTGCCCGACTTCGCTGCGCGCTTCCGCTGGTTCGTCGCGAATCGCCCCGGGCTCGCCAAGCACGTCGAGATGGCGCGTGACTCGGCAGGTCGCGAGCGATCTCTGCTGTCCGTCGCCTCGCGCGATCGGCTGGTGCGCGTGCTGCGCTACGCGCTGGACGAGGACGAGTTCCTCTCGCCGTACGGGATCCGCTCGATCTCGCGCTTCCACCGGGATCAACCGTATGTCTTCCAGACGGAGGGGCGGGAATACCGGGTCGACTACGTCCCGGGTGAGTCGAACAGCTCGCTCTTCGGCGGAAACTCGAACTGGCGGGGGCCGATCTGGTTCCCGATGAACTACTTGTTCAGCGAAGCGCTGCAGCGCTACGCGCACTTCTATGGTGAGTCACTCCGCGTGGAGTGTCCGACCGGGTCGGGAACGATGCTGCCGCTGGGCGCAGTCGCTGCCGAGCTCTCGATGCGGCTGGCGCGCACCTTCCTGCCCGACGAGGCCGGTGCGCGCCCCTGCCACGGCGGCGACCCGCGCTACGCGAGCGACTCGCACTTCCGAGATCTGGTGCTGTTCTACGAGTACTTCCACGGCGACTCCGGCAAGGGGCTCGGCGCAAGTCACCAGACGGGCTGGACGGCGCTCGTGGCGCGCTGTCTCGAGGATGCGGCCAAGAGCGGGTGACTCACGGCCGTTTGCGGCGCGCGAGAGCCCGCGCCACGCCGGGCCGAACGGCGACTATTTCCGGGCCCGCTCCCGCTTCCAGTCGCGGAACTGCGCGAGCAGCTTCGCCTCGACGTCCGGCGGGATCGGCTCGGGCGGCAAGCGCCCCAACGTCGTCACGGCGTGGCGCATCTGCTCCAGGTAGCGGCCGCAGTCGGGGCACAGCGCGATGTGGCGGTCGAAGGCCAAGCGCTCCCGCACCGGCAGCGCACCGTCCAGGTAGTCGGTGACGAGTTCAGCGAGCTCTTTGCAGGTCATCCGAATAGGCCGTCTCGCGACTCTTGAATTTGTTTCAGCGTAACACGCAAGGCTCCGCGGCGACCCCGGAGCATGCGTTTCAAGCGAGCTCTCTTCTTCTCGGCGGTGGGAATCTGGGCCTGGCTCGAGCTGACGGAGCCCTCGCGCGCCGAGGACCTGCCGAGCGGTCCTCCCGACGCGGTGCTCGACTTGCGCACCTCCGATGGGGCGCTGCAGGCGAGCGCGATCTGGCGCTACAGCGACGCACAGCTCCGCGAGGTCGACTTCCGCGCCGCGGGCCCGGACCACAAGCCGTCCGGTCCGCCGAACAGGACTCACACGTTGGAGCCGCTCGCCGGTCCAGCCGACTTCGACGATTCGGCGTGGCCCGTGCTCGCGCCCACCTCGCTCGAAGATCGCCACGGCAACGGCCGCGTGTCGTTCGCCTGGTACCGACTCCACGTCGCGATTCCGGAGCGCATCGGCAACTTCGAGACCGCTGGCGCGACGGTCGTCTTCGAGACAGTGGTCGACGACTACGCGGAAGTCTGGGTGAACGGGAGTCTTCCATTCGCGCTGCAGCCGACCGGCCTCGGCCAGAGCGGCGGCGCCGTGATCGCGGGCTGGAACATGCCCAATCGCCGACTGGTCAGCGGCAGCGCGACCCCGGGCGAACGCGCGACCGTGGCGATCTTCGCCGTGAACGGGCCAATCTCGGATCCGCCCGCCAACTACATCTGGATCCGCCGCGCGCTGCTCGCCTTCTACAAGTCACCGCACGCCCTGGCACCGGCGCGTGTCGACGCGGCCATCGAAAGGCTCGATCCCGCGCTCGACCGCGCGCTGGCGCGGGACGCACGGGTCGAGAAGGTCGCCGAGGGCTTCAAGTTCACGGAAGGACCAGTCTGGGTCCCGCGGGGCGGCGGCTTTCTCCTCTTCAGCGATCCGAACCGGAATCGCATCTATCGCTACGATCCCTCGAGCGGCGGCAGCGTCTCCGTGTTCCGCGGGGAGAGCGGCTACCAAGGTCCCGACGTCGCCGAGTACGGCCAGCCGGGCTCGAACGGGCTCGCGCTCGACCCGCGCGACGGCGCGCTCACGATCGACGAGCATGGCAATCGCCGGGTCGCGAAGCTCGCCGCCGACGGTACCGAGACGGTGCTCGCCGAGCGCTACCGGGGCGCGCGCCTCAACAGCCCCAACGACCTCGTCTACCGCTCCGACGGGACGCTCTACTTCACCGACCCTCCTTTCGGCCTGCCGAAGTTCGACGCCGACCCGCGTCGCGAGCTGCCGTACTCGGGAGTGTTCAAGCTCGACGCGAACGGCCTCGAGCTCGTGAGTCAGGACCTCTCCGGGCCGAACGGGATCGCGTTCTCGCCCGACGAGAGGTTTCTGTATGTCACCAACTGGGACACCGCGAAGAAGGTGGTGATGCGCTACGAGGTCGCTCGCGACGGCTCGCTCTCGAAGGGCCGAGTCTTCTTCGACATGGGCGGCGCGCCCGGTGAGGAGGCACTCGACGGGCTCAAGGTCGACTCACTCGGGAACCTCTACGTGTCGGGTCCGGGCGGCGTGTGGATCCTGTCGCCCGCCGGCGCGCACATCGGCCAGATCGTCACGCCCGAGCTGCCCGCCAACTTCGCTTGGGGCGACGCCGACCGCAAAACCCTCTACATGACGGCGCGCACCGGGCTCTACAGGATCAGAGTCGAGGTCTCCGGCGCCGGCACATGAGCCGGCGTTCGTCGCTCGCGCTCTCCGCCTCACGCCGCCGAGAGCACGGCATCGAGCGCTCGGCGGACCTTGGCCCGCGCTCTGTGGAGCAGGACGCGCTGATTCCCGTCTGTGATCCCGAGCAGCTCGCAGACCTCCGAAGAATCCAGACCGCGCACGTCGCGCAGCGTGATCACCGTGCGCTGCGCTTCGGGCAGCTGCGCAATGGCGCGCTCGATCTGCGCCAATGTCTCGCTGTCGTGAAGGCGCGCCTCGGGATCCCGCCAATCGACCGGGGGAGCGGCCCAGTGGCCGTCCGCGAGGAAGCGGTCGGCCTCGACCGGCTGCTCGTTGTCGCCATCCACACGCCCCAGCGCCGAGAATGGGACCGAGCGGGCTTCGCGCGCACCGCGCGTCTTGGCCAGGTTTGCTGCGATCGTGAACAGCCACGTTCGGAACGAGCTGCGCCCTTCAAAGCGCGCGAGCCCGTTCAGCACGGCGAGCCACGTGTCTTGTGCGATCTCCTCGGCGACCGCCACGCTGCGCACGTGCGCGCTCGCGACCCGCACGAGCGACCCGTGGTAGCGGCGCACGATCTCGGCGTAGGCCGCCTCGTCGCCCGCGCGCAGCCGTACGACGAGCTGCGCGTCACGGTCGATTGCGCACGCGAGGCCCTGCGCAACCGGTTCAGGATCGGAAATCTGAGCGGGGTTCGTCATGGGGTGGGCTCCCCGAGCAGCGCGCTCACGAATCCTGAGGCGCCCTGCAGTTCGGCCGAGTCCGCGATCAGCTCGCGCAGCAGGCTGATGCCCGCCGCGTCGGCGTACCGGAGGGCGACTAGATCCAGCGAGATGCGCCGGCCCTGAATCGAGATCTCGCTAGAGATCCGCCGGAGCTCCTCGGCCGTCTCGCCGACGAGCCAACCCTCGAGCACGAGCTGTGTCTCGCGGGGTCCATTCGGCCGGCTGGTGATTCGGAACATTCGAGTCGTCCTCCCTTGGGAGGACACATGAGCAAGCCGGATGCCAGCGGCTCGCATCTGCCCGTCGCCAGCGTTATCGCGGACTTAGCCGAAGAGTGACTCGGCGGGTCGCCCACGAGAATTCGTGGCAGCCGCGAAGCTTCGTGGCCGCCACGAACCGTCGTGGCTACGGGGCAGCGCCCAGCGCCTCGGCCACCTCGTGCGCGGCGCCGTAGCCGGGAAGGAATGTCACGCCCGGTCCGGGGTGACAGGACGCGCCGCAGAGATAGAGACCGGGAATGGGCGTCGCGTGCGCGGAGCCCGGCAACAGCAAGCGCTCGCCGATCATCTGCTCGGGATGAATGAGACCGTGTGTGAAGTCGCCATTCGTCGCGCCCTGCATGACGGCGAAGTGATCCGAGGAGAAGACCGCGCGCTCCGTGATGCACTCGCGCAGGTCGGGCAGGAATTCACTGAGACGGTCGAGGATCCGCTCCGCCATCTCGTCGCGAAGCTTGCCGCGCTCCTCCTTCGGCGCCTCGCAGGGGAAGAAGAAGCCGTAAGTGGTCGCGATGTGAAAGCCGGCCGGGGCTAGGCTCGGGTCCATCACCGTCGGAATCTGCATGCCGACGGGTGGGTGCTCGGGCACCTCGCCGCGGCGACAGGCGTCGTAACTCGCCTGCTGGAGCTCGGGATCGGGAACCAGCGTGGTGTTGAAGCGCGTGAGTGGATCCGCGTTCAGGTGCTCGAGCGGTGGCCCGTAGCGCGGCAGGCGCCGCAGCTTGAAGACCAGGTGCATGTACGCGCCGCGGTGCTCGATGCGCTCGATCCGCTCCGTCAGCGCCGCGTCGAGGTACTCGCGACCCACGAGGCGGAAGAACGTCGCCGGCTTGTCGAGGTTCGAGATCACCGCCCGAGCGGTGATGCATCGGCCATCGCGCAGCTCGACCCCGGTCGCTCGGCCGCCTTCGATCCGGATCCGCTTCACCGCGGACTTGAAGCGCAGCGCGCCGCCCTTGTCGGCGATCGAACGGCAGAGAGCCTCGGAGAGGGATCCCATGCCGCCCCTGACGCGCCGCATGAGCCCGCCGCCCTCGTTCTGCGCGAAGGTGTAGACGAGACACAGCGCACTGCCCGGCGTGAACGGGCCCTTGTAGGTGGACTGCACCGCGGCGAAGGCCGCGAGCGCGCGCAGCGTGCGGTGACGCACCCGGTCCGGAAGGAAGCGATCGATGAGATCCATCGCGCTGCCCGTGAAGGCGAGCTCGATCTGTCTCCGCCGGCGCGCGTTCGGCGCGCTCGCGAGCAGCTCGTCGAGTGTCCGCGGCAGGCTCCGCGGCGTGAAGCGACCCATCAGGCTCGCGGGGTACTTGCAGAACGCCATCAGCCGCACGAAGCCGAGCGTCGCGCTCAGGCCGAAGTGCCGGAGAACGTACAGCGCCATCCGCAGCGGGTTCGAGTAGAAGATCGCGGGCGGCGAGCTCGGCGAATTCAGGTTCGTGGCCATGATCGGCAGATCGATGAACTCGACGCCGTAGCGCGCCAGCTCGAGCTGCTCGGCGAGCCCCTTCGCGAGTGGAAAGGCCAAGCTCGCGCCCACGTCGTTGCGGCAGCCGGTCAGGATCTCGCGCGTTCCGGCCATTCCGCCCGCATACGAGTTCTTCTCCAAACACAGAACGCGCAGGCCGCGCGCAGACAGAAGTGCAGTCGCGGCGAGTCCGTTGTGGCCTGCGCCGACGACGATGACGTCGAAGTCGGTTTCGGCAGTCACTGCGGCCTCGCGAGCCAGCGTATCTGCCGTTCCTGCGCGGCGAGATACAGCGCCATTGCGAACCCGAAACTCGTGAAGAGACTCATCACGAAGTAGATCCACGTGCGGCGGAGCCCCCGCCGCGGCCCGTCGATCATCGTCCAGAGCGGGAACAGGAAGACGTTGGTGATGATCAGGTCCTGGGCTCCCGATCCACCGGCCGGGTTGTCGAACAACATCACGGTGTAGTGGATCCAGCTCGCTTCGGCCGGGTACATGAACACGTATTTCTGATTGAAGTACCAGCCGATGCACACCGAGGCGACCGCCAGCGTGTAGTAGAGGCGCTCGAGCAGCGTCGCCTCCGATCCCACCCAGTCCCGCCGGTAGAGATCGGCGTTCGCGCGGAAGAAGATCACGACCGTGAGCGCGCCGACCGCTGCGTGGGCGAGGAGTGAAACCATCGGGCCAGACCTTTCAGGTTGCGAGAAGGAACGATATCAGGAACCGGCGCTCAGCCGAAGCCGGCCGTCTTTTCGAGCTCGTCGACGATCGCGCGCGAGAGCCCGAGCTCTCCGATGAGTGACTCGCGTGTCTCGGCCGCCGAGAGCGCTCGGCTCGTGACCCCCGTCGCGGTCTTCTCGTGGCGTGTGCGCCCGACGAAGGAGACGAGCCGGCCGGGGAAGTTCTTGCGCGCGTACAGCGCGGTGTTGAAGACCGAGTAGCCGCGCGAGATCTCGTAGCGGTCGAGATAGAACGCCTCGTCGACGGGGTCCTGCATCAGGCGACACGGCATGGTGTTGGCCGACTGCGCCATGCCCCAGTGGATGCGAAAGCCGTCGCCGACCGGCTCGACGCGGATCGGATGCACCGGGTCGGCGAGGCTCCGCTCGACGCCGCGTTCCAGCGGAATCGGCGTCTCGTTCTCGATCGAG